>JAEYYV010000133.1 GCA_023428295.1 Pseudomonadota bacterium
GGTAGAGGGGGGGAGGGGTCAGGAGGTGGCGATACATGTTTCTTCGCGATCGATGCTGGCCAGTGACATCCGCGACGGCGACGTGGGGAGATGGAACCGGAACGTCGTTCCGCGGGTCTGGACGGGGAGCTCGAACGAAACGCCGAGCTCGGTGCAGGTGGCAGCGACGGCAGCGAGACCCACCCCGCGTCCCGACGTGTCGTCGATGGTGTCGCTCGTGGAGATCTGCGACGCGAACATCGCGGCGATCAGGTCGTCGCGCGTTGCGTGCGGCAAGCCCGCGGCGCGCGCACGCTCGCGCAACGTCTCCCACTGGATGCCACGGCCCTCGTCTGCGATCTCGATGGTGACGCCATCGCTTCGACGAGTCGTGCGAAGCGCGATGTTCGTCGGTCGGTCGGGTTGCATGCCGTGGACGACGACGTTGCGAACCACGTGCGTCAACACCGACCACAGCGGCCCCCAGCGCTCGGGATCGAGACGCACGGCGTTGTCCTCGACGAGCACGCGACCGAGCGGGCGCTCGTAACGCGCCGCGAGCTCGCGGACGTGCGCGGAGAGCTTGCGCAGCGGCATCGCCGTCGACTCCTGGGTCAGGTCGCGCAGCATGTTGCGGAGCTCGATCCAGCTGCCTTCGCGCCGCGCGATGCGAACGAGTGCTTCGAAGTCGGTGGTGGTGACCTCGATCGTGGACTGCTGTTCGAGAAAGGGCAGCACGCGATCCTCGGTGGCGTCCCATGCCCAGACGATCTCTTGCCGCTGATCGGGCGTGAGCGTCCCGTTCTCGGTGAGCAGCGTCTCGGCGTCGTGACATCGCTTGACCCACCCATCGAGGCCCATCAGCCCGGCGTTGCCCTTCAGCGTGTGGAGGGCAGCGAACAGCACTGGCGTCGACTTCGAGTTGCCGACGATGTCGATCTGCGCGCGCGCATCCTCGACGAAGCGACGAACGCCGTGGCGATCGCACGCGAGCTGCTTCACGAATGCGGCCGACTCGGCCTCGATCTCGCGGGCCACGGCGTGCTCGCGCTCCTCGGTGATGTCGGTGATCGTCACGAGCACGCGCTTGCTCGTCAGATCGGCGGGATCCGTGAACGGCGTGTACTCGAGCGCCAGGATGCGTCCACGCGCTACGAGCTCCTGCGGGAGCTGGTACAGCGCGACCTCGAGCGGAAGGATATCGCTCGCGAGCTGTGCGAAGCCGACTTCGAAGGCCGCGGCGGCGTTCGCATCGTGACGACGAATGATCGCCACGAGGGAGTCGTCGTCGATGGTGCCGAGCATCGACTCGGTCGCACGCGAGCGCTCACCGACGAACACACCGTCGTACGTCACGGCGAACAAGCCTTGATTCACGTGGTCGAGGACGAGGCGCTGCTGGTCGGCCGCGAGCTCGGCCTGCTGGGCCATGAGCTGCTGGAGCTGCGCGACCATCGTGTTGACCGCGCTCGCGGTCTGCGCCAGCTCGTCGTTGCCGCGCTCGTCGATCGGCTTGGTGGCGAGCTCGCCGGATGCGATGGCGGTCGCATAGCGCGCCACCTTCTTGATCCGGCGCGACATCCGCCGCGCGATCGGGAATGCGACGGCCAGCGCGAGCAGCGCCGCGATGACAGCGACGAGGACCGTGAGCCGAATGATGCGCGTGCGCTCGGCGGTGAGCGCGCTCGTGGAGACGGCGATCTCGATCGAGCCCGTGGGTCCCTCGAGCGAGCGGATCGGCATCACGACCGCGAACGTCCCGGCCACCGAGACGGGTGGGGCGCCCTCGACGATGCCGGCGGGCATCGTGCGGCCGTACGCGTGAAGGAGCGTTCCCGCCGCGTTAAAGAGATGGACGGCGACGACGTCATCGTCGCGAACGATCCCGTTCAGCGTCTCGCGAGCCGTCTCGCGATCATCGTAGGCGATCGCCGACCGCAGCTGGACGGACGCGATCTCGCCGTACCGAGTCGCCTTGTCCCGCAGCGCCGACTCGAGGTGAGCGGTCTGGCAATGTGTGAGTACGCCACCGACCACGAGCACCGCCAGCATGGTTGGCACCACCGTGAGGAGGAGCAGCTTGATGCGGAAGCTCGTGAACACATGTCGCGAGTCGACCAGTTTCGCCACAGTTCCAGTGCCGGTCCGTTAACTAGGAAACAATCCTAACGACAGCAGCCCCTTGATCTGGTCAGAAACCGGACGACCCATCTCCGCAGTGGTCATGCCGGTGAAGGTTCCAACCGTGACGATGCGCATCGGCCGCGTCCGGATCTTCAGCGAGGTCGAGTCGATCGTCGCGCAGGAGCTGAGCGAGCTGCTCGGTGCATCCCTGCATCAGTCGTGCTGCGAGACGCGGTCGCTCGCACACACCAGCGTGATCGCGCTGACGCTGGCCACCGATCACCTCCAGGTCCAGCTCGGCATCGGAATCGACGAACCGACCGCGAACCACCTCACCGAGACCCTCCTCGGCGGAGATGCGAGCATCGAGGCGATCCTCGACGCGCTTCGCGAGATGGCCAACATCGCCGGGGGCGCGATTCGTCGCGCAGCGCTCGACGATGGGATGAGCTTCGCGATGGGGCTGCCGTCTAACGAGAACGTGTTCGCGAGCGAGAAGCGCCGCCGCGGCTTCAAGATCACCGACGCGAACGGCCTCTACATCGAGTGCGTCGTGACCGTGTCCGCGAACATCCCCACGTCGATTCGCGCGTCGGAGCTGCGCGAGGGCATGATCATCATGCGCGATATCGTCGACGAGACGGGCGACGTCGTCGTCGCCTCCGGCAGCTCGCTGACCGAGACGTCCGCTCGTCGCGTCGCCGCGCTGATCGGCACCGGCACCGTCGAGATCAGCAAGTCTTGACCGTATACACCATTGCGCATATAAACTCGGGGTTATGAAGATCGAGAAGGTCGCCTTCACCGTCTACCCCACGACCGACGCAGCGCGCGCCCGCGCGTTCTATCAAGACGTCCTGGGGCTCACGCTCGGCTCGCACTCCACGGACGGCACGTGGTCCGAGTACGACCTACCGGGCGGCGGATGCTTCGCGCTGTTTCAAGATCGCGAGGGCAGACACATGAAGGCGAGCGGCGGCGGCGCGACGATCGCCTTCGAGGTCGACGATCTCGATGCCACCGTCGCCCACCTCGAGGCGAACAACGTGGAGATCCGGATGGACATCTTTCACTCGCCTGTGTGTCGCCAGGCCGTGGCGAGCGATCCGGATGGCAACTCGCTCATCCTCCATCAGCTGAAGAAGAAGTGATCACAGCAGCGGGGAGATCAGGCGGGCGCCCGCTTGGCCGAGGCGAGCCGTGAACGACTGCCGCTCGAAGTCGGTGCGCGTGATCTCGCGAGCGTCGGCGAGGTCGTTGGTGAACGCGGCCGCGAGCGATGCATTCGCGGCCTGATCGAACACGATCGCTGCGACCTCGAAGTTGAGGCGGAAGCTTCGATTGTCGAGGTTCGCCGTGCCGACGATGGCGACGTCGTCATCGCAGACGATCGTCTTGGCGTGGATGAAGCGAGTCTCGTACTCGTAGATGCGCACACCCGCTTCGAGCAGCTCGGGGAAGTAGCTGCGCGCCGCGAGATCGACGAGGCGACTGTCGCCCTTCTTGGGAACGAGCAAGCGCACGTCGCAATCGCGAAGCGCCGCGCTCGTGATCGCCATGAGCAGCGCCTCGTCGGGGACGAAGTACGGCGTGGTCATCCACAAGCGCTCCTGCGATTGGTTGGCCGCCGTGAAGAACATCTTGTGGATCGCGAACGCAGACGAGTCGGGACCCGAGCCGATGATCTGCACGAGGTGCTCGCCTTCCTGTGTCGGCGCCGGGAACATCTCCTCGTTCACCTCGCACATCTCGTCGGCGGCGAAGTACCAATCCTCCATGAACATTCGCTGGAGCGGCCACACCGCGGCGCCCGCGATGCGAATGTGCGTATCACGCCAGAACTCTTTGCTGCGCGACTCGCTGTGATTGTCGGTGATGTTCATTCCGCCGGTGAAGCCAACCGTTCCGTCGCAGACGATGATCTTGCGGTGCGTGCGAAAGTCCGGACGACGGACGCGCAGGGAGCGCAGGCGGATGGGGTTGAACAACGCGATCCGGACACCGGCGGCGCGCAGCGGGGCGAAGAACTCCTTCTTGAGGTTGTTGCTCCCGGTCGCGTCGACGACCATGCGTACGCTGACGCCCGCTCTGGCGCGCTCGATCAGCGCCTCGCGGAGCTCGGTGCCGATCGTGTCGGGCTCCCAGATGTAGTACTCGAGGTGGACGTGGTGCTCGGCCGCTGCGATGCACGCGAGGATCGACGCGTACGCCGCATTGCCGTCGAAGAACAGCTCCACCTCCGACGCGCGTAAGGGTGATGCCTCGCCGAGCTCCACGCCCACGCGCGCGAGCTGTTGATGCTCGAGCAGATCGTCGGCGAGCTTTGCCTGCGCTTTCATCACCTCGCGCACCGCTGCCTTGGTGATCGTTCGCTTCAAGCGCTTGCGCTCGAGGCGCAGCGGGCCGATCAGGCGATAGACGATGTAGCCGATGACGGGCAAGAACGTCAGCGCGAGCAACCACGCGAGCGTCGCGGCGGCCGAGCGTCGTTGCAGGATGATCACGACGCTGATGCTCGCGATCCACACCACGAACCCTGCCGTGATGATGATGGTCCACACCCGAGCGCGAGCTTACGGCAGCCGGTGGACGTAGCGAAAGCCGGTCACGACGTTCGTCAGCGCCGCAAGCGAACGCCCGTAACCGCCCACTTATCCGAGCGGTACGCGACGTAGGCGAACACGGCCTTCGCGACAAACACGAACGGGAAGCCCAGCCACACGCCCCACGCGCCCCAGTCGAACACGAAGGCAAAGGCGAACGACAGCGGGATCTGGATGAGGAACGTGGTCCAGATGTTGATCTTGAGGCTCGTCATCGTCGCGCCCGAGCCTTGGAGCAGACCGACGAGCGCGATGTGGAATGCCGACGGGAACATGGCGAGCCCGAGCAGCTGCATCCATTGCACGCTGTAGGTCTCGAGCGGTGTATCGGGCGCCACGTTGAACACGCGCGTCATCGGCGCGGCGGCGACCATGATGATGATCGCGAGCACGCTCATGATGATGAAGCACAGCAGGACCGAGGCGCGCACGACCTGCTTGGCGCGCGCGATGTCGCCAGCGCCGAGCGCTTGTCCCACGAGCGCGCCCGTCGCTTGCGAGATCGACATGCCCGGGATGAACGCGAGCCCTTGGATGCGCAGGCCGAGGCCGTGCGCGGCGACCGTGATCTCGTCGATGCGGCCGAGCATGCCGAGCGCGGTGAGAAAGCCCGCGTTGATGACGAGCATGTCGAGCGCCGCGGGCCAGCCGACCTTGAACAGATCGAGCGCGAGGCCGCGATCGATCGCTGCGGGTTTGAGCGACGGCTGGAGGCCCTTCACCGCGCCGCGCTTCAGCACGTACACGAGGATCGCGAGGTTCACGAGCTGCGCGATCACCGTGCCGATCGCGGAGCCCATCACACCGAGCTGCGGCATCCCGAGGTTGCCGAGGACGAGGCCGTAGTTCAGCACCGCGTTGATGATGTTCGCGACGATGCCGCAGATGAACGGAATCGTCGTGTTGCCGACGCCGCGCAGGATGCCCGTGTAGACGAGCGTCAGGTACCAGAACGGCGTGCCGAGCATCAGCGGCTGCAGGTACTCGGTCCCGATGTCCGCGACCTCACTCGACGCGCCCATCAACCGGAGGATCGGATGGGCGGCGAGCGCGCCGATCACACCGACGACAACGCCGACGATCGCGGTCAGCGTGGTCGACTGCCGCACGACGTGATCCACGCGCGAGGTGTCACCGCCTCCGTGCGCACGTGCGACGAGCGCGACGGTGCCGACGATGAGGCCCATCATCGCGACCATCAGGAGGAAGACGATCTGGACGGCGAAGCCCACCGCCGCGAGCACCTGATCCGCGTTCGGCAGCCGACCGCACAGGGCGGAGTCGACCGCGAGCATGAGGACGCTCAGCGTGTTGATCCCGATGATCGGCGCGGCGAGCGAGAACAGCTTGCGGGTGATCGACGATTGCGACGCGGGCGTTACGACAGACTGGTCGGCCACGGCCGCGTCAAGGTAGCGGAGTTTCGCCTCGCGCGCGCGCCCAGCGATCGAGCAAGATCGCCACGAGCATGTCCGCCATCACGTTCACCGCGCTCCGGCATCGCGCGAGGATCCAGTCGACCGTGAAGATGAGCGGGATCAAGGCGACGACTACCTGTTCGGGGAGGCCCGCGGCGTGGAGGACGAGCGGCAAGACAATGAGGCCGGCTTCGGGGATCCCAGCGATGCCGACGCCCGCCATCAGCGATGCGAGCACGATCGTGATCTGCGCGCCGAACGAGAGATCGTAGCCGAGCGCCTGTGCGAGAAACACCGCGGCCATCGCCTCGTAGAGCGTGATCCCGTCGTTATTGAGGTTGGTTCCGATGCACGTGGACAAGCGCGCCGACTCCGGCGACACGCCCATCGCGTCGAGGGACTGCAACGTCACGGGCATCGTCGCGAGAGAGCTATTCATCGACAGGCCCGTGACGATCGCGCTGCCGCCTTTGCCGAAGAAGGTTCGGGGCGACTTGCCGCCGACGAGCCACGCCATGAGCGGGTAGTAGCCGAGCGAGTGAATCGCGAACCCAGCGAGGATCACCGCGAGGAACGGGACGAGCGCGCCGAACGTGTCGAAGCCGGCCCTCCCGATCGTCATCGCGACGACGCCGAACACGCCGTACGGGACGATCTCGACGATCCACGCGAGCATGCGCATGAGCACGCGGTAGCCGCCCGCGACGCCTTCGATCACCGCGCCGATCGCGCGCGTCGTTTCGGCGTCGCTCTTGTGGGCGGCTTCGTCGCGAATCTTGCGGATCGCTGCGCCCGCGAGGATGGCGAGCAGGACGATCGCGATCACGTTGTTCTCGAAGAACGGCTGCGCGATGCTCTCGGGCACCCACTTCTGGAGGTTGTCGAACGGCGACAGGGTCGCCTCCGCGGGGACGGCCTTGAGCTGATCGTGCGTCATGCCGAGGAGCTCGTCGATGTGACCGCGCCAGGCATCGCCCGGGCGGAGCGTGTTCATGAGAATGAGACCGATGGTGAACGCGACGGTCACGTTGACCAGGCAGATCGTGATGAGGCGAAGACCTTGGCGCAGGCTCACGTTCGTGCGCGCGATCGCGTCGAGCACCGCGAAGAGCACGAGCGGCACCGCGAGCATCTTCAGCAGGCGGATCACGAGGAGACCGAGCTTGCCGAGGTCGCCCGTGGTGACGCCGGGTAGGACGTTGCCCGTCCCTGCGATGACGCCGACGAGCGCACCGAGCGCGACGGCGATGATCACGCGTACGGACAGCGGGATGTGCGGCACCTTCATCGCGTAGCTTTCCGGGCGAGCCTACCGCGTGTGACATGCTCTCTGCATGCGCGTGCTCATCGACGTGGCGAATGGACGGGTGAACGAGGAGCTGATCGAGATGCTCGAGCGCAACGGTCATGTCGTCGAGCGCGGCAGTGCGGCGGTCAGCGCGGCGCGGTTCGACGTGGTGGTCGTGGGCAGCGTCGAGCTCGCCGAGCGCTTGCATCGCGAACGCCCCGCACGAGCGGTGGTCGTGTACACCAAGCTCGGCGATGTCGAGGCACGCATTCGCGCGCTGCAGGTCGGCGCCTCCGACGCCGTCGACGCGAGCTTTCCGATGGCGCAAGTCGCGATGCGCTTCGATGCGGCCGGGCGCCGCGCGGCGATGATCCCGCGCGACCCCGAGCGCCTCGTCGCCGATGGCTGCGTGATCGATCTGTCCGCGGCGATCGCCGTGCGCGATGGCGTGGAGGTGGAGCTGACCAAGAAGGAGGTGGCCCTCGTTCGCTGGCTGTCGCGCAAGGCAGGTACCGTCGTCGAGCGCTCCGAGCTGCTGCAGCACGTGTGGCAGGTGTCGCCAGCGAGCGAGACGCGAGCTGTCGACGTGGCGATCGCAGGGCTGCGCGCGAAGATCGAGCGAGACGCGTCGAGCCCGGTGATCATCGTGTCGATCAAAGGGGTGGGATATCGGTGGAGCTGCCCGGTCCCCGTTTCCTAACACTGGCCTTACACATCCGGCCGCAGTGTGACGTCATGACGGACTTCCGCTCGCTACCTTGGTTTTGTGACCTCGCTCCAGCGATCGCCGAGGCGCGACGCTCGAACCGACCGATCCTCTCGCTGCGCCTGCTCGGGAATCTGTTCGACGAGCTCACGTGCGCGAACAGCCGCTTCTTCAAGCGAGTGCTGTACAGCGACTCGCGCGTTCACCAGGTGCTTCGCCAGGACTTTGTCCTGCACTGGGAGTCCGTGCGTCCGGTGCCGATCGTCACGCTCGACTTCGGCGACGGCCGCACCATCACGAAGACGATCACGGGCAACAGCGCGCACCTGGTCCTCGACACGCAGGGCCGCGTCGTCGACGCGCTCCCCGGGCTGTTCGATGCGGACACGTTTCTGCGGCTGCTGGCGCAGGCTCGTACGTTCGCGAGCGCGGATCGCCGCGTGCTGCCGCAGCTCCACGCGTTTGCGACGAGCGCGCCGCCCGCGCTACCGCCGCCACCCTCGCGCGCGATGCGGGCGAGCGAGCTCGCGATCGCGAAGCACGTCGTGGAGCTTCCGCTGCTGCGTCAGGTGGAGCCGCTGCCGCAGACGTCGTCGGGGCTCGCGGGTGACACGGCGACGAACACGGAGCTACATCGGCGCATTCACGACGCGTTCGCGCAGCACACGGAGTGGGCGGGCGTTGCCGGCTTCGTGGAGTGGCTCTACGCGGACATCTTCCTCATGCCGCTTCACGATCCGGCGCTCGGCCTCGACGTGCCCGATCCGTTCGACGCCTACGAGCACAGCGCGTCGAGCCACGCCTCGACGTCGCCACGCCGCACGCAGCCCGCGAGGTCGAACAGCGCGATCTCCTCGACGCCCGCGCGCTGAGTGATCGCGACATCGCGCGCGAGCTCGCTCACGTCGCGATAGCCGGGCTCGTCGCCAAACGCGCCGGGACCGACGCAGCCGAGCGAGATCGCCGCGCGCGATCCGAAACGCCTGCGCGCGAGCTTGGCGGTGAGCGAGAGCAACAGCTCGGCGCGTCGGCGCCCGACGAGCCCGCGCGACCATCCCTCGTACAGCGACGTGTACGCCATCGTGTCGTGGCTATCGACGGGAAGCGCGGTCGCCGGCGTACCGAGCGCGCGCTGCATCCACTCGCCGACGAGCTCGAGCGGCACGAGCGGAAGGATCGCGGTCGTGACACGCAACGCGCCGCTGCTGTACTTCCAGCGCTTGATCGCCGCGGTGAGAGCAGCGCGCGCTTCCGCATAGCCCTGCGCGGTCGGAACCGCGGGGCGCAGCGCCTTCCACTGCGAGAGCACCTCGTGCGGTGGCTCGAGATCGATCACGAGCTCGTCGGCCGCTGGCACCCGCTCGAGCACCGCGTCGGCGAGCGCGATGAAGCCGACCATCGAGCGCACCGACGCCCACCGGCCGTGCGCGTCGCCGAGCATGGGCCACAGTCCGAGGTACACGCCGGCATCGCGAACGCGCGCGGCGACGGCGGAGATCTCCGCGAGCTGCCAGGGGCGCACGGCAAGAAGCAGATCGATGCGGCGAACCGCGAGCGCTTGGAGCAATGCTGGTGACAGCTCGGCGAACGGAAGCATCTCGCACCAGACACGGCGGCGCACGGGCGGCTACAGTACTCGCAATGAAGGTGCTCTATGGCGTGACCGGCGAGGGAATGGGGCACGCGATGCGGTCCCGCGTGGTGATCGAACATCTGATCGCGAAGGGCCACACCGTGGAGATCGTGGCGTCGGGCCGCGCGGCTGCGTTCCTCGGTAAGCGCTTCGAGGGCGTCAACACGATCCACGGACTGCACATGATCCTCGAGGAGAATCGCGTGCGGATGGGCAAGACGTTGTGGAGCAACGTGCTCGAAGGCATCGCGGGCTTGCCCACGAACATCTCGGCATACTTCGATCTGATCGCGTCGTTCGAGCCGGACGTGGTGATCAGCGACTTCGAGTCGTGGACGTACTACTACGGGCGCACGCATCGGTTGCCGATCCTCTCGATCGACAACATGCAGGTGATCGATCGCTGCACGTTGCCCGACGATGTCGTCGACGGTGTTCAGGTCTCGTTTCAGCTCACGAAGTCGTTCGTGAAGGCAAAGCTCGCCGAGTGCGACGCGTACTACATCACGACGTTCTTCCACCCGCCGCCGCGCAAGGAGCGCACGTTCCTGTTCCCGCCGATCCTGCGCCCCGAGATCCTCGCGGCGAAGGCGTCCGCGAAGCCCGGCGAACACTTGCTCGTGTATCAATCCGGCGCCAACGAGCAGCTGCAGGCCGCGCTCGACGCGAGCGGCATCGAGGCGCGCATCTACGGCATGCGGCCTGGCGCGACCGAGGAGACCACCGAAGGTGCGCTGCGCTTTCGTCCGTTCTCCGAGGCGGGCTTCATCGAAGATCTCGCGACGTGTCGCGCGGTGATCGCGGGCGGCGGCTTCACGCTCATGGGCGAAGCGCTGTTTTTGGGCAAGCCGATGCTCGCGGTGCCGCTCGAGCGACAGTTCGAGCAGATGCTGAACTCGCGCTACCTCGCGAAGCTCGGCTACGGCGACTGGACGCCCGACTTCGCCGACGCCGCCGTGCTGCCGAGGTTCCTCGAGCGCACCGGCGACTTCTCGAGAGCGCTCGCAAACTACGCGCAGGTCGATAATGGTGAGCTGCTCGCGGCGGTCGATAGCTTCTTGCAGGTCGCGGCGAGCACACCGCGCTGATCACGTCATACTGCGTGCATCGTGCGCGTGCTCCTCTACGATCGAACCTGCGTGCGCAAGGGCGGTGGTCTCACCGTGCCGTGGGCCGCGGGCAGCTACCTCTATCGCGGGCTTCGTCGCATCGATCGCGCGAAGGGCGTCGCGAGCTGGGCCGAGGCCTTCGCGTGGCTCGGACAACTACGCGAACCGATCGACGAGCTCCAGTACTGGGGACACGGTCGGTGGGGGCGCATCTTGATCGATCAGGAGCCGCTGTTCTCGTCGTCGCTGCTCGCCGGTCACGAGCACCATGGAGGCCTGGCCTCTCTTCGCGAACGCCTCGCACCCGACGCGCTCGTCTGGTTCCGCACCTGCTCGGCGTTCGGTGCTCGCCGTGGGATCGCGTTTGCCGAGTCGCTCGCGGACTTCTTCGGAGCGCGCGTCGCTGGACACACCCACGTGATCGGCTTTCATCAGAGCGGGCTGCACGGACTCGTGCCCGGTGCGCGAGCGGATTGGGACCCTGCGGAGGGCGTGGCGAAGGGTACGCCGGAGGATCCGGAAGAGTCGGCGTGGTCGAGGCCATGGGCCGCGAGAACGATCACGTGCCTGCATGGAGCGGTCCCCGAGCCCTGGTTCAGCACCGCTAGCTGATAGACTGGGCGCGGTGCCAGAACCAACGAACACGCTTGGCGACCCGTCGCCCAAAGCGCGACTCGGTCGATGGTTCGCGTCGCCCGCCAGCGTCCTCATCATCTTGCCGACGCTGGTCGTCGCGGTCGGCGTGGTCGTGCTGCTGCTCGGTCGCCGCGCCACGCGCGACACGGCGGAGACCATGGCGCACTACCAGCTCGAAGCGCAGGCCGTGGAGGTGCAGCGCGATGTTGGCTTCGCGCTCGATCAAGCGGCGCCCGTGCTGTCGAGCTTGCGCCTGCTGGCCGAACCCGCGTTGCCCACGCCAGATGCCGTGTCGCGCATGCGCGATGTCGTGGTCGGTCGGCCCGGCATCGCGAACGCGACGATCGTGTTTCCGATCGGCGTGATGTGGGGGACCTTCACGGATCGCAAGACCGACGAGCTGATGGTGCACGAGACGCGCGTGAGCGAGCAGCAGCGCACCAACTACGGCTTCTCGGGTGGCGAGGCGAAGATCGTGAGCGTCGAGAAGAGCGACTACGATCCGCGCACGCGCCAGCAGTACGTGCAGGCGATCGCGGAGAAGAAGCGCGTGTGGCTCCCGCCGCGCACGTTCTCCACGTCGCACAAGACGGGCGTCACGGTGACCGAGCCGGTCTACGGGGAGGATGGCTCGCTGACCGCGGTGCTCACGCTGGACTTCGATGTCGCGGAGCTATCGAAGTTCATCCGCAAGCCTCCGCTCGTCGGTGCGCGCACCGTGATGTTCACGGCGGACGGAACGATCCTCGCGAATCCCTCGGTGTCGATCCCGGACATCGCGACGCAAGAGAAGCGCCTCTTGCGCTACACGGACTTCAAGGATCCCGCGCTCGACGCGTTGTTCGGCGAGTTCGGGACCGCGATCCCGCAGAAGCTGACGTTCGTGCGCATCGAAGCGAGCGATGGCGCGTATCTCGCCTCGGTCGCGCCCGTGCGCACCACCACGCCGCTCGAGGCGTACGTCGCCACGTTTGTCCCCGAGCACACGCTGTTCGGCGCGACGCGCAAGCTGAACCGCACGTCGATCATCGCGTCCGCAGCGGCGCTCGCGATCGCGCTCGGCGTCGCGCTCATGTTCGCGTGGAACATCATCCGCATGCGCCGCGCCGTCGGTGACGCGCGCGCGGCCGCGAAGTCCGCGGAGGAGCGCGCGAAGCAAGCGGGGAGCTATCGCCTCGTCGAGAGGCTCGGGCAGGGCGGCATGGGCGAGGTGTGGCGCGCCGAACACCACCTGCTTGCACGTCACGCCGCGATCAAGCTCGTGCGCCGCGAGGTGCTCAGCGATCCGCGCCACGCGGAGTACGTCCACGAGCGCTTCCGTCGCGAAGCGCAGACGCTCGCGTCGCTGCGGTCGCGTCACACCACCGAGCTCTACGACTACGGCGTCACCGACGACGGATCGTTCTTCTTCGTGATGGAGCTCCTCGAGGGGCTCGATCTGTCCAAGCTCGTGCGCGAGCACGGACCGCAGCCAGCCGCGCGCGTGATCGACATCATCACGCAGGCGTGCAGCTCGCTCGCCGAGGCGCACGATGCCGGCCTCCTGCATCGCGACATCAAGCCGGCGAACCTCTATCTGTGCAAAGCGGCCGACGAGGTCGACATCGTCAAGCTCCTCGACTTCGGCATCGTTCACAACATCGCCGATCCGATCGACGACGAGAAGCTCGTCGTCGCACCGGGCGGGACTCCACCGTCGACGGGCCAGTCCGGCGAGCGCCTGACGACCGAGGGCGTGGTGATCGGAACGCCTGGGTACATTCCACCGGAGCAAGCGGTGGGAGCGCGTCTCGACGCGCGTGGCGATCTGTACGCGCTCGGTTGCGTCGCGTGGTGGCTGCTCGTCGGAGACGAAGTGTTTCCGCGCGCCTCGGGCGACGACGCGCTCCAGGCGCACATCCACGAGCCGATTCCGAACCTGCGAGACAAGGTGCACGCGTGGATGCCGCGCGAGCTCGAGGATGTCATCGTCGCGTGCCTCTCGAAGCAGCCCAGGAATCGCCCGGAGAGCGCGCGCCACCTCGCGAAGGCGCTGCAGGCGATCGCGATTCCCGCGGAGCACGCGTGGACGCGCGAGCAAGCGGAGGCGTGGTGGGAGAGCCTCTCGCCTGGCGCCACGAGCGCACCGGAGACACCGACGGTGGCGGGCAACGTGGTGATCGCGAAGGCAGGTACGGACATGGTGACCGCAGCGAGCTCCATCGCGACGGGACGACCGCCCTCGATGCCACACCTCGGGGCCGGCGCACCGACGGTCACCGCGAACAAGCAGCGACTCGTGGCTCGCACCGAGCGCGAGACCGTGGCCTCGCGCAACGGTAAGTAGTCACCAGCTCTTGTACGGGTTCGCGATCAGGTTCGCGTTGTAGTAGCGCGGATCATCGGACACCTCGCGAGTTGCCCACGCTGGAACATCGACAGCTTCGTTCTCGTCGGAGAGCTCGACCTCCGCGATGACCAGCCCTGCGTTGTCGCCAGAGAACACGTCGATCTCCCACGTGTGCCCGCCGTGCTCTTCTGTGTGGCGGACCTTCTCGATCAGCGGCTGCTCGCACAGCGGAAACATCGCCTCGGCATCCGCGAGCGGAATCGGATACTCGAACTCCGCGCGCGAGATGCCACGCGTCGGTCCCTTGATCGTCAAGGTGGCGCGCTCGCCCTCCCGCCGCACGCGCACGGTGCGCTCTTTCGCCGACGACAAGTAGCCCTGCGTGTACGGCGTGCCCGTGGCGCGCGGCGTCCACAGCGAGGTATCGACGAGGAACTTGCGCTCGATCTCCATCACGTTCTCCTTCCCTACGGAGTCTGGACCGGAACGGTGCGATAGCGATCGCGTAGACGCGTCTGATGCGTGACGAGAGACTGCACGACACCGCCGATGATCACGGTCTCGGCGCGCGACGACAGCTCGAGTGGATCGCCGGTCCACACGACGACGTCGGCCACGCGGCCGCGCTCGAGCGTCCCGCGATCCGTGATGCCGTACAGCTGCGCGGGTGCTTGCGTGATCGCCGCGAGGCCCTGCTGCCACGTCAGGCCGTTCGCGACGGCAACACCGGCGAGCTGGCGCAGCGTGCGAACGTTGGACGCCTCGCCGATCGTCGAGATCACGACGGTGACGCCCGCCGTCGCGAGGATCGCCGGCGCGTCGTCGCGCGCGTCGATCGCGGCGAGGCTGTCCGGGAGGTTCGCCGTGGGATCGAGGATGACGGGCACCTTGGTCGCGGCGAGCTCCTTCGCGAGCTGCCACGCCTCGGCGCCGCCCGCGATCGCGATGCGCAAGCGACGCTCGGCGGCGAGCGCGAGCATCGCGCGAATGTCGACCTCGCTATCGGCGCGCACGACGAGGAGCAGCCGCCCCTCGAGCACGGGGATCAGCGCTTCGAGATCGAGGCGGCCCGCGGCGAGGCGGCGCGCCTGGTTGCGGTCGAACGCGCCCTTGTTCTTGCGATACAGATCCACGTCGTCGAGCAGCTCGCGCAGCTTGACGATCGCGTGGCCGCGCGACGCGAGCCGGTTGGAGCCGCGACCGAGCGCCGCGTTCATCGCGATCGTCGTGCGCAGCGGAGCGGGCGGAGTGACGCCGCCGCCCATCGACACGAACGCGGCTTGGCCCGCGACGAGTGCGCCGAGCGGCCCGGTGATGGCGGACGTTACGCCACCCGTGCGCGCGACGGGAATCGCGACGGAGCGCGCGTCGAACGCATCGCGACTGCGATACGACGCGTGCACCTCTTGTTGGTGCGGGCTGAACTGGCCGTCGTTCCCCGACGACTCGAGGTCGACCTCGACGAGGCCGATCTGCGTCGCAGACTCGATGAGCCCTGCGGTCACGATCTTGTTGGTGCCGTCGATCGTTGTCGCGCCGGCGGGCACGGCGATGCCGGCTCCGATCGCGGCGATCTTGCCGTCGCGCAGGACGATCGTCGCGCCGTCGAGCTTCTGATCGGGGCGCGCGTAGATCGTCGCGTTGGTGATCGCGATGGTCTCGGCCCATGCTGCGGTGCTCGCGAGAAGGACGAAGAGCAGCGCGCGAATCATGGCGTCCTCCCGGCGTCGGTCGTGGTGTGGCCGAGCTCGAAGTCCGAGGGCGGCAGTCCCTTGGTGCGATCGAACGTGACGTCGCCGCCGGCGATCGTCAGCTCCGCGCGCGAGTACACCGAGAACGGATGTCCGGACCACACCGCGACATCGGCGCGCTTGCCGACCTCGAGGGAGCCGGTCACGTCGTCGATGCCGAGCACCCACGCCGGGTTGATCGTGATCCAGCGCAGCGCTTGCTCCTCGGAGATCTGGATGCCAGCGGCGCGACCGGCGGCCATCGCCTTCGCGGCTTCTTGGTTCAAACGCTGGATGCCGATCGCGGAGTCGGAGTGAATCGTGGCGCGCCCACCGCTCTCGGTGATGAGCGCTGCGTTCTCGGGGATGCCGTCGAACGCCTCGAGCTTGAAGCCCCACCAATCGGCCCACGTGTTGACCGCGATGTTCTTCGCGACGAGCAGGTCGCGAATCTTGTACGCGTCGAGGGCGTGGTGGAACGAGCGGATCGTGAAGCCGAGCTCGTCGGCGATCGCGATCAGCTGCGCCATGTCGCTCGCCTTGTAGCAGTGGATCTGCACGAGCGTTGCCCCGGAGAGCACGCGGGCGAGCGTCTCGTTCTCGAGCTCCACGCCCGGCTCCTCGGGCGCGGACTCCACCTTCACCTTCGGTTGACCGGGCGCGAGCTTCGCGTCGAGCTCCGCGGCGCGGTCGCGCTTCTTGATCCACTGCGCGCGCGAGCGATCGTACGCGGCTTGCTTCGCGGCGTACGCGCGCGCCTTGTAGAACGCCGAGCGAAACATCGCGTACTCGCCCATGCGCGTCTTGGGCCCGGCCTTGTCGCCGTACACGCGCTTCGGGTTCTCACCGCACGCCATCTTCAGCGTGTGCGGAGCGCCGGGGAACGCGACCTCCGAGGGGACGCGACCGGGACGCATCGCGACCGTGAAGCCCTCTCCGCCGATCAGGTTGGCGCTGCCCGGCAGGATCAGCGCGGTCGTCACGCCGCCCGCGGCCGCGCGCGCGATCTGTGGATCCTGCGGCCAATACGCGTACTCGGCGCGAGCGTGGGCCGTGGTCGGGGCTGTCGACTCGTTGCCGTCGTCGTGCGCGTGCGACGAGGGCGCCGAGTACACGCCGATGTGCGAGTGCGCGTCGATCACTCCGGGCGTGACGAACTTGGTCGCACCGTCGACGATTCGTGCGCCTGCGGGAATCGCGACCGACGCGTCGGGCCCGATCGCCGTGATCGCTCCGTCGGAGAGCACGATCGTTCCGCGCTCGATGTTCGTACCTGTGGCCGTGAGGATCGTCGCGCCGCGGATGGCGATCACGGGAGCCGTGGGGTTCTTCAGCGCCGCTTGGCGCATCTTCTCGTCGCCCTTCGTGCGTAGCGGCATGGCGGTGGTGGGATCGACCCAGCCCTCGTCGATATCGAGCTCCGGAGCCGTTGGCTTTCCCGCCGGCTTGGGCGTTCGTGGCGTACACGCGACCAAGGTGCTCGCGACGAGCACACACGTTGTCACCCTCATTTGGAGGCGGTTGTACCCCGAGGCGGGTCTAGAATCGGGGACATGAGCGGCGTGCTCGTCGAGGTCTCCTCGCGGCGGTTCGCGATCCCGCACGAGTGTCCGTGCTGCGGCGCGATCCCCGACGCGGAGTTGGTGGTCCCCACGACGGGAGGGCGTGCGACGCGCACGAGCGCCGCCTCGATGGCGATGCCGTCCTGCAAGCGATGCAACGCGCACGTCGCTGCGTCGGAGGCGGCGGGTGTCGCGTCCGCGGCGGTGCTCCTCGGCGGTCTGCTCGCCGCTGTCGCCGCCACGATCGCGCTGGGCCCTGTCGGCCTCGTCGTGATTCCCGTCGCCATCGCGATCGCGTTCGTTCTCGTCACGCGGCGACGTCGTGCCGCCGAGCTGATGCGCGGTCCTTCGTGCTCCGCCGCGGGAACAGCGGTCACGTACCTCGGCTGGTCGGGGACGACGACCGCCTTCGAGCTCGCATCGCCGACCTACGCGGCGCGCTTCGCGGAGCACAACGAGAAGATCCTCCATCAGCCAACGCCGCGCCTGCGTGCGCTCCTCGAAGGTCATGCGCGCGCACGCGTCGCCGTGCCGTCGGCGGTGGCGCCCATCGCCGACCCACCGTCGACGATCGATGCGTGGATCGCGAAGCTCTCGTCGGCGACGGGACCCGCGGGACGCCGCCACGTGATCGTTCGCGCGCTCGGCGCGTTCACCGATGATTCATCGCGCGCGCGGCTCGTGGAGGCAGTGGCGGCGATCGATCTCGCGCCCGACTACGCGAAGCTCGCGAAGGCGACGACGCTCGAGGACCGCGCCACGGTGCTCGCCGAAGCGATCGCGCGCGTGACCGCGGAGAACCTGCCGGAGATCGTGCTGGACTACGAGCTGCGCGAGCTGGAGAAGAAGATCAACTCGCTCGCGTGATCGCTACGCGCAGTCGACGACCTTGCCGGCCGCGTCGAAGCACGTCTGCGTGCCGTCGGGCATGACCGCCTTGGTGATCTGCAGCGGCGCTGCATAGAAGATGCGCGCGGTCTTGGCGATCGTCGTCTTCGCATCGTCGGGGCCTACGACCAGCGCTGCGTCGAGGACGCAGCTCGACACGCCGAACGAGGCCTTCGTGACGGGGCCGGAACCGCACAGCGCGACGCGCTCCTTCGGTGTTCCCGGCGTGTCGATCGCGTACGGCGTGAACGTCGCTGCCGCGGTGCACTCGGCGAGCTCGCCGGTCTCGCTATCGAACAGCACGAGGCCGTTCGCGCAATGGACACCCGAGACGCCGTAGTCGCGCGACAGCATGCACTTCGTGATGACGTCGCCCGTCTTCTCGATCGACGAGTCGGTGCACGGGCACGGACCGCCGCACGGATGCGGCGTGGGATCGACCGGCGGCTTCGTCGTCGGCTCGGGCGGTGCGGGCAACGGCGCCTGAGTGATCTTCGCGGCGCGAAGACCGCTCGCGAGAGCAGCCTTCCACTCGGCATGGCGCTTCAGCGTGGCCGCGAGCTTCTCGTGCGCCTCCGCGAACATCTCCGCGCGATTCGCGTCGACCGCCATCTGGAGCTCGTCGACAACCGCGGCCATGTCGGTGACGATCTCGACGAGCGAGTCGAGGGACGCCTTCCACGCAGAGGGCGGCGTCAGTGCGGGCGCTCCGACGAGAAACCCCGCGAGATACGACCGCGCGGTCACGAGCTGGCGGCCGAGCGCGGGGCCCTGTACGACGTCGGTCGCGGAGATCTTCCCGAGGGGAGTTGTCGCAGCCTCGAGCTGCGCCAGGTAGGGCGCGAGGTCCTGATTGATGTACTTCTCGTCGACGTTTCCCACCGGCGCAGGCTCGGAGCGCTCTTTGTTCCCGCATGCAGCTGCAAGCAATGCGAGGGCGACGACAAAACTCGACCGCATCCTCATCCGCAGATCATACGCTCGGTTAACAGCGGGGTTGTCGTGCGAGAAGACACTGGCTAGTCAGCGGTCGAACCTTTACAGAGGTGCCCTGTGCGTAGACTCGCGGATCGCTACACCATAGACCTCCAGGTCGAGCTGACTGACTACACGCCTGGCGCCGACGGCCTCGTCGACGGGCAGCGCCAGTGGGTGGCCCTCCAGGATCTGTCGCGCACCGGCATGTTCCTCCAGGTCAGTCGACCGATCGCGATCGGAACGAGCGTCCACGTCGCGTTCACGACCGAGGGCAAGCGCGTGGCCACGTACGCGACCGTCACTCACGTGCTGGTGCCGGACGATGCGCTGCGCCTCGGCCGCTATCCGGGCATCGGCATCCAGTTCCGCGAGGCGTGCGAACCGGCGGATCACTTGTTCGCGCTCGCCGTGGAGCGGCTGTGTCGCGCGCAGCGATCGAGCACGCCGAACATCGGCCTCCACATCGTGATCGCCGATGGCGACACGCGCATGTTGCAGCGCCAGTCGAATGCGCTCGCCGAAGCGGGCTTCTCGGTCGCGACCGCGACGACGGGCATGGAAGCGATCGCGGCGTGCCTGCGCAAGCGCCCGGACGTCATCGTCGTCGACCGGCACCTGCCGGTGTTCGATGGCTTCCGCGTGCTCGAGACGCTCGCCGCGGACGGCATGCTCGTCACGGTGCCGGTGATCGTCACGAGCGCGGATCTGAACGACCTCGCACCCGCGTTCGAGCGCGGCGCGATGGACTTCATCGCGAAGCCGTTCACCACGCTCGAGCTCGTTGTCCGTGCGCGCCGTCTCGCGCAAGCGAGTCCGCGCACGAGCGAGCGCGTGATCCTGTCGGGAACGCTGAGCGACATCTCGCTGCCAGCGCTGCTCACCATGCTCGAGGTCGAGAAGAAGACGGGGCGTCTCGCGCTCACCGGCGAGCACGTCGCATGGATCGATATCGTCGACGGGCACGTCGCGAACGCGGGCTCTGCGACCGGCGAGACCGATGCGCGCGCGGTGCTGATGTCGCTCCTCGATTGGACGTCCGGGTCGTTCGAGCTGACCGGCATCGCGGGACCACACGACGGCGATCTCGCGTTGCCGATCATGCACCTGCTGCTCGATCACGCATGTCTGCGCGACGAGCAGGGCAGGCACATCGCTCCACCGCGCAAGCGCTGCTCGACGGCTCCGGAGTTGCTCGTCGGCGACACGACCGACGCCGTCGCATAGGAAGCGTGCTATGCGGGGCGCATGAGCGTCTCGATCGGCACACCACTCTCGCCCACTGCCACGCGCGTCCTGATCCTCGGATCGGGCGAGCTCGGCAAGGAAGTCGTCCTCGAGCTGCAGCGCTTCGGCGTCGAGGTGATCGCTGCCGATCGCTACGCGGATGCGCCCGCGATGCAGGTCGCGCATCGCAACTACGTCATCAACATGCTCGATCGCGGTGCGCTGCGCGCGCTGGTCGAAGCGGAGAAACCACATCTGATCGTTCCGGAGATCGAAGCGATCGCGACGCCCGAGCTCGTGCAGCTCGAGTCGGAAGGCTGGACCGTGATCCCCACCGCCGAGGCCGCGCGCCTCACGATGGACCGCGAAGCGATCCGCCGCGTCGCCGCCGAGGAGCTCGATCTGCCGACGGCGCGCTACGCGTTCGCGGACACGTTCGAGGAGCTGTCCGCCGCCGCCGCCAAGCTCGGATGGCCCGTGGTCATCAAGCCGATCATGTCGTCGTCGGGAAAGGGCCAGTCGGTCGCGAAGTCGCCCGCGGATCTCGAGAAGTGCTGGGACTACGCGCAGACCGGCGGCCGCACCGGCAAGGGCCGCGTCATCGTCGAGGAGCTCGTCCAGTTCGACTCCGAGATCACGATGCTCACCGTGCGCCACGCGGGCGGCACGTCGTACTGCGATCCCGTCGGTCACCGTCAGGTCGGCGGCGACTACGTCGAGTCGTGGCAACCGCACCCGATGTCGGCGCTGCAGATCGAGCGCTCGCAGGCGATCGCGAAGCGCGTGACGGATCGCCTCGGCGGTCGCGGCATCTTCGGCGTCGAGCTGTTCCTCTGCCCAAACGACACGGTGATGTTCAGCGAGGTCTCGCCGCGCCCGCACGACACGGGCATGGTCACGATGGCCACGCAGATCTGGTCGCAGTTCGCGCTGCACGCACGCGCGATCCTCGGCCTCCCGATTCCGCAGATCCGACGTCACTCGGCGGGTGCGTCGGTGGCGCTGCGCGCGAGTGGCGATCTGCGCTCGCCGGTGATCGACGGCCTCGCCGACGCGTATGCGACGCCCGACATCGATGTTCGCTTCTTCGGCAAGCCGAACGCGGTGGCGCGCCGCCGCTTGGGCGTCGTGCTCGCGCAGGGCGAGACCGCCGAGGCCGCGCTCGCGAAGGGCAAGGAAGCTGCGGCGAAGCTAACGCTGCGCGACGCCTGAGAGCTGTCCCTGTGTGTCGCAGTGTTTGTGGGAATGCCGCCTGGGTGAAGTCATGTTCCAATGCCGCGCATGCGACTCCTCACGTCCATCGTTCTCGCCTCGTCCTTGTTCGCAGCTCCTGCATTCGCCGGTGACGCGCCGAAGCCGAAGGCCGGCGAGAAGGCGCCGTCCACCGCGACGGTCGGTAAGGCAGCGCCGGACTTCACGCTGAAGGACCTCGACGGCAAAGAGGTCAAGCTGTCCTCGTACAAGGGCAAGATCGTCGTACTCGAGTGGTTCAACCCGGGGTGCCCGTACGTGAAGAAGTCACACACGGTCGGTTCGCTCGTCGACACCGCCAAGAAGCACAGCGAGAAGGGCGTCGTGTGGCTCGCGATCAACAGCGGTGGTCCCGGGCTGCAGGGCGCCGACCTCGCGGCAAACACCGAGGCGGCGAAGACCTGGTCGCTGGCGCATCCCATCCTCCGCGACGAGACCGGCGCCGTCGGCAAGCTGTACGGCGCCACGAACACGCCGCACATGTTCGTGATCGACAAGAAGGGCGTGCTCCAGTACGCGGGCGCGATCGACAACTCGCCCGATGGCGAGAAGAAGTCCGCGCCTGACGACAAGCTCGTCAACTACGTCGACGACGCGATCGCGGCCGTCTCCGCGGGCAAGCCCGTGGCGGTCGCGACGAGCAAGGCCTACGGCTGCTCCGTGAAGTACGCGAAGTGACCATCATGCTGCGCATCACCACCCTCACGATCGCTCTTCTCGCCGGCTGCACCTGCAGCTCCTCCAAGCCGGACGGTGCCGCCGTCACCAAGCCACGCACCGAGAAGGCCGCGGTGCCCGCGGGACCACCGCTCGCTGGCAACGAGTACTACCGGCTCGATCTCGCGGGTGAGCCGTCGTGCAACGCAGGCGCGCCGTGCGACGTGAGGATCGCGCTCACCGCGCTCGCGGGACATCACATCAACGTCGAGTATCCGACGAAGTTCGTGCCGGTCCCCGTGGGCGAGCTGCCGGTGAACAGCACGAAGCTGACGATCGAGACCGAGACGCGCGCGATCATGTCGGTCAACGTCACGCCCGCGAGCGCCGGTACGCATACGCTGAACGGCCAGTTCAAGCTCGGTGTCTGCACCGAGGACAAGTGCGAGATCGACGGTCCAAAGATCGCGATCTCGGTCGCGGCGCTGTAGCGCGCGACTCGAGCGACGTCACCTCGGCGCGCCAGATCAGGGGCGCGGGCGGAGCGGGCCGGGCGCGTCACACAGCGGACAGGTCTGCGTGACGACCGCGTTGTCGCAGGACTCGCACGCGTACGCGACCATGTGAAAGCCGGGCTCGCCGTACTCCACGAGCGGCTTGGGCCTGGGCGACGTGCCGCCGCCATAGTTCGCGGTGGCCGGGACGAGCGCGATCGCCAACAGCTCGAGCTCGTTGCACGTCGGGCAGCGCTTGGGAATCGGCAGCCGCGACTCGTCGTTCAGCGCCTTCGCCAGCCCGCCCGCGGCGTTGCAGCGAGGACAGATGCTGTCCTCGAACAGCACGCGCTTGCACGATGGCGATGCGCACGTGATGCGATACGTACCGTCGACGAACTTCTCGCCGTCGTGCGCCCACCGGCCGGCGTCCGTGGGATCGGCGAGCATGAGCAGCACGCGGCGATCGATGAAGCTGTGGATCTCGACGGTGCGCGAGCCACACGAGCAGCCGGCGGCGACGATGGCTTCGAACTTCGGCTCGTCGAGTTGTCCCATGCGGCGCAGGCTACGCCATCGCGATCACTGGATCACGGCGGGGCGCGTCCAATACGGCGAGATGTTGTTCGCGGTCGGGCTCTGGCCGGGCATCCACATCGGCGGCGCGCTCGGATCTACGGCGCCACCGAGCTTGTTCTTGGCGATGGCGCCGAGCCAGATCTGCTTGCACTGGAGCGTGATGCCGTTGCTGATGCAGTCGAACGGGCTCGTCGCGAGGGTCGCGCGGTGGCCGTAATCGCGCTCGCTCGAGAACACGACCCAGTAGTACTCGTTGGAGTCGTTGGGCGCCCAGTGCGGCCACGTGATGTGATCGTCCTCGAAGCCGCCGTTGAGCGCCTCGAGATCCACGGTCCACGCGCCGTCACTGGCGGTCAGCATGAGGCGGCTGTTGCGATTGCCTCGCCATCCGCCGCGCGTCGCGTTGAACACGATGAGCTGACCGTCGGGCGAGAAGCTCGGGAAGAAGAAGTTGTCGTACGTGCCGCCCACAAGCGTGATCGGGTTCGGCGTGATCACGACGGGCGTTCCAAACGTATGCATGCCGCCCGCGTACGAGTAACTCATCACCGCGAGACGGCCGCTGCTGAGATCGATGTATGCACCCGAGTTTGCCTGCGTGTAGACGACCTTGGTTCCATCCGCTGACCAGTCGGCCATGAGCGCGCCGCGACCCGGAGCGTTCGCGATGTCGATGTTCGACGGAACCGCCGCGCCCGTGTCCGGATCGTAGAGCCCGAGCGTCCCGCCGAGCTTGCTGACGATCGCCACGGACTGCTCGTCGGTGGGGAACGGGTTTCCGATCGGCGAGAACGTCGTGTAGCTGCCGAGCAGCGCCTTGCCGTCGGCGTTCATCGTGTCGACCCAGCGGTCCGCGGCGGGGTCGTACTTCAAGAAGCCGATGGCGAGGTTCTCACTCGCGCAGTCACCGACGCAGCGGCTGTATCCGATGCGCGAGCCCGAGCGCGACAGCGCGTGACACGACGTGCAGTTGTCTTTGACGAGGTCAGGATCGTCAGCCTCGCCGAACGTCTGCGACATGACCGAGCCCGACGACGACGCCCACCAGTAGATCTCGCTCTGATCGATCGTGTCCGTGGACATCGTGATGAGCACCGGCGTGGCGGCGAACTTCGACGATGGTGCCGACTGGAGCAAGCCCTCGACGGCGAACGAGAGGTTCTCGCCAGCGGCCGTGTTGGCGAGCGTGCTCCACTCGCTCTGCGAGAGCATCGCTTCGCGGTTCGGCGTGTAGATGTGGATCTTCGCGAACTGCGACGCGATGGTGACGTGGAACAGGTCGTTGCCCGCGGCCGTGTACTGCATCTCGACCGACGGGATGTTGCGTGGAGATACCGCCTTGTCGAACGGATACTCGATGCCGGGTGTGCGCGCGGCGTCGGTCGTGGCGGTGGCGCCTTCGAACAGCTCGGCGGCATTGGCCGGCGCACCGGGCGCGATGACGTTGCCCTCGAGGTTGATGACGAGGACGCCCGTGGCAGACAGCGAATCGCAGCTGGCGATGACGTCTGTCTTTCCGCCACGCGCCGAGACCGTGACGGTCGCGCCGGTCACCGACCCGAAGGCGGCATCGATCGCGAGCGTGCACGCTGCCGTGATGTCGCGTCGCGAGTTGCTCTGCGTGATGCCGTAGACCTTGTAGTCCTGGGTGGCGTCTCCGCCGAGCGGCATCGTGATGGTCGCGAGCGCGGGCTCGATCTCGATCGATTCGATCTCGCCGCCTCCATCATCCCCGCGACTCCCACAACCAAGACCGAGGACAACGATCCCTCCGAGGACGACAGCGCGCATGTCGCCGATGCTACACCCGGCGAGGGAACTATTCGATCACGACGGTGACACCCGCCGATCGGCCGAATGTCTCGGGGCTGTACATCTCCTCGGCCTTGGCCGGAGCGGCCACGAACGTTCCCGGCGTGGTGGCGCGCACGGTGTAGGACATCTGATGTGTCCCCGCGGGGAGGTTCATCGAGAACGCCTCCGCTCGTTGGTCTCGCAGCGCACGGTAGCCCCAATACGAATCGCCACCGGTCATCGACGCGGGGGCCGCTCGCTCGGCGTTCGCCAGCGCGGTGTTCACGGCCTCGAATCCCGCGGGGAGCGGGTCGTTGACCGCCACGGCGTGCCGCGCCGATGACGTGACGGCCTGCACCCGAACCAGCACGCGCGCGCCGAGCTTTACCCGGAGCCGGCCATCGGGCAGGGTGGTGACATCCTGCGGATCGTCGATCGCCGTGTAGCTGCGGCGTACGAGGAAGCCCGCGTCGAGCGCTTCGAGGTTGGTCTGCGTCGGCGCATAGGTGATGCCCACGCGGTAATACATGCGGCCTGGTCCGGTCTTGGTGATCGCGAGATCGTGCGTGGAGCCCGGAACGAGCTCGTTCCATCCCGCGTTCGCGATGGCGCGCGTCCCGCTGCGTCCGAGGAACGCGGCCTCCGCATACGCCGCCTTGCCGAGCCACAGCTTGCTGATGAAGTTGGGCTCGACCTTCTCGTACAGATCGAAGTAGCGACGCATCGCCGTCAGCACGACGAGGTTGTCCTGCGTGGTGCGCCAGCGTCCGCCCGAGCGTCCCTCGAGGACGCCGCGCGCGATCTTGGGGATGAGCGCATTCTCGGGTGCCTCGCGCATGAGCGCATCGAGCGCGAGCGCGTTGGTCTTGATCGACGACACGAGGAGCAGGCGCTCCGCCTCCGCGAACGTCGTGGTCACCGTCGCGGCCGACGCGGTCTCGTGCGTCGCCGACAGGATCTCCGCGAGGAGCTTCTTGCGCATGGACTGCGCGCGTTCCTGCTTCGCGACGAGCGCGAGCAAGCGAGACTTCGCATCCATCGGATACGTGCCCAGCGACGTGGCGAGTGCGTGCAACCGATCGATGCGCGCGCGAACGTCGGCGTGCGCGCTGGCCAACGCGGAGATGCCCGCTGCGATCACGGACACGCGATACGTCGCGTCGCTCAGCTCGCTCTTGGATCGCGAGCGCTCCGGCGTGGCTGCGAGCTTGCCGAGCTTGGCGAGATCCGCATCGACGAACTTGGTGACGTACGCGAGCGCTTTGTCGCGCGGTGCGCCAGCGGCGCCCTGGGCGCCGAGCGCCGTCAGCACCTGCGCGGTGACGAACGGATCCGCATCCATGCCGGGGAAGTAGCCCCAGCCACCATTCGGCAGCTGATCCTTCGCGAGCTTCTTCAGATCCGCATCGCGCGTCTGTGCGAGCTGCTGGCGCGTCGGACGGCCGGGCGTCGCGAACGCGTCGAGGATGTCGTACATCGCCGTCGTCGCGAGCATGCGGCTCGAGCGCTGCTCCGCGCATTCGTACGGATACGCCTGCAAGTACCAGTACGCATCCGTCAGCGACTGCAGCTGCGTGGAGCTGACCTCGAGCTCCACACCGCCGACATCGGGGAACACGCTGGCGGGCACGGCGAGCTGCTCGAACGCCGGCTTGTCGTCGACGGTTCCGTACGTCGCGAAGGACTCCGTCGTCGCTGGCTCCCACACGGGCAGCTCGACGTTGGATGCGTCGGTCTGATCGCCCGCCACGAGCACCGTCTGGATCACCGCCTTCCCGCGGCCCTGCGTCGCGAAGTCGAAGCGCACCTCGGCGCGCTGACCGGGGCCGAGCGTGACATGTTTGCCTTGCGGCCCCGTCGACGCGAGGTTCGCGGCGCGCACGGCGATGTCGATCTCGCGGGGCGTGCTCGCGAGGTTCTGCACGAGGATCGGCAGCGAGAACCGATCGCCCTGCGTCAAGAAGCGCGGTGCGATCGTGCGCGCGTTGATCATGCGCTGCGCGACGATGACGTTCTCTGCCTTCCCGAAGTGGCGCGTGTTCGCGGTCGCGAGCGCGACGATGCGATAGCGCGTGAGGTTGTCCGGCATCTTCACGCTGACGCGCGCCTTGCCGCGCTGGTCGGTGCGAAGCAGCGGCGAGAAGACGGCGACGGGGCGAAAGTCCTTGCGCGCCTCGATCACCGAGACCGTCGGCGTGCTGCTCATGCCACCGCGACCACCGCCGTAGCCAACGCCCGAGCCCGTGCCGCTGCCATGACCGAGCGTTCCGATGTTGTTGAGCTTCGTTCGCTTGAAGCCCGGCGCGCCCGCAAGCTCGGGACCCTGATCGCGCACCAAGCGGAGCGTATCGAAGAGCTGCGCGCTCGCTGGATATGCCTGATAGAACGGCAGCAGCGGATCGCGATGGATCTTCGACGAGAGCGAGAGGATCGCCTCGTCCACGACCATCAGCGCGACCTCCGCGTTCGCGACCGGCTTGTCGTCGCGCGAGACCGTCACCTCGAAGCTCGCCATCGCGCCGGGCTCGACGAGCGGCTTGTCCGGTGTTGTCGTCATGTCGAGACGCGCGCTCTCCGTATCGACGGTCAGCTCGAGCTGCTCCTGTACGAGCTGCGGGAGGGGCAGGTTCGAGCCGCCGCGCGTGCTCTTGGCGGCGCTCACGCGGTCGACGACGACATGCACGTTGGAGATGAACGCCGGCTCGATCGGCAGCTCGACGATCGTCGATGCCTTGGTCAGCGAGAGCTGCTGCTCGCGGATCACGCCGTTGCGCGCGATCGTGACGATCGCCGTCGCGGGCAGCGTGTTCGAACGAATGTCGATCTTCGCGGTGTCGCCCGGGCGATAGACCGCCTTGTCGGGTAGGAGCCGTAGCTCGCGCGTGTCGTCGAAGGTCCACCACGGCAGCGCGTACTCGGTGGTGTTCTCGCGCCCACGTGCATCGGCGACGCGCGCCATCGCGGTGTAGGCCCACTCGAGCTTTCCTCGCTTCCACGGACACGTCACGGGACCGGTCCCGCTCGTCAGCGTGCAGACCTGCGTGTCGACGACGTCCGCGTCGTCGCGCCAGCGCTCGCTGCCGAGCACGCCCTCGACGCGCAGCTCGATCGGGACGCCCGCGACCGGTGCGCCGTCGATGTCGGTGACGATCGCCTCGATCACGTCTTCCTGCAGCGGCTTCGCGCGAACGCCGACGTAGAGCGCGCTCGGATGCACGACGATCGCTCGCGAGCTCGCGCGGATCTGCATGCGATCGAGATCCGCCACGGTGGTGTCGACCTCGAGGATCGCGGGGCGCTTCGCGGGCGTCGAGCCGATCGAGAACGTCGCGGTCGAGGTCGAGTCGCCGCCGAGCGTCGTGGCATCGGCCACCTCGATCGCCTCGCCGCGCACGGTCGGTTTGCGCCAGCGATCCTTGCGCAGTGATCGAGCGCCCATCGGCTCGAACGTGAAGCGATCCCAACCGGGAGGCTTGTAGCTCGCGGGGCTCAGCGTCGAGACCCAGCGAATGTCCGCGCCGGGGAGACCGCCCCCGGCGAAGTACTTCGCCTCTGCGCGCATCTCGATGCTCTCGCCGGCGATCAGCGGGCGCGAGCCGCTGAACTGCGTGTCGTCGGCGAGCGTGACCGAGTACGCGGGCGTCCGGAACTCCTGCACGGAGATCGAGTGCCGCATCGACTCGCGGCGTGCACGAAACGAGAACGTCGCGGCGCCGAGGTTCGTCGTCGCGGGCAACGCCGTCTCGAGGTGGAAGCCACCTTGGTCCGAGAGCTTCGCGGTGCCGTTCGCGATGCGATTGCTACGCGCATCGGTGAGCGTCCACTCCACCGTCTCGCCGGCGCTGGGCATGGCGAGATCGGGGTTCACCCCGTCGTGCGACCAGCGGAGCCATCCCTTCACGTACACCTTCTCGCCGGGCTTGTACGTGAAGCGATCGTCGGTGACGTACCACCGCGCGCTCTCGCTCCGCACCGACTTGTCGCGTCCGAGCGACACGAACACCGAGTCGCCGTTCGCTTCTGCGAGGACGATGCTCGGCGCGGGCCGGTGTCCGCCCTTGGTGTCGGTACGGTGAGCGGGCAACGCGAGCGTCGCGTGTCCGCTGGCGTCGCTCCTGGCCGTGACGAGCTTCTGTCCGCGATCGCCCTCGCGAATGATCGAGAGCTGCGTGTTGCCGATCGGTGCGAGGAAGCGCGCCGGATCGATCTCGCGCGTCCACGCGCTGATCTTCTCGCCATCGGCGCGCGCCGTGATGCCCATCTTCGTGACCTGGAGCCACGCGACGTTGCGCGCGGAGAAGTACGGATTCTTCTCGCCGGACTTGAGCGGCGTCGCGGTGGCGATCGCGACGATGTGGCCGGTCTCGTTCTTGTCGAGCATCGGTCGCAGATCGATACGAAGGTTCGCCGAATAGCGCGCACCGACGGGATAGTCCTTCGAGAGGATCTTGGTCCCAGGCGGCTTGGCGCGCGCGTTTACCTCGAGCTCCTCGTACGCGAAGTAGTCCGTGGGCGTGACCTTGTAGAGATCGACGTGCAACGACGAGATCGCCGCCAGCGCCACGACGTACTGAGGAATCTCGAAGCGCGGATCGATGACGTGGAGGCCGGTCGGCACGTCGACGTGCGGGAAGTACTCGTGCTCCTTGGTCACGAACGACACGCGCTTGGGGCCGACGTATGCCTGGCCGTAGACATCGACGAGCCCGTCACCGATGACGAGCTGGAACGTCTTCCCCACGACCTCCGGCGCCCACACGGTCACGTTGTCGCCGTTCAGCCAGCGATCTTCCTCCTCCTCGCCTTCGATCTGCACCTTCGTGGCGCGGTACGACGACTCCGCGACGTTGTTCGTGAAGTACACCTCGAACGCGTTGCCAGCGCCGCAGCGCGCGCCCGTGACGCGGGGCTGGGCGCCGTTGCACTCGAGGCCCCGCAGTCCAAACGCGGGAACGACCGTTGTGCCCGCATACGACGGCTTTGCCGACACGCGCGGTCCCTCGCTCGACGGCGCACCCTTCGCGAGCATGACTTGCAGCTCGGTTCCGGCGGGCCACGCCGCATCCGGCGCGATCAGCACGTGATGGGTGCCGAGGTCTTCGTCGCGCACCTTCAGGTTCGGCAGCTTCTTCCACGACGCGTCCGCGGTAGCGCGATCGATCGCGTGGAAGGCGACACGCTTGCCGGCCTTGGTCTGCACGCGAACGAACGGCAGGAGCTTCGTCGCGTCGATCGCCGCGTCGAACGAGATCGCGATGGCCGTGTCGGGCCGTAGCTGCGATGGAAACGCATTGTTCAACGCGATCGGCTTCGTCGAGAACGTCCCGACGGCATCGGCGGCGAGCACGGAACCTGCGAGCGACTTCGTGCCAGCAGGCACCGTGACCGTGTACGTCGTCGCTTGCGCGAGCTTTCCACCTGCCGCGAAGAAGCCGAGCACGCGCGTGTCGATCCACCGCCAGGTGCCACTCGCCGCCGGTGCGATACGCGCGGGCGGTGTGGCGACATCACCGATCTTCGCGACGGGCACCATCGCGTCCGCGAAGCGGATCCGGATCTCTGCTTCGGCGGCCACTTCGTCGACCGGCAAGATCGTCGGCGCGACCATCGGCGCCGCTTTCGCGGTCACGGCCGACATCGGCGCATCGGCGACGGGCTTGCCCACAGGTGCGAGAAACGCGATCGGCTGCACCGACCCCGCGCGCGGCGGCGCTGCCGAGGGCGGACGCACGGCGGGCGCAGCCGTATTGTCGAGCACGGGTAGCGGCTCCATCCGCGCGAGCAGCTCGTTCGTCCGCGCTGTGGACAGCGTGCTCACGCTCCCCGGCGCCGTGACTGGTTGGCTGCTCGTGAACGAGAGCGACATCACACCGGCGGCGCCATGTACGAGCGGCACGTCGGGACGTGAGCTCGGCGACGCGAGCACGGGCGGCGCCACCCCACCGGGCGTGGTTGGCGGTGGAGCAGGGCGAGTCGCGGGCGCACCGCAACCGCTCATCACGATCGACGCTGCTATCCACAAGGACACGACAGAGCGAGCCGCAGATCGGCGCATGGTCGCATCCTGACACCGGTGCTCTCCGGCAGGTTCCAGCGATCACCTCTATTCCAAGGACTTGCGCCAAGACACGAATGTCCGCCTCGGGGGCCTCGGGGCAACGCGCTCCGTGCTGCTCCCGCGCCCGCGACGCAGACGCTGATACCCTCTCGGTATGTGTCCGTGCGGCTCGAACCTCGACGACGACGCGTGCTGCGCGCGCTATCACCGCGGCGAGCCAGCGCCCACCGCGGAGGCGCTGATGCGCTCGCGCTACACGGCGTACGTGCGCGGCGAGATCGACTACCTCGTCGCGACGCACGATCCGGCGACGCGCGGCGGGCTCGATCGTGCGGCGATCACGGCGTGGTCGCGTGACACCGAGTGGCTCGGTCTCGAGATCGTGGCGAAGGAGTACGGCACCGCCACCGATGCGCGCGGTGTGGTCGAGTTCATCGCGCGGGGGAAGACCAAGGGCAACGCATTCGCCCAGCGCGAGCGCTCCCGGTTTCGCAAGGTGGACGGACGCTGGGTCTACATCGATGGCAAGGCGAAGTAGAGCTAGCGCGTCGGCGCGAGCGGGCGCAGGTTGACGCGTGCGTCGCGGCGATCGAACAGCACGATGCGCGCGCCGATGCGAGCCGTGGCCTCGGCTTCATCGTCGGGGCGATGTTGATAGCGAGCGCCGACGACGAGGGACACCGGGCGATCGTTGATCGCGATCACGATGCGCTCGAGCTCGGCGTCCGCGCGCGCTTCGAACGCCCAGCCACGCAGAGACGACCACGCGGTGCCCACCTCCACGCGCAGCCTGCCAGCCGTGCGCCCCTCGAGCGACTCGAACGCGAGCTCGAGCATGCCCGACGTGAACGGTGCGACGACATGCTCGTCGACCGCGAGGCGCGGCATGAGGTCGCGGTCGGGATCGCGCTCGAGGAGAACGTCCCATCGCGCGACCGGGCCGAGCGACACGCGCCGCCGAAACGTGCGCGTGCGCGAGAAGTCGACCAGCGCGCCGACCTCGATCATGCCGATCTCGACGGGCGTCGTGTCGTCACGCCAGCGAAGCGTGCCGACCTCGGCGAGTGCGCCGATGTCGAACGGCAGGAAGAGCTTCTTCTGCGTGCCGAGCGGCAGGACGATGTGGCCATCGCGCGCGTGGCGGATGTAGCGGCCGCGGTAGATCGTGCCTTCGAAGGCGTTGGTGAGGAGCGCGTGCGTGGTGTCGGTGATCCGGTGCTCGAGCTTCCAGACGAGGTCGGGCTCGTCCTCGAACGTCACCACGTGGCGCAGCGCGATCGCTCCGCCGACGCCTTCGGTGCCCGCATCGATCGTGAGGCGGTTTCCGAGATCGAAGCAGGTGACGAAGCGACTGCCAGCATCGGTGATGCCCGTGCAGCGCTCGGCGTACGCGTTCGCAGAGGCGAGCGCGACGATCGCTAGCGCGGCTTTGGCGGCGCCCACAGGTTGAACCGAAGGCCCGCGTCCATCACGAACGCCCATTGCGACGGAATGCCGGGGATGTCATCGCGCTTCTCACCGCCGGCGGCGAGCTTGAGCGTGAGCGGTTGATCGTTCACCGCGAGGACGATCGCCTCGTACTGCAAGCGCGCCTTCATGCGCTGCGCGACCTTGCCCGTGTACTGCAGCGGAACGAAGTAGCGCGGGATGTCGTGCGTGAGCTCGAAGCGAACGTTGTGGAAGCCCTCGCGGTCGAGGACCCAATCGAGCTCGAGCGCAGATCCGTAAACCACCGCCGAGCGATAGCCGACGAGATCGGCTTGCTGTCCCTCGAGCGCGACGCCCGTGCGCACGCGTGCGAACGAATCGAGGTTCGCTGACTGCCAGAGGTCCATCGTGACCTGCGCGGTCGCGTGCTTCCACAGCTGCGAGTGACCGAGCGCGGTGCGATGGATCTCGAGCCCGCCGACCTCGGTCCACAGGCCGATGTTCATGTGCAGATCGTGACGCTGTGGCTCGCCGACGAACGTGGTGATGCGCAGCAGCGGATCGGTGAACTTGCGCGAGAAGTCGTAGTGCGCGACGACCATCTCGGCGCTGAACGGCTCCATGCGCACCTCGCCCTCGACGAAGCGAAAGCGATGGCGCATCGGCGATCCCTTGGAGTGCAGATCGATCGAGAACAAGCCGAAGTCGATCGACGTCCGCGTCGACTCGAGTGGGTTCTCGAGCACCTTCTTCGGCGAGTAGCCCACACCGAAGTAGAGGCGCTTGCGCAGATCGAAGTTGGTCTGGAACACGCGGCCTCGCTCGTCGCGCGTCCACCCCCACGGTGCATCGGGCCGACCTGCGAGGAACGTGAAGCCATCGGCCTCGAGCTTCTTGCGATCGAACGGCATGTCGAGCTCGCAGTCGCGCGCGCGCTCGAGCGGTTTGACCGGATCTCCGTTGGAGCCTAGCTCTGCGTTCGGCGCGTAGAGACACACCTTGGTCGCCGGATCGCACTGGATGCGCCACAGCGTTCCTCCCGTGTCACTTGCACAGTGCACCACGTTCGAGCTGCTCATCATTGGAAGCTTCTGGGGAATCTTCTCCGGTAGCTCCTGGGGCAGATCGTCCGCGCGCGCGATCGCGGGCAGACCGATGGCGATCACCGCGATCACCGCGGCGGAGAGAGCCCTCATGGTCGAGGCCGCTCGTGCACCGCGCGGGCCACGGCGCGAGTCCAACCGGCGAAGCGCGTTAGCCCCGAGTGTGATCTGCCGACGTGTGCCGAGCGCGCAACACGTGTCGCTGGGCTGCGTCACTTTGCGCGCGCTCACGAGTCGATGAGCTCCGCGACGATCGTCTTGCCATCGCCGTTCACTTCGATGCGAAGTGGAACGCGCGCTGGCGTGTCGGTCACCCACATCGCGAACGAGATCGCGGGCGCGGATCCTTCGAGCGGCGAGACGCGTCCGCTGACCTTGATCGCGGGCGCGGAGAAGAGCTCCTCGGGAATCGGGCGCGAGAGCACGAGCTTGTATGGCTTGCCGCCGACGAGCACGTGCAACACCCCACCGCGCGCTTGCGGCGCTGCCCATCCGCGGATCACGCCGAGCGCGGATTGCAGCGTGTGTACGTTGCCGTCCGGAACGCTGTGCGAGACCGGTGGTTCGCCGATCGCGTAGTTCGTTCCGTCGTAGGTCGCGTCTGTCGAGAGCGCCTCGCCGTCGAGCTCTGCCACTTCGTGTGAGCCGAGCGGCCTTCGTCCACTTCGATCGATCACGCTGACGAGCTCGTACCTCACGCGCGCGAACGAGCTGGCGAGCGCGTTGGTCTCGAAGCGCGAGCGCACCTCTTGATCACCGACGGCGATCTCGGCGCGACCGATCGAAAGACCTTGGAACTGCACGTTCCACGCGAACGACTCGCCTCCTTCGAGTACGAACCTCGACGCATCGAGTGGTCCGAGTGGTGAGCCCGTGGCGACGAGCTCGGGCAAGGGTCTCGGTGCGAAGCCCGGCCCGTGAGCACAGGCCGTGACGAACGCGATAGTGACGGCGGCAATGCGCATGGGGCGCATCGCCCTGCAAGCTCAGCGCCGACGTCCGCGTTGATCGCGACCGCGTGGCGGATGATTCGGCCGCTGTGGTTGTCGCTGTGCTTGTTGCGGGCGCTGCGGTTGCGCGCGCTTCTGTGGAATAAGCCCGGCGAGCTCTTGTTCGTTCAAGTTGCGCCAGCGTCCGAGCGGCAGCTCGCCGAGCTTGATGTGCATGATGCGAACGCGCCGCAGCGTCACGACCTCGAAGCCGAACGCTTCGCACATGCGCCGGATCTGCCGATTGAGCCCCTGCGTGAGCGTGATGCGAAAGACCTTCGCGCCGAGCTTCTCGATCTTGCACGGCTTGGTCGTCGCTTCGGCGAGCTTCACGCCGCGCGCCATGCCCTCGAGGAACTCGGGGGTGATCGGCTTGTCGACACCGACGATGTAGTCCTTCTCGTGGCCGTGCTCGACGCGGAGGATCTCGTTGACGATGTCGCCATCGTTGGTCAGGAGGATCAGGCCCTCGCTGTCCTTATCGAGGCGACCGATCGGGAACACCCGCTCGTCGTGGTTCACGAAGTCGACGATGTTCCCCGCCACGTGCCGCTCGGTCGTGCAGGTGATGCCGGTCGGCTTGTTCAGGGCGATGTAGACCGGCTTTGTCTTCTTGCGCGCGCCGCCGACGATGTCGCCGTCGAGCTTCACTTCATCGCCGTCGTTCACCTGCGTCCCGAGAACGGCGGGGACGCCGTTGACCGTCACGCGGCCCTCGCTGATGAGCTCGTCGGCCTCGCGACGCGAGCATGCGCCGCTTTCGGAGAGGTACTTGTTCAGCCGCACGGGACTGCCTTATACGCTATGGATCCCGCTTGCAGTTGCTCCTCGTCACGCCTCCGATGACCCAGCTCAACACGCCGTACCCGGCCACGGCGTACTTGATGGGATTTCTGCGCCTGCACGAGAACCGGCTCGGCCTCGAGCTCGCGCAAGCAGACCTCGCGCTGCAGCTGTTTCTCGAGGTGTTCAGCCGAAGCGGCCTTTCGCGCGTGCGCGCCGCCCTCGAGGCGTGGCACGACGCGTCCGAGGAGACGGACCATTTCCTCGAGCACGCGGATCGCTACATCGCCACGGTCGACAGCGTGATCCGTTTCCTGCAAGGCACGGATCCCGGCCTCGCGTTGCGCATCGTCAACCGGGACTTCCTGCCGGAGGGACCTCGCTTCGCATCGGTCGGGCAGGGACCGGGAGGCGAGGACGAGGATCCGCTCGCGTGGGCGTTCGGCGGTCTCGGCATCGCCGATCGCGCGAAGCACCTCGCGAGCCTCTACATCGACGACATCGCGGACGCGATCCGCATCGGCATCGATCCCAACTTCGAGCTCGCGCGATACGGCGAGAAGCTCGCGTCGAGCGCGCCGAGCTTCGATCCGCTGCGCTGGGCCCTCGAAGGGAAGCCCACGCTGATCGACGAGATGCTCGACGAGCTCGCGGCCGGGCTCGCGCGCACGCACGCGCCCGATGTCGTCGGTCTCACGGCGCCATTCCCGGGCAACGTGTACGGCGCGTTTCGCATCGCGCGTGCGATCAAGCGCGTGTCGAAGAAGACCAAGCTCGTCCTGGGTGGCGGCTACGTGAACACCGAGCTGCGCGAGCTGTCGGACCCGCGCGTGTTCGACTACTTCGACTTCATCACGCTCGACGATGGCGAGGCGCCGTTCCTCGCCTTGCTCGAGCACCTGAAGAGCAAGAAGAAGCCGCTCTTGCGCACGTTCGTCCGAGTCGCGGACCGTGTCGAGCTCGTCACCACGGACGCGATTCACGACGTACCGATCGCCGCGTCGGGAACGCCGTCGTATGGAGGCTTGCCGCTCCAGCGCTACGTGTCGTTGTTCGAGATGCTGAACCCGATGCATCGGCTGTGGTCCGATGGCCGGTGGAACAAGCTCACGATCGCGCACGGCTGCTATTGGAAGCAGTGCACGTTCTGCGACGTGACGCTCGACTACATCGGGCGCTACGAGCGCGCTCCTGCGGATCTGCTCGTCGATCGCATCGAGGCGATGATCGCCGAGACCGGGCAGACCGGCTTCCACTTCGTCGACGAAGCCGCGCCACCGGCCGCACTGCGCGCGCTCGCCGAGGCATTGCTCGCGCGCGGTGTGACGATCACGTGGTGGGGCAACGTTCGGTTCGAGAAGTCGTTCACGCCGGAGCTGTGCGAGCTGCTCGCGCGCTCGGGATGCGTCGCCATCAGCGGCGGTCTCGAGGTCGCGAGCGATCGATTGCTCGAGCTCATGAAGAAGGGCGTCACCGTCGAGCAAGTCGCTCGTGTCACGCGCGCGTTCACCGACGCCGGCGTGATGGTGCACGCGTACCTCATGTACGGCTTCCCCACGCAGACCGTGCAGGACACCGTGGACGCGCTCGAGCGCGTGCGGCAGCTGTTCGCAGAGGGCTGCGTGCAGTCCGCGTTCTGGCACCGCTTCGCGGCCACGGTGCACAGCCCGATCGGCAAAGCGCCGAAGCTGTTCGGCATCAAGCTCGCGAAGAAGCAGCACACCTTCGCGCGCAACGAGGTCGCGTTCTCGGATCCCACGGGGACCGATCACGACGCGCTCGCCGACGGGCTCCGCCGCGCGGTCTACAACTACATGCACGGCGTGGGGCTCGACGAGGATCCGCGCTCGTGGTTCGGCAAGCGGATCAAGGTTCCCAAGGTCACGGTGCCGCCGGATCTGATCCGCCGCGCACTCGCCAGCTAATTAACCCCAGAGCTCGGTTGTGTCGATCCGACCAACCGAGCTCGCAGGGATGTTGGGGCTGGTCAAACGAAGTGATCCTTGGGGTTAGATGAGCGCCACCGCGAAGCTCACCGCGGACACGCACGCGATCGCCGCGACGAGCGCGATCTCCAGGCGGCGCAGCGTGCGCCGTGGCTTGTCCGTCATGATCGCGGGCGCGATCGCGGGCGCGAACCGTGTCGCCGCGAGTGTCCCGGTGCTGCCGCGTGCGCTCCGTCGCGGGCTGAGCGGACGAAGGCCCGTCAGCGAGCGAACGACGCCGATCGGCACCGTCACCTGCAGGAGGTTCGTGTTGCGTTCGACTGCCAGCTTCGATCGGGAAATGGCCTTCTCGTAGCCGGTCTCGATTTCTACCAGGTCGTGCCCGCCGCGCTTCATGTCTGCTGAATCGGCCGCGCGGGCGCGCTTTGTGGAGCCTACACGCGGAACGGAGTGTTCAGAGGGGCAGGGTCTCGAGCATCGCCTTGGGCAGCGGCACCGTCACCGCGTTTCTAACTACCTGGATCGGTACGGTTAGTACGGCCTCGTCAGCGTCGACCCCGTGCTCGACCTCGAGGTTCATCTTCGCTAACGCGCGCTCGTACGCGCGATCCAGTACGACCGTCTCGGACTTCATAGAAGAGAAGTCGGTCGGGAGCGGCCATTCGTTCGGGTACCGGCCGGCTACTTTGTGGGGAAGCCGCGGCTGCGCATCAGCGCGTTCGGATCGACATCGCGGCCACGGAAGTTCCGGAACGCGACATCCGGCGGCACCGAGTTGCCGACGCTGAAGATGTTGTCCATCAGCTTCTTGGCCGTGGCCTTGTCGTAGAAGCTCTTCTTCTCCTGGAACGCCTCGGCCGCGTCGGCGGTGAGCGTGTCTGCCCACAGGTAGCTGTAGTAGCCCGCCGAGTAGCCATCACCCGAGAACACGTGGCCGAACTGCGTGGGCCGGTGGCGCATCACGATCTCCGCGGGCGCGCCGATCTCCTTCATCACCGTGGTCTCGAACTCGGTCGGATCGATCTTCGTGCCGCCCGGCAGCGTGTGGATCTTCAGGTCGTAGATCGCCGACATTAGGTACTCGACCGTGGAGAAGCCCTTGTTGAAGTTCTTGGCCTTCTCGATCTTCGCGAGCAGCGCGGCCGGCATCGGTGTGCCGTCCTTGTAGTGCAATGCGTACTTGTCGAGGATCTCCTTGGTCGGCAGCCAGTACTCGTTGAGCTGGCTCGGGAACTCGACGAAGTCGCGCAGCGTGTTCGTGCCCGCGAGCGTCGGATACGTCACGTTCGAGAGGAGGCCGTGCAGCGCGTGGCCGAACTCGTGGAACATGGTCGTCGCGTCGTCCCACGAGATGAGAACGGGCTCGCCGTTTTTACCCTTCACGAAGTTCGAGTTGTTCGAGACGATCGGCAGCGTGTCTTTGCCCTTGAAGCGCTCTTGCGTGCGGTACTCGTTCATCCACGCGCCGCTTCGCTTGCCCTCGCGCGCGTACGGATCGAAGTACCAGAGGCCGACCTGCTTGCCGTCACGCGAGACCTTCCACACCTTCACGTCGGGGTGATAGACGGGCACGCCGTCGATCGGCGTGAACTCGAGGCCGAAGTTCTCCTTGGCGGCGAAGAACATTCCGTCGCGCAACTTGTCCGCTTGCAGGTATGGCTTCACCTCGTTCTGATCGAGGTCGTACTTCGCCTTGCGGACCTTCTCCGCGTAGTAGCGGTAGTCCCACGCTTCGATCTTCGGCACACCCGGATCTTTGTCGGCGACCTTCTGCATGTCGGCGACCTCTTCCTTCACGCGCGCGACCGCGGCCTTCCACACGCGCATCGTGAGAGCGAGCGCTGCATCCGGCGTCTTGGCCATGTTGTCGTCGATGATCCAGTGCGCGTGGCTCGCAAAGCCGAGCAGCTTTGCCTTCTCGGCGCGCAGCGCGAGGATCTCCGAGATGACGGGACCATTGGTGGTCTCGCCGCGGCTGATCCACATCTTCCACACCTTCTCGCGCAGCGCGCGATCGGATGCGTACGTGAGGAACGGCTCGGCGCTCGATCGCGTGTTCGAGATGAGCCACTTGTCCGTCATGCCCTTGGCTTCGGCGGCGCTCTTGGCAGACGCCTTCAGCTCGTCGGGCAGACCCGCGAGGTCCTCTTCCTTATCGAGGATGACGGTCTGCTTCTCCTCGTCGGCGAGCTGGTTCTGCGAGAACGTCGTGTAGAGCGTCGCGAGCTTGCCGTTGATGTCCTTCAGCTTCTTCTTGTCGTCGGGGCCGAGCGCCGCGCCGTTGCGCGTGAACAGGCGCCAGTACACCTCGAGCAAGCGCGCTTGCTCCGGCTCGAGCTTCGCCGCTTCGCGGTTGTCGTAGACCGCCTTGATGCGCGCGAACAACTTCTCGTTCTGGATCGTCTCGTCGCTGAACGCGGCCTGCAGCGGCGCCATCTCCTGCTCGACCTCCTGCATCGCCTTGTCGTTCATCGTCGACGTGTAGATGCCGAAGATCATCGACGCGCGGTAGTACGCGCGGCCGGAGTCCTCGAGCGCTTCGATCGTGTTGGCGAACGTCGGCGCGTCCTGGTTGTCGACGATCGCCTGGAGCTCGGCGCGCTTCAGCTCCATGCCCTTCAGCATCGCGGGCTTGAAGTCGGCGGTCTTGATCTTGTCGAACGCGGGTACGCCGCCGTGATCGCCGGCAAACGGAGCGAGCAGAGGATGATCAGCTGACATCGATGTGTCCTTCGGTGGTGCGCCCTTGTCGTCGGAACCCGCAGAGGTCTTCGCGGACCCCTCGGGCGGTGTCTTGTCCGCGGTCTTCGATTTACACGCGGCGAGCGCCAGCGCGATGACGAGTAGGGTGCGTTTCACGCGCGGACGATAGCACCCGCATCCGGAGGGTGCGGCCGTTCGCTCGGTGCGACAAAAGCGCTCGCGCCATTTTTGTCACGCGCCCGTCATGCGCTCGCGAAGCGCCGTGCGCGCGCGAAACGCGCGGACCTTCACGTTCGGTAGCGAGATCGCGAGCTGGATCGCGATGTCCTCGTGACAGAGCCCGTGGCCGTACTGCATCTCGAGGACCTCGCGGTAGTGCGCTTGCAACCCGGCGAGTGCATCGCGAAGACGGGTGCGTGTCTCGTCGTCGAGGAGCACCTGCTCCGGACCGTCGCTCGTCGCGACGCGATCGAGCTCGCTGTCGGTGGTCATCCGGGGACGCCGCTTCGCTCGCCGGAGGTGCGTGAACGCGGTGGTCACCGCGATCCGATACAGCCACGTCCGGAGCTTCGAGTCGCCGCGGAACTGATCGCGGTATCTCACGGCGCGCAGGAGGCTCTCCTGCGTCACGTCGTCGGCGTCGGCGGGATCGACAAAGCGGCGAACCACGTTCCGCACGAAGGCGACGTCATCGACGGCGAGCTGCATGCGGGGCCACCATGCAGATGTAGGGCCGCGCCGCGTAACCTGCGGTAGCCGAGGAGCGTCCAAGCCTCGGTGCGCATCCTTGCAGCCACAGCTCCGCTGACCGGCGACGTGCAGCCGTCGCGTCCTGTCATGCCGCCTCGTCACGGCGAGGCAAGGGATGGCCACGTGAAGCTCGCACTGCTCGTCGTCCTCGCTGGTTGCTCGGGGATCATCGAGAACAAAGCGGCCGAGAGCACGTTTGCTGTCCTCGAGAAGTCGCAGATCGCCGCGAAGCGACAGCCCGATCTCGAGCTCGCGCGCGCGGCGGTCCCCGGCGGCTTGTTGCAGCTCGAAGCCTTTGCCCTCGCGTATCCCGAGCATCGCGGCTTTCGCGTGATGCACGCCGAGGCGCTGTGTCAGTACGCGACCGCCTTCGTGTTCGACGACTGGGAGGACGCGACGCTCGCGAAGCGCGACGACGCCGACCGCCTCGGCACGCGGGTCCGAGGTCTCGTCGCGCAGTGCATCGAAGCAAACCTCGCGCTGTTGCCCGCGTCGTGGAGATCCGCGCGCGCATCGGGCGAATGGACGCAAGATCTGGCCAAGGCCACGCGCGACGACGTGAACGCCTTGCGCTGGATCGCGACGGGGGACGCAGTGCTGCTCGCACTCTCGCCGTTCGCGCGCATCGCGACGTTTCCCGCGATCGACGCGACGCTGTCTCGCGTGATCGAGCTCGCGCCCGGCGAGCACGAGAGCGACGCGGAGCTCATGCTCGGAACGCTCCGCGCGGGGCGCAGCCAGTTCCTCGGCGGTGACGATGGCAGCGCGCTGTTCGAGAAGGCGCGCAAGGATCTCGGCGCAGGCTCGCTCGTCGCCGACGTGATGTTCGCGCGAGCGCTCGCCGTGGCGCGCAAGGACCGCGCGCTGTTCACGTCCACGCTCGAGCGCGTGCTCGCCGCGGACGTCACCGCCTGGCCCGAGCGCCGCCTCGCCAACGAGCTCGCACGCGTGAAGGCGGCGCGCTACCTCGCGGCGATCGACGCGCTCATCCCGGTATCCACCACGCGCTCGAGTCCCGACGAGCGAGACGACCAGTAGGTCGCGCGCGATCTACGCCGAGTCGTCGAACTCCTTGGCGACCTTGCCGTGGTTCGCATACATCTCGACGGAGCGCTTGTGGCTCTCGCTCGACATTGGGCTCACCGCGAACTCGCACTCGACGACGACGTCACGCGTTGTCCCCGACGTGGAATCGTCTTTCGGTAGCTCCACCACCCACCAAGTGCGGCGCACGATGAAGTCCTCCGTCATCCCGGCATTCTTGGGGCGGTTGAGTCGGATGTAGTCGCCGGGGTTGTGGCACGGCAGGCATCTCGAACGGGATCTCGTAGTCGGATTCGCCGCCGCCGGGCGGCACGAATGTCAGCGTGACTTTCATCAGACGCGTTCAGACGATCGCGACGCCGTTACGGGTAACACCGGGGCTGTGTCGCATGCCGCACAACGCTGCACCTCGGTCCGTGGTCAACGGTCAGGCGCCAGGTCGCTCGCGGAGACGATGTCGATGGCACTCGCGAAGTATGCTCACGGGCCACAGAGTCTGGCCACTACGGCACGCTCACTGGCGGCACCGACCACCACCAGCTTCTCGTCTTGCTGTACCGCGATCCCGAGACCCAACCCATCCCCACTACCTCCATTGATCTCCGCCTCCCCATTCACGCCAAATCCTGGATCGAACGTCCCATCCTGAAGGATCTGCGCAACCCAGACATCGAGCCGGGCAGTGAAGGTGATGTCTGCATTACCCGCGTTCGGACACAGGGCACCCGCTGCGCTACTCGTTGCCACCAATCGAACATTGTAGCTGCCGCTCGTACCCATCTCGAACGAGATGTCGGCCTGATCGAAGGATCGAAGGACATGCTTCCGTCGCTCGCCACCGTGCCGTACAGATACGCCGACTGCGATGCGTTGACGTAGATGTTTTTCCCGTTGACCGCCAGCGTCGCGATCCCGTAGTCGAGTGACATCACGCGACCACGTTCACGAACACGGACTCGCGCGTGTCGATCGGTGCGTCGGCGCTCGTGGCGGGGTTCCTCGCGGACATCACGGGCGTCGCGAACGCGATGTGGTGGCTCGTGACAACGGGTGCTGTGTACGGCGTGTGTTGGCTGATCTGGAGCCTCGTGGGGACGCGCGAGAGATCGCCGTAGACGGGTCGCCTCGATCTAGTGATCACGTCACTCTCGAACCCTCAGTTTTTCGATCGAGCGGTCGATTCCGTCAGACGCACCGATCCGGGTACTCGCCGACTACCCTGGGTATTGTCTGACCCGCGGTCGACGATGCCTAACCTCTAGAAATCACAGGACGATCCAATGGCGCAACCATTGCGATAGGGGTCGTCATGCAAACGAACGCCGACCAGCTCATCGCCGATCACGTCGAAGTCGCTCGCCGCATCGCGATGAAGGTGGCCCGCCGTTGCCCCGACCATGTGCAGCGCGAGGACCTGATCGCGGCGGGCATGGTCGGTCTCACCGAAGCCGCGCGCCGCTTCGACGACTCGCGCGCGGAGCCGTTCATCGGCTTCGCGGAGCGCCGGATCCGCGGCGCGGTCCTCGATCAGCTTCGCTGCGGTGACATGCTCACGCGCCGCGCTCGTCAGCTCTCGCGCAAGGTGAAGGCCGCTGTTCGCACGGTCGAAGCCTCGGGCGCGAGCGCCACCGATCAGCAGGTCGCTCACACGCTCGGCGTCTCGATCGAAGACTACCGCCGCGACCTCGCCGACCTCGCGAACGCAGGCGTCGAGTCGCTCGACGACACGTACGCGCAAGAAGTCTCGCGCGACGCGGCGCCCGACGAAGCCGCCGATCAGGCGAAGCGCCTGCGCGCGGTGCGCGACGCGCTCGGCAAGCTCGGACAGCGCGACGCGCAGCTGCTCGCGCTGCACTTCCTCGAGGAGATGTCGTACGCCGAGGTCGGCGCGGTGCTCGGCATCACGCCGTCGCGCGTCTGCCAGCTGATGGCGCGCGCGATGGAGCGCATGCGCGCTCTCGTCGGCGTCCCCTGCGCGACCGCGTAACGTTCGCGTCGTCGTTCGCGTCTTCGTTCGGACGCGTGATGAGCAAACCGCGATGAGTACGACGGTCGATCAGTTCGGGCAGGGATTCTCGGCTTCGGGGCAACCGCCGCCCGAGCGCGGCACGGAGTTGCCCATGCCGATCGCGCACCACGCGGGCATCTGCGGCGGCATACCGTCGATGAAGAACGGCGACTGTCCTTGCTGCAGCCAGAACGGATGGTTCCACGCGAACTGCCACATGCCCGCGTACTGCGACTCGTCCATGTACGGCGTCAGCGGCGGCTCGACGTGTCCGCAGTTGTGACGGCACTCGACGATGAAGTGTCCGTCCGCGTGCAGCGCGGTCTCGAGATCGCGCGAGGCGACCGAGAAGTTCATCCCGATGCCCGCGCAGCCGAGCAGGTCGGTCGCGCCGTCCATGCCAGGCGGGCCATCGCCGCCCCACAACACGAGGCCGGGCAGCTTGCGAGCGGCGGGCGTCCACGGCTTGATGATCGTCGCGCCCGTGCCGCCCGAGAGCGACATGAACGACGCGAGCGTTTGCGAGCGCGCAGACGCGAGCTGATCGGTGAACAGCGCGCCGGCCGAGACGCCAACCGAGGACACGCAGTGATCGTTGACCGTGTACTGCGCACGAACGCACGCGAGCATGTCATCGAAGAACGCGATCTCCTCGTTCATGCGCGCGGATGACTGCGTGATGTCGAACGGCCAGCGCAGGTTGAACGAGGTGCCGATGATGGTGGCGCCTTTGGAGTACGGGATGACGCCGATGAAGCGCTGGTCGTCGACCGCAGCTTGGATCTGTCCGCGCTCGAGGAAGCTGGTGGGCGAGCCGCCGAGCCAGTGCCACATGAACAGGACCGGCAGCTTCTCGGTCGGCTGCATGTTCATCGGCAAGACGAGGATGAACTGGCGAGCGTTGTTCGAGGTCGTGATCGTGTTGGTGCCGGGCGCGAGGACAGGGCAGCCGCCGGCGGGCAGCGCGGGCATCACGGGGGTGGGGGCACCCGCGGGGACCGGTGCATCACAGAGGAATCGGTGCTCCCCGTTCGACGGTCCATCGGGAGTCTGCGGCGAGTCGGGCGTGGGCGCGGGCGCGTCTGGGAACGACGTGCCGGGCGCGTCGGTCCCACCGTCGGTGGAGCTGCCTGGTGCCGGATTGGTCGGGCTCGTGCACGCGAAGAGCACGACGAGCGAAGCTGCGAAAGACGCGCGAGCGATCATGCGCGCCGGCGCTGCAAGCAGTGTGCGCGGTGTAAGTGTGGACACCTCGACAAGCCGGCCCGTACATTTAACAAGCGGCGTGGCTCTCGACCCGAATGATCGAACGGTGATCGAACGTGTCGATCCCTTGCTGGGATCGGTGCTCGATCGCCGCTATCGGATCGATGCGCAGATCGCGGCCGGAGGGTTCGGTGCGATCTATCGCGCGACCCACGTCGGGTCGGGCCACGAGGTCGCGCTCAAGGTGCTGCATCAACGACTCGCGACCGATCGTGGCGTGGTCGCGCGCTTCCGGCGTGAGGGCGCGACCCTGACGGCGCTTCGCAGCCCGTACACGATCGCCGCGTACGAGCTGGGCGAAGCCTCGGACGAGGGGATCCTCTACATCGTCATGGAGCTGCTGCGGGGCGTCTCCTTGTTCGAGCGCTACCGAGCGACCGGCCCCATCCCCTGGCGCCTCATGGCCAAGGTGGCGCGGCAGGTGTGCTACTCGCTCGCGGAGGCACATCAGCTCGGCATCGTCCATCGTGATCTCAAGCCGACGAACATCCACCTCGAGCCGATCGGCGACGATCCGGATCACGTGAAGGTGCTCGACTTCGGCATCGCGAAGATCATGCAGGACAGCTCGTTCGACTCGAGCGACTTGACCAACGCCGGTCAGATGATCGGCACGCTCGATTACATGTCGCCCGAACAGATGGTCGGCGGGCAGACCACGGGGCAGACCGATATCTACACGCTCGGCATCGTCATGTACGAGATGATCACCGGCGCGCGCCCGTTCGCGGAGATGCCGTCTGCTGCAGCCACGCTCGCGGCGATGCTGAAGAACACGCCGATGCCGATGTCGATGCGTCTGCCGGTGCCCGACTCGATCGATCGGATCGTGATGCGCTGCCTCGAGCGCGAGCCGATCGATCGCTACGCGGACGTGACCGAGCTCGGCTTCGAGCTGGACAAGCTGCTGCCGCAGACCGACGACAACGATGCGACGCGCGTCGTGCTCGTGGATCCCGCCGGCTCGATGGGCTCGCGGATCACCGCGCGTACGGAAGCGGCGATGAGCGAGTCCACCGTCCTCGGACAACCGCCGCCGCCCAAAGCGCGACCGCGTCCTCCGACGGCGCCGCCCGTGATGAAGCCGCCGCCGATTCCGCCGTCCGTTCACCACCAGCGCTCGCAGATGCCGCGCGTCGGCGGGCACGAGGTAGAAGGCCCGACGATGGCGATGGCTCGCCGGCCCGCTGACGTGACGCTCAACGAGTTCGGACGCGCGCCCACGCCGACCCCACCGCCGGGGACGTATCCGGTGCACCCCGGCGCGCAACATCGACCACCGTCGACGCCACCGTTCGGCGCACATCAGTTCGACATGGATCGCATGGCCGCGCGCGATGCGTGGATGAGCCGCATGATCTGGATCGTGGTGATCGTGATCGCGCTCGTCATCATCGCAGTCGTGGGCAGCCAGCTCTAGTTCTGCTCTAGTTCGCAAACGTCAGCTTGTACTGCTTCACCTTGAACGGTCGGCAGCGCTGATAGAACGACGTGGGCGGTCCGTCGATGAACACGTACGCGACGTCGGTCCCCTTGGGAACATCGACGGTGACGCCGCCCGCGCACTCGAGGTTGTTGTCGCGGACCTCGAACCGGTGCCGTCCGGGCGGGACGTTCACACGCTCGTGATCCACTCGGTTCTGCACGTCGATGCTCACCTGCAGGCGCCGACGGTGCTCGCTCGTGCTGACGACGAGCGAGCCGTCGATGCGAGGCTTCACCCGGATCTCGCACTTGGATTTCTTGCCGGGCGGGAGGCTGCAGCGCACCGAGTTGTACGACAGCGGCGTGACCACGTCGATCGTCTGCGCGAGACCAGCGGGAACGGACAGCTCGACGCGCGGCCTGTCCCGCGAGTCGAACCCGGCCGGCTCGCCGGCCTTCTTCACGATCACGCCGTTGACCAACACGTATGCCGACTCGAGATCGACCGATTCCGGATCGCTCGGCGCGGTGGAGATGAGCTCCATCACCGCAGGTGTCGCCCACAGCTTCTCGATCAACGCTTCGACCTCTTTCACTTCCTTCGCGGGAGGACCGAGCGCGAGGTAGATCTCGTAGAACTGGATGGCCTCGGCGAGCTCGCCGCGCCGCCGGTGGACGTCGGCGATGTTGTACGCGGTGCTCGGGTGCGGCGAGATCGCGAATGCCTTCTTGTACAGGCCGAGCGCGGTCGGCAAGTCGTTTGCCTCGTCCGCGGCGAGCGCGGCTTTGAACGCATCACCGGCGGCCTTGGTGAAGCGATCTACCGGCGTCTTCTTGGGCTGCGCCGACGCCGCGCTGCACAGGAACAACACGAGCAGCAGCGACCTCATGGCGTCACCTTCGTCGCGGTGACGGTGATGTTCGAGCAGTCGCGCGAGGTGCGCGCTGCTCTCACGAACACGAACACCGTGCCGTCACGCGGCACGTCGAACACGATGTTCGAGCACGCGCGGTTCGGCTCGTAGAGTGGAATGTCGTAGTGACCGGGTGGCAGATCGAAGCGGCGGTTGACCCAGAACGTCTTGCCCTTGTACTGCCACTCGTTCGAGACCGCGACCGAGCCATGGACCGCGATCACGACGTTGCCGCCCGTCTTGTCCTTGGTCGAGCCCATGCGCCTCAGCTCATCGCGGCCCGCCTTCGCGTGGATGACGTCGTGGTGGTAGCCGCGCGGACCGATCCAGTGGACCGCGTAGTCACCGTCGGGAAACTCGATCGTCGCGGGCGAGCTCGCGATCTTCTTGCCATCGACGAACAAGACGCCGCCAGCTTCGTCACCGCTGAAGTACGCGCGATACGGCATCGCCTCGAGCTTCGCGAGCAGCGCTTCACCCGCGGCGACGTCGGCATCGGGGTGCTTGATGTAGCTCTCGAGCGCGCGCACTGCTTCGTGATAGCGCTCGTGGCGGATCTTCACGTCGGCGAGGTTCCAGAAGCCGTTCGCGATCGGCTCGACGCGAACGATGCGCTCCCACTTGCTACCCGCTGCGTCGAGATCGCCGCGCCTCTCCGCCATCATCGCCTCGCCCCACATCTCGAGCTGGATCGGCGTGAACGTCGTCAGCGCGGGCTTGCGGTTCGGTGCGGGAGGAGGCGGTGCCACGCGAGGTTGCGCATCCGCGTGCGAACCGCTGATCACCCCGATCGCCCCGAGCCCGACGAGCGCGGCGACCGCGAGAGCAGGGCTGGGCACGCTTGGCCGCACGGCACATCTCATGAGCGATCGAGTAGCATGGCTTCGTGAGCGATTCCCCGTCCCATCCGCTCTGGGTCGTCCGGATGGTGATCGACACGTCGCTCCGAGATGTCGAGGGACGCTTGCTTCGCGAGAACCGCGCCCCTGCCGAGGTGATTCGCCCGGGCGAGATCGAGATGAAGAAGTGTCCGTATCCGGGCTCGCGCCAGACGGATCCGCCACTGCCGATGAACATGTCGGCGCTGCGCTCGATGAAGCATCACTGGGATGACGTCATCAACTCGGTCTGCCTCCTACGCGTCGGGTATCAGAAGATCGGCAGCGTTCCGGAGATGGGCGTCTTCGACCTCTGGCGCGTGAGTCAGCTCGGCTCGGCGCTGCCCTGGTACTACATGTTCGCGCACCGAGAGCTCGCGCCTGTCTACGCGTCGAGCCTCGCCAAAGCGACGCTCGGCATGGCGATCTGGGCGCAGACGGTGTTCGTGCGATCGATCACCGAGCCATGGACGCCGCCGCCGATGACCTCGCAGACGATCCTCGAGCTCGCCGAAGGCAACGCGACGCTGCTCGCCGAGCACGAGGTGTGCGCTGCGCCCGTGAAGATGCTGTTGCGGTTCTACGACGCGCTCCTCGACCGAGCGCCCGAGGTGAAGACGCCGCAGATGCAGCGGCTCGTCGACAACGCGGATGCGATCGCGCGGTTCGGCGCTTACTACACGAACATGAAGCTCGCGTTGTACGTGCTGTTCCTGGCGCGGCGCTTCGTCTATGCGGATCTGCTCGCGGCGCTACCGGAGCGACCGATCACCACCGAGCTCCGCGCGCTGCTCGGTGCCGAATGCGAGCCGCCGGACATGGTGATGATCGCGCTCGCGGACATCCCCGAGATGCCGCTGACCAAGCGCGCTGCATTCTTGGCGTCGCTCGTCATGAACCTCGTGCCGATGACGCCGGACAAGAGCGACGCTCCGCTGCAGGCGACGATGGTCGAGGCGTGCGCCGCGATGCTCGTGGCGGACGCATCGCCGGAGGTGATCGCGGAAGTGATCGAGACGCAGGCCGTCACGTCCGAGACGGCGACGCTCGCCGCGCGCGCGATCGCCACCTGGGCGCGCCTCGATCACGTGTTCACTCGAGTCGTCGCGATCGTCGAGAACGGTATGCGGGCCGCCGTGGGGATCGCGCCGTACGACGCGCCGATCCTCGCCGCGGATCGCGATCGTCTCGTGATGGCGTCCGGGCGCCCGGTGCTGACTCGCCTGGCGCCGCGCGCACTTAGCTCGCTCTCGCCGGCCTGAGAGACCCGGGTTGGGGGAACGGGTCCGCATCCCTCGGGTTACGTCTTCGGGATGCGTCACCCCTGGTGATCAGCGCGCCCGTCACCATCGATCAACACGTTAAGCGATCGAAACCGTTGGCACATCGGCTGCTCTTAGGTCCGTCACACCACGACGCGGTCCCCACCACCCCCCGCGTTTCTCGAGGAGCCCAGCCATGTCGAAGAACACCACCCCCGTTGACGCGTTCGCCACCATCAACCCGGAC
>JAEYYV010000155.1 GCA_023428295.1 Pseudomonadota bacterium
ACCGTCGCGCGCGCACGGCGTGTCGCTTCGAAGCCGGCCGGCGTACCGAGATCGCCTCGCACGATCCGCGCGAAGGTCGCGCGCGACCAGGTCTGGTCATCGCCCTCGACAGGCAAGCGAAACCACACGATGCCGCCGACGCCATCGATCGGACTCGCGCGCAGCTTGCCGACGAACCGCGCGACATCCTCGGGATCCACGCTGACGATCACGTCGCGAACGACGGCGCTGTACGTCGGAAGCGCGACGTGCAGCATGCGCCCTTCGGCGGCAACGGCGCGCGCGAAGCGCGAGAGGTCGCGCCACGCGGTGTTCGCGTCGAAGATCATCGGCGCGCGCACGGCGTGAACCTGCACGACGATCTCGTCGACGCTGCGGGCTACATCGCTCAGTGACGAACTCGACGCCCACGTGGGCAGCGCGGTGATCGACAACCGATAGCGCGCGCCTGATCTCGCGCCCGATCTCGCATCCGGTGTCGCCGCCGCCCCGGCCGCCACCTTCGCAAGCGCGTCACGCTGCCGCGCGAGCCATCGTGCGTAGTCGGCGAGGCGCGCGGTCGCGCAGTCGTGGTCCACCTCGATGCCGACGACGTTCACGCCTCGCGCGCGCAGCTCGTCGGCCTCGTGGGCGAACGCCGCGAGCGCGAGGTCGTCGATCGGCCGCGAGCCTTCGATCCGTACGACGAGCGTGATCGGAAGGCCCGACGCGGCGAGCGAGCGCGCGTCGACGGACATCGTCACGACCGGCATCGCTCCATCGCGTGACGGCGCGACGTCCGCGAGCAACACGCGAAGGCTCTCGAGCCCCGCGGGCGGTCGCGCGACCGCGTCGCGAACACTCGGCGTCCAGTGGCGCTGCCACACATATGCCGCCTGACCCAGCGCTGGCGTGACAGCGAGCGCGGTTCGGCCAGCTTCTCGATCGCGCGCACGACATCCCGCGCCGAGCATGCTCAGCACGATGAACCAGACGGCGATGCTCCTCGACATCGTGTAGGCAACGCACTTCTGTCGCGGCGTATTCGCGTCAGTCGGAAGGAATGTTTCACGACGTGCGTTCGCGGCCCGCCGGGGCGATTATCGAAGTGATGTCGGGTCGGGCTTTCGTACTGGTGGCGATAACGACGATGATGGCGATGACGGTCGTGACCGCGTGCGCGGCAGCGGAGTCGTCGCCGGCACCTCTCATCGAGAGTCCGCTCGCGTTCGACGCGCTCGGTGTTGCGGCGCGGGCCACGGAGGTCGAGACCGTTCCGCCCGCGCCGATCACCACGACGGATCTCGTGGCGCAAGGACGGCACTGGCGCGTCGTCACCAAGAATGGAGCGGTCCACGTGTGGATCCCGCCCGGCTACACGCGACGACGTGCCGAGACGGTCGTGTACGTCCACGGCTTCTATACGAACGTCGATGGCGCGTGGAAGGACCACTTCCTTCCGGTGCAGTTCGCCGCGTCGGGGATCAACGCGGTGTTCATCGCGTGCGAGGCCCCCTCGGGGCCGGGGCAGAAGATCTCGTGGACATCGATCGGTGCGCTCCTCGACGCGGTGACCGCGGGAATCCAGCAGCAGCTACCGCGCAGGCGCATCGTCGCGATCGGTCACTCGGGCGCGTACCGAACGCTCGCGGGCTGGTTGCGCGAGCCCTTGCTCGACACCGTCGTGCTCCTCGACGCGGCGTACGGCGAGCTCGATTCGTTCAGCGCGTGGGTGCAGCAGAAGGGGCATCGCTTGATCAACGTCGGCGACGGTACGAAGAAGGCAGCCGACGCGATGCACGCCAAGCTGCCGCAGACGGTGATCCTCGATGGCTTTCCCTCGATCGAGGACGAGATTCCCAAGGACGCGGCGCGCGCGAAGATCCTCTACATCCGATCGAACGTCGGCCACTTCCCCCTCGTCACCGCCGGAGAGGCGATCCCGATGCTCCTCCGCACGCTGCGCGCGAAGAAGATCCTCGACGTCCCGCTCGCGGACCTGTTGGCGAACTAGCTACGTCAGGCGGCCGACGGAGAAGTACTGCGACTTCGCGTGGGCGAAGTAGAGGCCGCTGACGCTCGCCGTCGGGTACATCGCGAAGCTCTCGGTGAGCTTCACGCCGTGGTGCGCGGCGTTGTTCAGCAGATCGAACAGCGTGGCCTTGGGCGCGTGGTCGGGGCACGCGGGATAGCCAAACGCCGGGCGGATGCCGCGGTAGGTCTCGGCGAGGATCGCGGCGTGCTCGAGCTTCTCGTCGCGCGCGTACCACTCGCGGCGCACGTGCGCGTGTAGATACTCGGCGGCCGCTTCGGCGAGGCGATCGGCGAGCGCCTTGGCCATGATCGCGGAGTAGTCGTCGTGATCGCGCTCGAACGACGCGGCGAGCGCGTCGGTGCCGATGCCCGCGGTCACGATGAACGCGCCGAGGTGATCGATCGGCACTCGGTTCGTTCCGCTCTGTGCATCCGTGCGGTCGATGCCGAGCGGTGGGATCGTGGTGGTGCGGATCGTGGCGAGCGGCGCGATGAAGTCCGCGAGCGAGAGGCACACCTCTTTGTCCTCGCGCTGGCGCGGCATGGGGAACTGCGCGACCTCGCGCGAGCGATCGGCGCCGAATACATGGATGATGTCGTCGCCATCGGCGCCCGCCGGGAAGTAGCCGTAGGTCGCGCGCGCGGTGAGCGACTCGTGCTCGACGATGGTCGCGAGCAACGCCTGCGCGTCGGCGAACACCTTGCGCGCGGCCTCGCCCTTCCTGGGATCGTCGAGGATCGCCGGGTAGCGACCCGACAGCTCCCACGTGTGGAAGAACGGCGACCAATCGATCCACGGCACGAGATCCGCGAGCGCGAGATCGAGGTTCTTGGTGCCGAGGAACGGCGGCAGCGGGATCTCGCCCGGGCCGAACGACAGCGCGAGGCGACGCTTGCGCGCCTCTTCGAACGAGAGGAGAGGGCGCTTCTGCGACGAGACGTGCGCGTCCCGGATCGATGCCTGCTTCGCGGTGACCTCGGCGACGTACGCGTCCTTGTCCTTGCCGAGGAGCTTGCCCATGACGCCGACGGCGAGCGACGCGTCGGGCACGTGGATCGTGGGGCCGGAGTACGCGGGCGCGACCTTCACGGCCGTGTGCTTGCCCGACGTGGTGGCGCCGCCGATGAGCAGCGGCAACGACAGCCCGCGGCGCGTCATCTCCGTGGCGACGCTGATCATCTCGTCGAGCGATGGCGTGATGAGACCCGAGAGTCCGATCAGATCTGCGCCGATCTCGGCGGCGGTGTCGAGGATCTTGTGCTGCGGCACCATCACGCCGAGGTCGGTGACCTCGTAGCCGTTGCAGCGAAGCACGACAGCGACGATGTTCTTGCCGATGTCGTGCACGTCGCCTTTGACGGTGGCGATCACCATCTTGCCCTTGGCCGTGGTGACACCGGATGCCTTCTTCTCCGCATCCATCAGCGGCTCGAGGATGGCGACCGCCTTCTTCATCACGCGGGCCGACTTCACGACCTGCGGCAGGAACATCTTGCCCGCACCGAACAGCTCGCCGACGACGTTCATGCCGTCCATCAGCGGCCCCTCGATGATCGCGAGCGGCTTGGGATACACGGTCAGCGCTTCGGCGACGTCGGCGTCGATGAAGTCGGTGATGCCGTTGACGAGTGCGTGGGCGAGACGCGCGGCGAGAGGCTGCGCGCGCCACGCGAGCTCGTCCTCCTTCTTGGCCGTCTCGCCAGACATGGTCGACGCGAACCCGAGGAGGCGCTCCGTGGCGTCGGCGCGGCGGTTCAGCACGAGATCCTCGACGTGCTCGCGCAGCGCCGGATCGAGCTCGTCGTACACCGCGAGCTGTCCGGCGTTGACGATCGCCATGTCGAGGCCCGCCTTGATCGCGTGATAGAGGAAGACCGCGTGCATCGCCTCGCGCACGCGCGGGTTGGTGCGGAACGAGAACGACAGGTTCGAGACACCGCCCGAGACCTTGGTGCCCGGTAGCTCCGCTTTGATCCGGCGTGTGGCCTCGATGAAGTTGACCGCGTACGGATCGTGCTCCTCGATACCGGTACCGATCGTGAGGATGTTGGGATCGAAGATGATGTCCTCGGCGGGGAAGCCGACCTGCTCCGTGAGGATCTTGTACGCGCGATGCGCGATCTGGAGCCGATGCTCGACGGTGGTGGCCTGTCCCGTCTCGTCGAACGCCATCACGACGACCGCGGCGCCGAAGCGGCGAACGATGCGCGCTTGCTCGACGAACTTCTCCTCGCCCTCTTTGAGCGAGATCGAGTTCACGACGCCCTTGCCCTGCAAGCACTCGAGGCCTGCCTCGATGACGGAGAACTTCGACGAGTCCACCATCACCGGGATGCGCGCGATGTCCGGCTCCGCGGCGATGAGGTTCAAGAACTTTCGCATCGCGAAGACGCCGTCGAGCATTCCTTCGTCCATGCAGACATCGAGGATGTTGGCGCCGCCCTCGACCTGCTGGCGCGCGACCGCGACCGCCTCGTCGTACTTGTCCTCTTTGATCAGGCGGCGGAACGCGGCGGAGCCGGTCACGTTGGTGCGCTCGCCGACGACGATGAAGTTGGTCTCGGGCGTGATGGTCAGCGGCTCGAGCCCCGAGAGGCGCATGTAGCGCGGCGGCGTGACGATCGTGCGGCGCGGGATGTCCGCGACCGCGGCGGCGATCGCGGCGATGTGCTCGGGGCGCGTTCCGCAGCAGCCACCGACGAGGTTCAGCATGCCCTCGCGCGCGAAGCTGCCGAGCACCTTGGCCATGTGCTCCGGCGTGTCGTCGTATCCGCCGAACTCGTTGGGGAGGCCGGCGTTGGGATAGCACGCGACGCGAACGCCCGCGGACTTCGCGAGCTCCGCGACGTGGGGGCGCATGTCATCGGCGCCGAGCGCGCAGTTGATGGAGACCGCGAACAGGTTCGCGTGCGCGATCGAGTTGTAGAACGCCTCGACGGTCTGCCCGGACAGCGTGCGTCCCGAGCGATCCGGGATGGTCACGCTGGCGATCACGGGGACGCGGCGCACGCCGTGCGCGAACAGCTCCTCGATGGCGTAGAGCGCGGCCTTGCAGTTCAGCGTGTCGATGTGCGTCTCCGTCAGGATCAGATCGACGCCGCCTTCGATCAGCGCGCGCGCTTGCTCGCCGAACGCCGCGACGAGCTCCATGAACGTGACCGCGCGTGCGCCCGGATCGTTCACGTCCGGCGACAGCGACGCGGTCTTGGTGGTGGGGCCGATCGAGCCAGCGACCCAACGCGGCTTGCCATCCTCGCGCATCGCTCGCTCGCACGCACGACGCGCCGCTCGTGCGCCCGCGAGGTTGATGTCGCGAACGTCGCGCTCGAGCCCGTAGTCCGCGAGCGCGATCGACGTGCCCGTGAACGTGTTGGTCTCGACGATGTCCGCGCCTGCTTTGAGGAACGCGTAGTGAATGTCCTCGATCGCCTGGGGCTGCGTGAGCGCGAGCAGATCGCTGCAGCCCTTCAGCGCATGCGCGTGGTTCGCGAAGCGATCACCGCGCCAATGGGCTTCGTCCGTGAAGCCGAGGCCTTGGATCATGGTGCCCATCGCGCCATCGAGGACGACGATCCGGCGATCGAGTGTGTCGATCAGCTGGTCAAGAGACGGCGTGGAGGGCGACATCGTCGTCGGTGATTACCACCGTTTCGCGTGCTTCGCTATGGCGCGGGAAGCGCCGCGATCTGTCGCTCCAGCTCGTGAACCTGGGCCATCCGTGCGTTGCCCTCGCCGCCGGAGGTCGCGTACGAGGCGTACCGGCGCAGCGCCTCGAGCGCGTGTTCGAGCGCCGCCCGATGCTTGGGCGAGGAGCGCGCGAACGTCGAGGCGATGTCCTCCCACAGACCCGCCGTCCACGCGTCTCGCTCGATCTCTTTGGCCGCGCGCATGGCGACCATCGCGAGCGCGTCGTCGGGCGAGGTGGCGAACGTCTCCGCGATCAACACGACGAGCTTTGCTCGGGTCTCGCGCTCCGCGGCGATCGCCGCGTCGAGCTTTGCCAGCGCGTCCAGCGCGAGCTTCTTCACGATGCCAGCGCGGATGTCGAACTGCGTGGGCTCGCCTGGATGATCGGGAACCTCGTCACTTCCGACCGCGATCGCGCGCTCGATCCAGCCGAGGCGCTCCTCGATCGCACGGCGGTACCCGGTGACGCGAGGCGCGATGGCCCGCGCGATGACGAGGCCGAGCACGGTCTCCTCCCCGAAGGGCTCCTGCGATAACGGGCGGGTCAGTCCGGACACGATCGCCGGCGTCAGCTCCTCGGGCGGCGGCGCGAGGCGCGAGACAAAGTGCATCGCGAGTCTGCGCGTCTCCCACGCATCCGAGAGCAGGCGCTCGCTGAGCTGCGCGATCACGTCGGGGATGGGCGCGAGGCGCGCGCCGAGCTCGGCGCGCTCGCTATCGGTCGTAGCGGCGAGCGACGCGCGCAGGAGAGACTCCACCTCGTCGGCCTCGTCCGTCACGCACGACCTACGTTCTCGAGCCGCAACATCTCCGCCCGACATACCACGCCGTCCGCGCGTGCGTTGCGCCGCGCGCGGGCGTCGGCAGGTTGCGCGCGGATGTGCGCATCTACGAAGAGGTGCGCGAGATGATGTCGCGCGCTCGCTGACTCCGCGTCGCCATCGGGTAGAGTGCGCGCGATGTCCCGCGACGCCATTTACGATTCGATTCTCGAGACGACCGGTCACACGCCGATGGTGCGCCTCTCGCGCATCGCCAAGGGCCTGCCGTGCGAGCTCCTCGCCAAGTGCGAGTTCATGAACCCGGGCGGATCCGTGAAGGATCGCATCGGCGTCCGCATGTTGCTCGACGCGGAGCGCGAGGGTCGCATCAAGCCGGGCGACACGTTGATCGAGCCGACGAGCGGCAACACCGGCATCGGCATCGCGATGGCGGCCGCCGTGCGCGGCTACCGCGTGATCATCACGCTGCCCGAGAAGATGTCGCAGGAGAAGCAGGTCGTCCTCGAGGCGCTCGGCGCGGAGATCATTCGCACGCCGACCGAAGCCGCGTGGGATTCGCCCGAGAGCCACATCGGCGTCGCGCGCAGGCTCAAGGAGATCATCCCGAACTCGCACATCCTCGATCAGTACTCGAACGCGTCGAACCCGCTCGCGCACGAGGAGGGCACGGGCCGCGAGATCATCGATCAATGCGGCGGCAAGCTCGACGCGGTCGTGATGACGGCGGGGACCGGCGGCACGATCAGCGGCGTCGCGAAGGTCATCAAGCGCGAGGTGCCGGGCTGCCAGATCATCGGCGTCGATCCCGAAGGCTCCATCCTCGCGGGGCCGAGCGAGATCAAGAGCTACAAGGTCGAGGGCATCGGCTATGACTTCATCCCGGACGTTCTCGATCGCCGCCTCGTCGATCGATGGATCAAGAGCAACGACCGTGACAGCTTCCTCGTCGCGCGCCAGCTGATTCGCCAGGAGGGCTTGCTCGTCGGTGGATCGTCGGGCTCGGCGGTGTGGGCCGCGCTGCAGGTCGCGAAGGAGCTCGGCGCGGGCAAGCGCGTGGTCGTGATCCTCCCGGACTCGATTCGCAACTACCTCACGAAGTTCGTCGACGATCGCTGGATGCGCCAGCAGGGCTTCGTGAAGGGCGATTGGGAGGTCGGCACGGTCGGCGATGTCGTGCGTGCGCTCGGTCGTCGCGAGGTCATCTCGCTCGACCTGAACGACAAGCTCGGCCGCGCGACCGACGTGTTCAAGGAGCACGGCATCTCGCAGATGCCGGTCCTCGATCAGGGCAAGCTCGCCGGCATCCTCACCGAGAGCGACTTGCTCCACCACCTCGTCGCCGGTCGCGTCACCAAGGACACCGTCGTCGCCGAGATCATGGAGCGCAAGGTCTCGACAGTCGGCCTCAACGCGTCGTCGAGCGAGCTGCCTCGCATCTTCGAGCGGGGCGAGGTCGCGATCGTCATCGACGACGCACGCAACGTGACGGGCATCGTCACCAAGATGGACCTGATCGAGATGCTCGCGGCGCGTAAGAACCAGATGCCGTCGTAGTTGTCCGCATCGGCACGATCGCGGGCAGCAAATTGGTTGGACCTCGTCGACGAATCCAACGCCTGCGCCCTCGGGCGTAATGCAGCATTCAGGTTCTGACGTGACTGCGCACAGTCGTGCGCAGTCATGACGATCTCGTGGCCCGCATTGCCTTTGATCGTCGACGGTACTTCGCATATACGTCCGCGCGTGATGGCGAGTGAGCGGATCGGCGAATACCGAATCGTGAGCGAGCTGGCGAGAACCGCCGCCTCGATCACCTATCAAGCTGCGCACGGAGTCCTGCCGCGTCGTGCGGTGCTGAAGGTGATGACGAGCGCCACGCATCGCATCGCGATCCGCGCGCTCCGCGAGGCGATCTATCTCGATACGATGGATCACCCGGGCGTGCCGCGACTCTACGAGTCCGCGCTCCTTCCCGATCGCCGCCCGTGGTTCGCGCGCGAGCTGGTTGAAGGTCCCACGCTCGCGTCGATGTTCACGCGCAAGCACGTCGATGCCGCCGGCGCTGCGCTCGACGTCCTCGAGCGCGTTCGCGATGTCGCGGAGGTGCTCGCGCACGCGCATGGTCACGGCATCATCCACGCTGGCCTCCGACCCGATCGCATTCTCCTCGCGCGTCGCTCGCGCGGCTTCGTGCTGTGCATCGCCGATTGGAGCGACGCGCGCGCACACGACGCGCAGCCCACGCCGTTCGTCAGTGCGCCTGGTGCGTGGCACTACGCGGCGCCAGAGGTGGTGATCGGCGATGTCGTCGATGATCGCGCGGATGTCTTCTCGCTCGGCGTGATCGCGTACAACCTGCTGACCGGCCACTTGCCGTTCGAGCGGGGCGCGATCCAGATGCGCAACGACAACGCGACGCATGTGCCCACGCGCGACGCGGCCCCCGACGCTCCCGGCGAGCTATGCGCGTTGATCGACCAGATGCTCTCGTACGATCGCTGGGATCGTCCGAGCAGCAACGAGGTGTTCAAGGATGCGTCCTGGCTCAGCGAAGCGTTCGCGAGCTCGCGCATCCGCATCCGTCAGCCGCGGTGGACGCCGCAGATCGAAGTGAGGCACCCCGAAGCGCTCGTGTCGCCCGTGCGCGACACGCCGCGCGAGCCGAGCTCGCTCATGTCCAGCGAGATCATCAGCGGCGAGATCGCGATCTCGGCACCGACGCAGAAGATCCTCCACGACGCGCCCGTCGGTGCACTCGAAGCGGCGCTGCTCTCGCTCGCGGACGCCGAAGTGGACGACGAGTACGCCGAGGTCGAGATCTCGGGACCGATCGATATCGTGCGGCTCGACACCGACGCCGACACAGACACCGATTGACCTAGTCCTCGAGCTCCCTCACGAGGGCGAGCACGGCATCGATCAAGTCCGCGGCGTCGTCGGCTTCGCCCGCGAGGCCCGAGCCGCACGCGGTGATCGCGGCGCGCGTGCCGTCGTCGATGACGGTCACCACGCATCCGCCGACGGGATCCGACTTCGTGGCCATGCGCGCGGGCGAGCTGACCGCGCAGGACAGCGGCACCGGCGTCTCCATGCGGATCTTCGACAGACACGCGCGGCCTCCGACGACCTCCGCGATCTTGTCGAACACGCCCGCGCGTCCCGTGGTGAACGAGCGCCGCTTGAACGCGAGCGGAACGGGAATCGCGCGCGCGGCGGTGAGAAGGCGCGAGCACAGGCCGCGGCCTTGCGCCTCGCGCGCGAGGATCTGCTTGGCGCGCGCTTCGAACGCCTCGAATGGCTCGGGCGTTCCGCGATCGAAGCGCACGCTGATCGTCGAGTGAACGACACGCTTCTTCGCGCGATCGGGATCGCCGGGAGAGCCGGGCGCGATCGGAAGCTGGAACGTCGGCGAGAACTTCGCGTCGGGGTTGCCCGCCACGCGATGCAACACGCGACCGAGCGCGTAGGCCAGGTGGAGCGCACGCGGAGCGGGCGAGGGCAGCTCGCGCCACGCGACACCGAGCGGAATCGCACCTCGCACGAGCGAGAGATGCGGAATGTCGGCGGTCGTCGGGGGCGTCGGGGCCGTCGGGGCCGTCGCGCCTGGCGGGCTCGCCGGGCTCGGCGACGGTGCGAGCCGTTCGGCATGCGCGGCGATGCGCGCGGCGAGCCACGCGTGACCGTAGCCGTCGACCACCATGTGGCACGTCGACACGGTGGCGAGCTCGCCCACGCGACCGAGTCCGAGCCACGGGCCCGCGTTGTCTCGCCACGCGCGGCGATGACCGTGGCGCGCGACGGTGATGCGCTCCTCGCCGATCGACACGCACACGAACGGCACGTCGACGAGACCGGGGTCGGCCACGGACGTGGCGAAGCGGATCGGCGCCGCCGTGTCGAACGTACGCGACCCCTTCGCGACGGAGGCGAGCTTCTGCGCGAGCGCGGCGTCGTCGAGACGGGCGATCACGACCGTGTCGCCGATCGCGAACGCGGCGATCTCGAGAGACGAGGGAACGACGCGCGCGCCGATGTCGCTGCGCTGGATCGTCACCGCGAGCGGCTGATCGGGGAGCCGACCCTCGAGCTCGCGAAGCGCGGCGCGTGCGGCGTGGGCGCGCACGATGGCGTCGGCGATCGGATCGTCGGGCGACGTCGAGCGATGGCCGATGAACGTGTCGCCGCTCGCCTCCGCGTCGGAGGCCACGTAGTGCGCGCGCGGCGGCAGACGCTCGGCGGTGGCCGCCGCTCCCGCGACGAGCCACCACGTCGGCGAGAAGTCCGAGACATCGGTGATCGCAGCCAGCTCGTCGTGCAGCTCGCGCGTGCGGCGCGCCCATGCGAAGGCCACGCTACGCGAGCTCCAAGATGTAGACCGGCTGGATCGGATCGGGACGCAACGAGCGCCGCACGAAGCCGGCGGCGGTGGCGAGCGATTCGATCGCGTCCGCGGGAGGTGCCGTGCGCACGACCAGCGGTCCGAACGCCGCGCGAAGCAGCGCCGAGCCGAGGTGGTCCGCATGTGCGGCAACACGCGTGCGAGAGGCGGCCGGGTCGAGCTCGACGATGAACGCACGTCCACGCACCACGCGGCGCAGCTCGGCGAACGTGCGGGCGCGGTTCGTCACGTGCCGGATCGAGGACAGCAGGACGGCGACATCGATGGACGCGGCGCCGAGCGGGAGCGCTTCGCCGGCGGCGCGAATCACGTGCACCTCTGGATGAGGAGGCTCGGCAGCAAAGTCGCGAGAGGGGTCGACCGCGATCACCGTGAGCTGTGGATATCGCACACGCGTCCGCCGCGCGAAGGTGCCGGGACCGCAACCGAGATCGAGGAGGTGGCCGGCGGTCGGCGGCGCGTCGAACATCACGTCGAGGAGACGATCGTCCAGGTCGCCGAAAGCGGGGCGCTCGTTGCGGGCGTATCGGCGCGCGCTCCGGCCCTCGAAGGGGTGGCGGTAGAGCCGGCGGTCGATCCACGCGCGGAGTGACGAGAGCACGCGGACCGACAATACATACTCCCGAGGCTCCTCGTCGGTGATAGGGTCGGCGCAAACTTAGTGCGCACCTTTGGGGGGTAGCGTTATGCATAAGCTCGTCGCGTTCGTAGTTCTGTTCGCAGCGTGTGGGGATGATGGAAACACCACGGGGATTCCCGACGTGTGCAACCCGATCGACGGACACGGCTGCATGCTGCCGTGGCCGTCGTCGACGTACTTGAAGACCGACTCGACCACCGAGACCGGCTATCGCGTCGACATCCCCCTCGCGGCCATGCCCACCAACGAGGACCAGGTCACCGTCGATCCGGCGCCGCTCAATCGCTACGACGGCTTCTCGATGACCGCGCCCCTCCTCGCGCGCTTCGAGACCGGTGTGTCACCGGCGGGCCTGCCGAGCTTCAAGAACCCCGACGAGTCGCTCGCGGCAGGCTCACCGATCGTCCTCGTCGATCTCGACACCGGCGAGCGCGCACCGTTCTTCGCCGAGGTCGATGTCAACACTCTCGACGAGAGCGTTCGCAACCTGATCATTCGTCCGCTCGAGCGACTGCACGAGAAGGCGCACTACGGCGTCATCATCACCAACAAGGTGAAGGCCGCCGACGGTGGCGAGCTCGTGTCGCCGAAGGGCTTCCTCGCGCTGCGCGACGGTGGCGAGCTCGGTCACCCGCGCTTCGGCGCGCTGAAGGCCGGTTGGACCAAGATCGAAGCCGCGCTCGGACCGCTCGGCATCGACAAGAACGACGTCGCGCTCGCGTGGGAGTTCCGCACCGCGTCCGACAACTTCATGCGCTCGGACCTGACGACGATGCGCGAGAAGGCGCTGCCGGTGATCGGCACCAACGGTGCGGGTCTCGGCTTCACGGTCAATTCGACGAGGCCCAACCTCTCGACGACGCACAAGCGCTACCTCGGCACGTACAAGGCGCCGGACTTCCTCACCGACGGCGAGAAGGACGCATCGATCCTTCGTCGCGGCGCCGATGGCATGCCGGTCAACACGGGCCTGCGCGACGCGCGGTTCGCCGCGATCATCCCCAAGTGCGTCACTGACGGCAGCTACCCGCTTCCCCGCCCGACGGTGGTGTTCGGTCACGGCCTGTTCGGCTCGGCCGAGGAGTATCTCGACGATAGCTTTGTCGGTGACCTCGCGCAGGATCACTGCCTCGTCATCATCGCGGGCGACTTCATCGGCCTCACCTCGCGCCAGCTGCAGCTCGCGCCGCTCGCGGTCAACGACATGAATCGCGGCACGCAGATCAGCGAGAAGCTCGCGCAGTCGATCATCGACTTCATGTCGCTCGGGGCCATCGCGCGCGGGCCGATGGCGGCGGCCGCGGACTTCCAGTACGAGGGCGCGGCGCTCATCGATCCCGAGAAGGTCTACTACATCGGTGGATCGCTCGGCGGCATCATGGGCAACACGCTCATGGCGTACGACCCTTCGTTCAAGAAGGGCGTCCTCGCGGTCCCGGGCGGCGTGTGGTCGATGTTGTTCGAGCGCAGCGCGGCGTGGTTCGCGCTCCTCGGCGCCGCGCAAGGCAGCTACACGGATCCCGAGGTCTACCAGCTCGTCGTGTCGTTCCTCGGCCTCGCGATGGAGCCGTACGATCCGATCACCACCGCGGCGCACGTCGTCAAGGACCCGCTGTTCGGCCAACCCGCGAAGGACATCCTGATCTGGTACACGCTTGGCGATTGCCTCGTGACCAACATCTCGACGGAGATGATCCTCCGCACGATGGGCATGAAGGTGCTCGCGCCGAGCGTGAAGACGCCGTGGCGCGTCGATGTGGCCGACGGCCCGCTCTCGAGCGGCGCCACCATCTACGACGAGCATCCGACGCCGCTGCCGCCCGACACGAACAAGCCGCCGTCCGAGGACAACGGCACGCACTCGGGCGTGAACCGCAACGCGTCGGCGCTTCGTCAGGTCGAGCAGTTCTTGCTGCAGAACCAGGTCGTCCCCGAGTGCAAGAGCGGCGAGACCGTGGTCGCGTGTAACTGCAACCCGGATGGAGGTGGCGTGTGCGATTGATCTCCGCTCTGATCTTCACGCTCGTTGCATGTGGTCCCGACGCACGCACGAACGGCGACGGCGGCGGCAACGCGGACTCGTCGGGTCCGCAGTGCGTCGACGGCATGCACCAGTGCCTCGGCTCGTCGTACCAATCGTGCAGCGGTGGCCAGTGGGTCACGCAGCAAGACTGCGCGGCCGCCTGCGATACCACCCTCGGCTGCGTCGAGTGCATTCCGAACAGCAACGTCTGCGAGGACGGCAACGTCCATAGCTGCACGGCCACCGGCGAGATCGGGCCGGAGACCGAGGCGTGCACCGGATCCAACATCTGCCAGAACGGTGCATGCACCGATGCGTGCGTCGCTGCGGCGACGAGCCGCAGCTATACGGGCTGCGAGTACTGGGCGGTCGATCTCGATAACGCCGTCGAGGTGTACAACCCGCCGCCGTGCGGCACGAACAACCCGGGCACGTCGAGGTCACTCCCCGCGGTTTGCATGAACGCGTCCAACGTCACCGCGGGTACGTGTGATCCGCCGGGTAACGTGTGCCCCGCTGGCTACACGTGTCAGGCCGCGACCGTGTGCGCGTTCGATGCGACCCACGCACCGTTCGCGATCGTCGTGTCGAACCCGCAAGCCCGTGCCGTCGACGTGACGGTGACCGCGCCTGACGGGAGCACCATCACCGCGAACGTCGCCGCCGGCGCCGTGCAGGCGCTCATGCCGCAAGCCGCGCCGCACAACATCCCGGATCAATCGATCGATGGCAGCGGCATCGAGAAGAAGGCGTACAAGGTGACGTCGACGCTGCCGATCGTCGCGTACCAGTTCAACCCGCTCGATAACGTCGACGTGTTCTCCAACGACGCGTCGCTGCTCGTGCCGCGCGCGGCCTTCGATGTCGAGTACTACGCGATGACGCGCGCCACGCTGGATCGCCGCGCGGTCGCACCGGGCACCAACTCGTACCGCGGCTACTTCAGCGTCGTCGCGTGGCAGGACGGCACGGTCGTCGAGGTGACGCCGTCGGTGGCCACCACGGCGGGGCCGTCACACGCGGCGATCGCGGCGAACACACCGACGATGTTCACGCTGAACGCGCACGACGTGCTGACGCTGCAAGCGGCCGGTACGGGCGATCTGACGGGCAGCAGGATCCGCGCGGTCGGCGCCACGCCGGTGCCGATCGGCGTGTTCGGCGGTCACGAAGCGACGGCGTTCGGCGAGGCGATGCCGCCCTCGTCGATCATCCTGCCGACGCGGCAGAGCCCGTGCTGCGCCGATCACCTCGAGGAGATGCTGTTTCCCACGTCGACGTGGGGCAAGACGTTCGCGATCGCGCGCAGCCAGCCGCGCGGTGGCAACGAGCTCGACGTGATTCGCATCCTCGCGCAGGAGCCAGGCACCACCGTCACGTTCTCGCCAGCACCGACGGGCACGTGCAACACGCTCGCAGCAGCGGGTGCGTACTGCGAGGTGAAGATCGGCGTGGACACCGTGGTCGAGGCGAGCAAGCCCGTGCTCATCGGTCACTACTTGCAGTCGAACATCTGGACCGACGGCTTCCCGTTCGGCGGTGGCACCGTGGGCGAGGGCGATCCAAACCTCGCGATCGCGGTGCCGACGGAGCAGTACCGCAACGACTACAACGTGCTCGTGCCGAGCCAGTACGCGAAGAACTTCCTCTCGATCACCGCGAACGCGACGGGCGCGGTCACCGTCGACGGGACGCCGGTCACGCTCAGCGCGTTCGGGAACTACCGAGCGGCGCGCGTGCCGGTGACCGCGGGCGCGCACAAGATCGTGTGCCCGGATGGCTGCGGCGTCGAGGTGTACGGCTACGACGAGGCTGTCTCGTACATGTTCGCCGGCGGGCTCGATCTGAAGCAGATCGTCATTCAGTAGGCGAGGTGATGAGCTGCGCTGCCTGTTGGAGCGCCTCGGCCATCTCGCTCGCGCTCGCGTAGCGATCGTCCTGTTGCTTCGCGAGCGCGCGCTGCACCACCGCATCGAGCTCGGCGGGCAACGCGGGATCGAGCGGACGCGGCGCTTCGTGCAGGTGCGCCTCGATCAGCGCGAAGTCATCGTTGGTGTCCCACGGCGGCACGCCCATCAACATCTCGTAGAGGATGATGCCCATCGCGTAGAGGTCGCTGCGGTGATCGACCTTCTCGCCGCGCAAGCGCTCGGGCGCGATGTAGCGGAGGCTGCCGACGACAGAGCCCTGCTGCGTGAGCTTGGCTCCACCCTCGAACGTGGCGAAGCCGAAGTCGATCAGCACGACGCGTTCGACCGGACCGGGCGATGGCTCGAGCATGATGTTCGCGGGCTTGAGATCGCGATGCAGGACGCCGAGTGCGTGGACGGCGGACAGCCCCTGCAGCGCTTGCCACGCATAGCTCGCCGCTCGTCGCGGAGGCACGCGGCCGAGTTGCTTGAGCACGCCGCGCAGCGTCGTTCCGCGCAACAGCTCCACCACGAGGTACGGCTCTTCGAGCTCCGTGACGCCGGTGTCGAGGAGCGCCGCGATGTTGCGGTGGCGCATCTTCTCTTGCACCTCGCCCTCGCGCTGGAAGCGCTGCTTGATCGACGGATCGCTCCCGAGGATCGACGTGCGCAGGATCTTCACCGCGACGTACGCGTTCGTCTGCGTGTCGAGCGCGCGATAGACCGTGGCCATCGCCCCTCTTCCGATCAGCGCTTCGATGCGAAATCGCCCGCCGAGGACGTGTCCGGTCCGGTCGATCTTGTCGCGATCTGACGACACCTCGGGGGCACCTTACCACCGTCGAAATGCGCTATACGAGGTGCGTGCGCCACCTGGTGAGCATCGCCGACCTGGACGCCGCGGAGATCACGGCCATCCTCGATCATGGTGATCGCTATTGGCCGATGGGTGACGAGCCGATCAAGAAGCTCGCATCGCTGCGCGGCCGCACGGTGATCAACCTGTTCTTCGAGAACTCCACGCGTACGCGCACGTCATTCGAGCTCGCCGCCAAGCGCTTGTCCGCCGAGGCGATCAACATCTCGAGCTCCGCGTCGTCGACGTCGAAGGGCGAGACGCTGATCGATACCGCGCGCAACCTGATGGCGATGCATCCGGATGCGATCGTCGTGCGCCACTCGTTCGGCGGCGCTGCTGCGGTGATCGCGAAGACGGTGAAGGCGAGCGTCGTCAACGCGGGCGACGGGCAGCACGAGCATCCGACGCAAGCGCTGCTCGACGCGGCCACCATCCGCCGGCACAAGGGCACCAACGGATCCATCGAGGGGCTCGAGGTGGTCATCGTCGGCGACCTCGCGCACTCGCGCGTCGCGCGCTCGAACATCTTGTGCCTCGCCAAGCTCGGCGCGCGCATTCGCGTGTGCGCACCGTGGACGCTGATCCCGCGCGGCATCGAGCAGATCGGCGGCGAGCTGACACGCGAGCGCGTGCGCGTCGTGACGCGGCTCGAGGACGGCCTCGAGAATGCGGACGTCGTGATGATGCTCCGCGTGCAAAGCGAACGCTTCGACGGCGAGGCGCCGCGCTTCCCGAACACGCGAGAGTTGTCCCGTACGTTCGGGTTGTCCGAGCGCACGCTCTCGTATGCAAAGCCGGATGCGATCGTGATGCATCCCGGCCCGATGAATCGCGGCGTCGAGATTTCGCCGCAGGTCGCCGACGGCCCTCGCGCGGTCATCCTGCAACAAGTGTCGTGGGGCGTGGCGATCCGCATGGCCATCCTCGAGCGCTGCGTGCTCGGAGACAACCCACCTCCCGCGTCATGACAAGCGCGCTCTCCATCGCTGGCGTGGTCAAGAAGTTCGGCAACCACGTCGCCGTCGACAACATCACGTTCGAGGTTCCGCGCGGGGTCATCTACGGCATCCTCGGACCCAACGGCGCCGGTAAGTCGACGACGCTGCGAATGATCAACGACATCATCGCGCCCGATCGCGGCGAGATCCGAATCCTCGGCGATCTCCCGCCGGGCCTCGCGGCCGCGCGCAAGATCGGCTATCTGCCCGAGGAGCGCGGGCTGTACCCGAAGATGAAGGTCGGCGAGATCGTCGAGTTCATGGGCGAGCTGCGCGGGCTCACGCGCGCCGAGTCCAAGACGCGCGGCTCCGCCTGGCTCGAGCGGCTCGGGCTCTCGAAGTGGCTCGGCAACAAGGTGCAGGACCTGTCCAAGGGAATGCAGCAGAAGGTGCAGTTCGCGACCGCGCTGTTGCACGAGCCCGACATCGTGATCCTCGACGAGCCCTGGAGCGGCCTCGATCCGATCAACGCCGAGGTGCTGCGCGAGATCGTCGGCGAGATCCGCGAGAGCGGCCGCACCGTGCTGTTCTCGACACACCAGATGGAGCAGGCCGAGAAGATCGTGGACTCGCTGTGCATCATCGCGCGCGGCAAGCTCGTCCTCGAGGGCAAGCTTCGCGATCTCAAAGCGGCGTCCAACGAGGACGGCTGGATCGCGCTCGCATACGCGAACGGCGCGAGCGAGAAGGCCGATGCGGTGCTCGCCGATGCGGCGCTCGTCAGCGAGCGACGCGAGGTGCACGACGACGATCACGACGTCGAGGTCAAGGCGACCGATGCCCAGAAGCTGCTCGCCGCGCTCGTCAGTGCCGGCGTCGCGCTGCGCAAGTTCGAGGTGGTCGAAGCGTCGCTTCACCAGATCTTCGTCGAGAAAGTCGGTCCCGAGGCCGCGGTCGCCGAGCGCCGACCGGATGACGAGACGATGGGAGAGCCCGCGCCATGAGCATGAGAAACACGTGGGTGATCGCGCGCCGCGAGCTGATGGAGCGCATCAAGAGCAAGTGGTTCGTGGCGATCACGCTGCTCGGCCCGGTGTTCATGGTCGCGCTCGTCGTCGTGCCCGCGGTGATCAGCGCGAAGAGCACGTCGGGCGCGCGCATCGACATCGTCGATCACACGGGCGTCATCGGCGAACCGATGGCCCAGAAGCTCCGCAAGGACTACGAGTGGGTCGTCACGCTCGTCGAGCCGAGCACGCCGGACCAGACCGAGCTCGACAAGATCCGTGACGACAAGATCAACGGCTTCCTCGTCATCCACGAGAACGCGGTCGAGCTGTCGCAGGTGCTGTATCGCGGTGACAACGCCGCGAGTCAGTACGTGAAGTCCTATCTGGACAAGGCGTTCAGCGCGGTCGTGTTCGACGCGCGCGCGAACCTCGTGAAGCTCACGCCCGAGCAGCGCGACACGATGACCGGCGTCATCGATGTCATCGCGATGCACTCGACGGGTGAAGCGACGGGGAGCTCGGGCATCGGCTCGTTCCTCATCGCGTACATCCTCGCGTTCATCCTCTACATGGTGATCACGCTGTACGGCGTGAACGTCATGCGCAGCGTGGTGCAGGAGAAGACGAGCCGCGTGATGGAGTTCCTCGTCGCCGTCGTTCGGCCGCAGAGCCTCATGTCGGGGAAGATCCTCGGCGTCGGCGGGGCGGCGCTGATCCAGTTGACGGTGTGGCTCGGGATCGGCGCGATCACGCTCGCGTACCGCACGCAGATCCTGAGCGCGTTCGGCATCGACGGTGGGACCTCGCCGCTGCCGCCGCTCGACGTGTTCTCGATCTCGATCACGCTCGCCTTCTTTGTCCTCGGGTTCTTCTTCTACTCGGCGATGTATGCCGCGGTAGGTGCGATGGTGTCGTCGGAGCAGGACACCCAGCAGGTCCAGATGCCGGTGACGATGCTGCTCATCATCGGCGTCATGTGCTTCCAGCTCGTCGCCTCGGCGCCGCGCGGTGGCGCAGCGTCGGTGATGACGATGGTGCCGTTCTGGTCACCGATGCTGATGCCGATGCGGTTCGTGCTCGGCGGGGCGACGCTGGGCGACGTGGCGATCTCGCTCGGGATCCTTCTCGTCTCCACGGTGCTCGTCGTCCGCGCGGCTGCAAAGATCTATCGCGTCGGGGTGCTTCTATATGGAAAGCGCCCGAGCGTTCGCGAGCTTGTCCGTTGGCTTCGTTATTGAAGTTCGACCAGGACTGTAAATTCGACGCGAATCCCCTTACACTTTTTGCAATGCGCCGGGGAATCGCATCCTTTCTCGCCGTCGTGACCACCGCTCCAATCGCGTGGGCACAGACCGCGCCGGCCGACGTCGTCGAGTCAACGGAACCTCCCGTTATCGAGGACGCGGCAGGACCGGTCATCGGCTATGGAGCACTCCCGGGCGGGTTGTGGGCACCGAGCGCGGAGTCGTTGCCGAAGGGTTCCGTGCAGGTCGCGCTGCTCGGTGGCTACGGCATGCGCAACGATCTGATCGGGACGGACACGAAGTTCACGCGCGCGTCCGGTCGCTTCGCGATCGGCTTTGCACCGCACGAGCTGATCAGCATCGCACTCTCGCTCGACGGTCGCTTCGACAAGCACACGGGCGGGGCAGAGGACGATGGCTACGTGGGCGATCCGCACTTGCTCGTCCGTGCGGCGAAGGCGTCGGGCAACTTGCACTACGGCGCTCAGGTCGATGTGTGGGTTCCGGGCAAGGACGCACCGTCGGTCGCCGGCTCGGCGATCTCGGTCGCCGCATCGGGTCTCGTGTCGCTGCCCGCAGGTCCGGGCCTCCTCTCGTTCAACGCGGGCTTCCGCATCGACAACAGCGCCAAGTCTGTCGATGACCCCACGCTGTTCTCCGTTGCCGATCGCGTGTCGCTCGGCGTGTCCGAGTTCCACGCCGTCGTCGGTGGCGCGCACCTCGGCATCCCCGTCGGAAAGAACGCGTACGTCGCGGCCGAGGGGCAGATCGATGTCTTTGTCGGCAGTGGCGACACGCCGATGGGCGCCACGGACGCGCACGAAGCACCGAGCCCGCTCGTTCGCTTTGGCGCGAGCGGCGGCTATCACGTCAACAAGTCGTGGACGGTGCTCGCGTATCTCGGCGGTGCGCGCGTTCCCAAGATCGCAGGCGCGGACCTCGCGGCGAACGACATCAAGCTCGTTCCGTACGAGCCGACGTTCTCCTTCGGTGTCGGCTTGCAAGGTCGCTTCGGCGGACCGTCGACGACCGTGAAGAAGCGCGTCGATCCGCAGTACATCGACGTGCCGATCTTTGCGGCGGTCGATGGCGAGCTGCTCGACGAAGCGGGGCAGCCCGCCGTCGGTGCGAAGGTCGTGGTGAAGACGAGCACGTACGAGGGCACCGGTGTCACCGACGACAAGGGCGCGTGGCGTGTGGACAAGCTGCCGATCGGCAAGCAAGTGAAGGGCGTCGACAACATCACCGACTCCGTCGGCGAGATCACGATCGATGTCAGCGGTAAGAAGCCGGTGAAGGTCACCGTCGATCTCAAGCCGGGCGACAACAAGGCAGAGCGCATCACGCTCGAGCCCGTCCTCCCGCCGGGGCAGCTCCGTGCGGTCGTTCGAAACGCGAACACGGGCAAGCCGATCGCCGGTGCGACCGTGAAGATCGAGCCGGGTGGCAAGACGGCGACGGCGGGGGCGGATGGTCAGTTCCAGTCGGACCTGCCGCCGGGCACGTACAAGATCACCGTGTCGTCGCCGGGTCTCAAGGATCAGGAGCTGGACGTCACGATCGATCCCAATGGTGTCGCGATCAAGATCATCGAGCTGCGGTAGCGTGCTCCTTCGACTCGTCGTCGCGGTCGTTGCTCTTCTCGCTGCCGCTTGCGGCGGCAAGAAGGACAACCCCATCGCGGAGCTGAAGAAGGCCGACGGCCCCATCGAGCGGCAGCAAGGTGCCGGTGCATGGACCGGCGTGAAGGTCGGCCAGCTCTACTACATCGGCGATGCCGCGCGAACAGCGGACGCACCCGCAGAGCTGCAGATCACGGGCGGTGGTGCGCTGATCACGATGCAGCCTCACACCGTGCTGCGGTTCGGTGGCAAGGAGGGCGCGGGCAAGATCGACGTCGAGCTCGGTGCCATCGATCTGTCCGGTAACGGTGTCGTCGGTCTCGATGTCGGCGACGTTCGCTTGCGGTCCGGTCGCGTTCGCGTGACGTCCACGGGCAACGGCGCGACGCTCTCTCTCGAGATGGGTGATGCATCCGTCTCGAACTTGCGCGGCGAGACGTTCGACATGGTGATCGGATCGATCGTCGATCTGAACCCCGACGACGTCACGGTCACGTCGGTGCCCGATGCAGGTGTGGTGGATGCGGCGGTCGACGCGCCGGCCGAGGTTCCGGTCGCGCCCGACGTGGCGACGCTCGTCGTCGACGGCAAGAAGGTCGAGATGCTCTCACCCGGCGAGAAGAAGTGGCTCGTCGTCGAGGGACAGCTCGTGCTGACGCCCGGCATGAAGGTGCGCGTCGCCAAAGGCTCGTCGGCGAAGATCACCGCGAAGGGCGTGATCCTCGACATGGCGGGCGGATCGAGCATGTCGCTCGGCGAGGGCCTCGTGATGAGCGTCGATGGCGGCCAGACGCACGGACGCGTCGACGCGGGCGGACGTGGCAGCGTGAAGTTGCCCGGCGGTGCGATCGAGCTGCGCGGCGGTCAACAAGCGGGCGCGGATGCGCGGCTCGACGTGACGGCACGCGATACCAAGGTCGCGATCGCGCGTGGTAGCGCGGAGCTGACCGGAGCGACGGGCGGCAAGCTCGAGATGACTCGCGGCGAGAGCGCCACACTCGCAAAGAACGGAACGATCCGCGTCGTCGAGGCGATCCCGAGCTACTACGACTTCCAGGTCGCCGCCGGCGAGAGCGCCACGATTCACGATCCGCGCGGCAAGACCGCCGTGCAGTTCCAGTTCGGCGGGAAGTGCAAGGACGGCGGGTTCGTCGAGATGGATCAGAACGCGCGCTTCCAGACCGCAAAGGTCAGCAGTGGCAAGGACAGCGCGAACCTCATGGCCGATGTCGGTCAGTGGTCGTATCGCCTGCGTTGCTCGTCGGGAAGCGGGGACTCCGCGCCGGTCGCGTCCGGCCGCGTGCGCATCATGAAGGACGACGGTGGTCGACCGCTGCCCAAGCAGGCGGCGACGATTCCGATCGACGCCGACGGACGCACGTGGCGCATCTCGTATCAGAGCGTGATTCCGCTGGTGCAGGTCTCGACGAAGGGCACCGGCGGCGAGTTCAAGCTGCACATCGCGACGGGTGGCAAGGAGCAGGTGTTCTCGGGCACCGGCGCGAAGATCAACGTGCCGGGCAACAAGCTCGACGAGGGCACGTACACCTATTACCTCGAGCGTGATGGCGTGAAGGATCCCAAGGTCTCCACGCTCATCATCGACTTCGACAACACCGCACCGCAGGTCTACATCCAGTCGCCGCCGCCGATCAGCAGCAAGCCGTGGGATGCGGAGGTCACGGTTCGCGGCGCGCTGATGCCCGGTTGGTCTGCGGCGGCCGCAGGCGTGGAGATCCCCGTCGACAAGCAGCGCCGCTTCGTCGGAAAGGTCGATAAACCGACAGGCACGACGACGCTCGCGATCCGGCTCTCCCACCCGCAACGTGGCGTCCATTACTACCTGCGCCGCGGCAAGTAGCCCGTCAAGAGGTAGACTGCCGGGGTGCGCTGGCTGACCCGTCTGACGACCGCCGTGATCGGCGTCGCCGTGGTCACGGCCCTCGTGCTCGTCGTCCGCGCGCGGTTACCGACCACGATCATCGAAGGATCGTTCCCCACGTGGGCGAAGTTCCGCGATGGCGGGCGCATCACGATCGGCTCGCCCGTCGTGATCGCAGGTGTGCAGATCGGACAGATCACGCTGATCACGATCGAAGGCACGTTCGCGCGCGTCGATATGGAGCTGCGCGACGACGTGCAGATTCCAGCGGACTCGTTCATCACGCGCCGCGCCGACTCGCTGTTCGGCGATAGCTACCTCGAGATCATTCCGACGAGCGGCGAAGACGGCGCGCCGAGCGAACGCATGCTCGCGCGCGGCGAGCCGATCACGCATGTCATCGAGGGGGCATCGACGGACGCGGTGCTGCGCGGCATGGATCGCGGACTGCCTCGCGCCGACAACGCGCTCGAGACGGTGCACGAGGTCGTGATCCAGGGGCGCAAGATGGTGACGGGCCCGTCCGTCGACAAGGTGCTCGAGGCGGATCGATATCTCGCGTCGGACAGCATCGTGGGACCACTCGCCACGGCGCAGCGCGCGATGGTGCGCATGGACGAGCTGACCACGCGTGGCGCCAACGCCACGGCAGGACTGCCGGCCGAGGTGAGCTCCACGCTGGATCGGATCGACGCGCGCATGGCGCAAGCGCGCAAAGGCATCACCGAGGGCAGGGTGCAGCTGATCGACGCGCTGCGCGCTACCCGCGAGAACCTCGACGGCGCCGACAAGGAGATCGAGCAAGCGGCGCAGCTCGTCGCGGCGATCGACGAGGGCACCAGCGCCGACTGGAAGGGCTCGCTCGGTCGCCTCGTGAACGATCCGCAGCTCGCCGATGATCTGTACGACGCGACGGAGTCGGGTCGCGAGGCGGTGGGCAGCTTCTATCGCTTCAAGTCCTGGCTCGGCATGCGCGTGGAGATGGGCATCTATTCGCGCGCGCCGCGGTTCTACGCGACCGCCGAGCTGCGTGCTCGTACCGACAAGTTCTATCTCGTGGAGCTCGAGAAGGGACCACTCGGCGGCGTGCCGTACGACAGCGTCGCCGAGGTCACGGGCTCGAGCGCGTACACGCGGCGGCAGGAGATCCGCGACACCCTGCGCTTCACCGCGCAGTTCGGAAAGCAAATCGGCCCGCTCTCGATTCGTGGTGGGCTCAAGGACTCCACGTTCGGCATCGGGTTCGACGTGCTCGTCGCGTCGGGCCGCTTGAAGCTCTCGGGGGATGTGTTCGGCAGCTTCGCGCGAACGCCGCGCGTGAAGGTCGCCGCGGCGTTCGCGGTGTTCCGATCGATCTACATCCTCGGCGGCATCGACGATGCCTTCAACACGCCTGGCTACCTCCAGATCAACAACGGCATCGACCAAGAGGTCCCGACGCAGTTCACCGAAGTGCGCTACGGCCGCGATTGGTTCCTCGGCGCGTCACTGCACTTCGACGACGCGGATCTCTCGACGCTGCTGCGCGTCTATGGCGCGCTGCTCGTCGGAGCGCTCACCCTCTAGACTCAGCCGCCCGCGAGGGGCGAGAGCAGATAGATCTGATCGTCCTCGACGAGCACGCGATCCTTGTTGTCCTCGAACGCGCAGCGCTCGCCGTTGAGCATGAGCGTGTCGCGCAGGTGCGGGCTGTTCTCGATCGCGGCGCGGAGCGGAACCTTTGCCGTGTCCGCGGCGTCGACGAGGCCGGCGAGCGTGGTGCCTTGCGGCAAGCGCAAGTGCTCGTCGACGTCGACCCAGCCGTCGCCGATGCGTCCCTTGATGAGGATGTGTACGCGGACCGTGCCGCCGCGATGTCTGTCGAAGATGCCCATGGTCAGTCCAGATATCCCGCGAGGATCTCGCTCATGCCGAGCTCTTCCGCGCGCGCTTTGGAGAGGTGCCCGCTCGTCGTGTTCCACTTCATCGACGTGTAGTAGTCGTCGCGCAAGACCGGCAACGACACGCGAATGCCTTTGAGCGGACCCGCGGTCAGGTGGCCATCGCCTTCGCCGAGCATGCGGCGGTGCGGCACGAAGTCCTTCGGCGCGAGACCCTCGCGGCGATTGAACGCCGCGCGCAGGTTCTGGATGCGCTCGCCGGAGACGAGCAGATCGTGCTCGGTCATTCCCCAGCCCGTCGCCGCGTCGAGCAGGTCGGCCCACGGCAAGCGGCCGGTGAGCATCGTGAACATGCAGAGGCCCAATCCGTTCATCGCCTGATGCGCGTTCGAGAAGTGCGCCTGCGCGACGCCTTTGCCCTCGGTGCCCTTCCACTTCACGTTCACGTCCTTCTTGGGGACTGCGTCTGGCAGCGAGAAGCCCGCACCGAACGTCTCGTTCCACGACGCGGAGCCGGCGGTGTGTCGACCCGGTGTGGGATCGGCGATGTACGTCACACCCATCAGCGAGGTGAAGCGACTGTCGTGATACGCGGGCTCGCCGCCGTGAACGTGCACCGCGAAGTCGTCGCTGCCGTTACCGACGTGTTCGGCGGCGCGCTTCACGCCGTGACCGAGCCATGCGCCGCAGCCTTCACCCGAGCCCATCTTGATCGTGAGCGCGAGCGCTGCTTCGCCATCGCCCCAACGCATGTCGATGCCGTCGAGATCCGAGGCCGAGAGCACGCCGCGCTCGACGGCTTCACACACCCACGCGAGCGTCGCCGACGACGACACCGCGTCGATGCCGAGCCGGTTGCACGCGTCGTGACACGCGGTGACGAGCTCGATGTCGTCGTTCAGGAGGTTCGCGCCGAAGCCGACGATCGTCTCGTAGTCCGGACGGCGCACGTCGGAGAGGCCGCGCGACTTCACGTGCACGCGTCCCTTGCACGGCATCGGGCAATCGCCGCACGAGAGCTTGTTGGTGATGTACTTGTCGACGACCTTGCCGTCGATCTTCATGCCCTTCTTCGCGAGCGGGAAGTCCTTGGCGCCGACGCCCTTCCAGTTCTTGATCGGGGCATCGCCGTTCTCGACGGAGAGCGCGACCGCAGCGGTGGTTCCGCGCTCGGACCATAACCGGCGCATCGATGCCGTGGGCGCTTCGGCCTTCATGCCCATCTTCGTCATGAAGCGGTACATCCAGCCGAGCCAGCTCTTGGGCTTGCCCATGTACGCCATGAACCGCGCGAACAGACCGAGGTCTTTCTTGTAGTCGTCGGTGATCGACTTGCAGATCTTCTTGAACACGTCGGGCTTGGCGATCGCAATGTCGCCCGTTCCACCGACGACGATCGCCTTGAGGTTCTTGCTGCCGTAGATCGCGCCGAAGCCCTGGCGACCGAACGCGTGATAGCGATCGTTCATCACCGAGGCGATGCGCATCTGCTTCTCACCCGCGGGACCGATCGCCGACACGCCGACATCGCGCTTCGTGCCGTACTTCTTGGTCAGCGCGTCGAACGCTTCGGGAATCTCTGTGCCCCACAGCTCGCCCGCCGGCTCGAACGCGATCTCGCTGTCGCGGATCACGAGCACCGTGGGCTCGCTCGCCTTACCGGTCACGACCACCGCGTCGTAGCCCGCGGAGCGAAGGTGACTACACACGCTGCCGCCGGAGTTGGAGTCCGCCCAGGTTCCGGTCAGCGGAGACTTGCCGACGATCTGGATGCGGCCCGAGAACGGCGTGCGCAACCCGGTGAGGAGGCCGCTCGAGATCGCGAAGCACGCCTCGGGAGCGAGCGGGTCCGTACCCGCGGGGAAGTGCTTCCACATGAGCCACGCACCGAGGCCGTAGCCGCCGAGGTAGCTGCGGTAGATCGATTCGTCGACGGTCTCCACGCGATGTGTCTGTGCACCTAGATCGACGAACAACACGCGGCCGAGGTGGCCATACCGAGGCCGTGCGGGCAGCGCACGATCAGCTGATGAGATCTCCCCCATGCGGGCGAGCATAGCTGGGATTGGTCACCCCAAACCCAAGTGGACTGCCGCCCCCTGATCGACGCGATCGCCCATCCAAGCCGCTTGAATCATTGATCTCGATCCTGGCCCTACGCGTGCACCAACGAGGGGCATGCGCTTTACCTCGTTCGTGGTCGCCGCGCTCCTCGCTTCTACCGGCTGTGTCGGTGAGTTCGTCGAAGGCGGGATGATGGGAGACGACGAGGGCAGCAACACGAACCCCGGCGGCGGCGGTGAAGCCGAGCAGCTGTACAAGACCACCGTTCACACGATCATGGCCGCGAAGTGCGGTACGGCCGCGTGTCACGGGCAGCCCGGCGTCACCGGCATGTACGGCTTCGCGACGGCGAATAAGGACGATTCGTACACGCAGGTGACGAGCCTGCCGACGCTCGTCGGCACGTACACCGTCGCGTCGGCCGGCATGGTCACCAAGGTCAAGCAAGCGGGTGGTCACAACGCCGCGCTCTACACGCCGTCGGATGAAGCAGCGATCGGCGCGTGGCTCGCGAAGGAAGCGCAGGAGCGCACCGGTGGCAGCGGTCCGCCGCCCGTGGATCCCATCGCGAAGATCAACGAGTGGTCGGGCTGCATGAGCCTCTCGAACTTCGAGACCGCCGAGATGGCGCTCGCGTGGAGCCGCCTCGCGTCCTCCAACAGCAACCAGCGCTGCGCGAACTGCCACCAAGGCGGACTCGACACGTTCCTCACCGGCAATGGCATCGCGGAGCCGTTCTTCAACGGCCTCACGACACAGCGCGACTTCCTCCTCAAGTACTTCACCGTCGACGCGACGGGCGCTGTCGTCATCAACGTCGCCTCGATGGCGAACGCGGCGACGACGCTGCCGGACCACCCGCGGTTCAACCCGACCGACAACATCGGCATGACCGCGCTCAACGAGTTCTACACGCTGACGCAGGCGCGCCTGACCGCGGGCACGTGCGATCCGCCGCGCCTGCCGACGATGTGATCAGCTGGCGAGCGCGCGACGAAGTAGCAGCGCAGGGCCATCGATCGCCACGGCGGGCTGGAGGCTCTGCTCGAACCGCACCGCTTCGAGCGTGCGACCATCCGGTGCCTCGACCATGTCGCCCGGCTCGATACGCTCGCCATCCGCGAGTGCCGCCGAGAGATCACGCAAGAGCACCGCAGCCTCCGTCGCTGCAGGCGCTTCGATATCGAGCAGCACGAGATCCGGGCGGCCGAACTTGCGCAGACCGAGCGACCACGCGGCGAGCAGCTGCGGTCCGGTCTCCTCGAAGAAGAACGTGACCTCGTGCATGACGTCGAACGCGCGCTCCGGTTCGAGCGCCGCGATCGACGAGCCGAGATGCGCGCGCGCGGCGTAGACGTCCACGACGATCGCCGCGCCTTCCTCGCACACGCACTTCGCGAGCGCCCACGCCGCCTGCACGTGGCCGAGGTCGTCCGGATCGTCGATCTGCGCTTCGATGATGTACGCGTGCTCTGCGCCGAGCGCCGTCGCAGCCGCTTCGGCGCCGAGGTCACCGGCGATGAGATCCGTGAACGGCGCGAGCACTTGCTCGGCGAACCACGCCGGATCCTCCGCGCGATCCTTGGCGACGATCGAGATCGATGTGGCGCCATCACCATCGTCGGGCATGCCGTGCGCGCTACGCGACACGGGCAGCGGATCGGGGAGCTTTGCCGAGGACAGTGCGATCAGCGCGACCTGCGCGCCAGCGCCGCCGACGACGTACCCTTCACGAGGCCAGGGGCGCGCCATTAGTTCTCGTCGCCGGAGTACATCGCTTCGATCTCGCGCGAGAAGTTCAGCGCGACCGCCTTGCGCTTGATCTTGAGCGTGGGCGTGAGCTCGCCGGTGTCGATGCCGAACGGGCGGGGCAGGATCGAGAACTTCTTCACCTGCTCGACGCGGGCGAGCGTCTTGTTGACCTCGTCGAGCTGCTTCTGCACCTCGCCGCGAACCGCGTCGGCACCGCCGAGCTTGGCAGCGACCGCATCGTCGACGGTGATGAGACACGTGAGGAACTTGCGTCGATCACCGATCACGACCGCTTCGCCGATCAGCGGCGATTGCTTGAGCGCGGCCTCGATGTTCTTCGGCGCGATGTTCTTTCCGCCGGCGGTGATGATGATCTCTTTCTTGCGACCCGTGATCGAGAGGAAGCCATCCTTGTCGAACGCGCCGAGATCGCCGGAGTGCAGCCATCCGTCCACGAGACACTCGGCGGTGGCCTCGGGCTCCTTGTAGTAGCCGAGGAACACGTTGGGTCCCTTCACGAGGATCTCGCCGTCCTCGGCGATCTTGCACTGGATGCCCGGCAGCGTCGCACCGACCGAGCCGATCTTGGTCTTGCCCGGGAGGTTGAACGACGTCGGTCCCGTGTCCTCGGACTGACCATAGATCTCGCGGATCGGCAGATCGATGCTCGAGTAGAACTCGAGTACGTCGGCGGCGATCGGCGCAGCACCCGAGATCAGCGTGTGCGCGCGATCGAAGCCGAGCGCAGCCTTGAGCTTGCTGAACACGAGCTTCGTGGCGAGTCGGTACTGGAGCTGGAGCCCCAGCGGCAGCTTCTCTCCACGATCGAGGTGCGCGTTGACGGCCGTCGCGACGCCGCGCGCCCATCCGGCGATCTTTGCCTTTGCCCCTCTGGCCTCGGCGAGCTTGCCGCTGACACCCGCGTGGATCTTCTCCCATACGCGAGGCACGCCGAAGAACACCGTGGGGCGCGCGTCCTTCAGGTTCTCGAGGAGCTTCTCCATCGACTCGGCGTAGTACACGCACGAGCCGGTGGTGGCCGGCATCAGCACGGTCGCCATCTGCTCGGCGATGTGCGAGAGCGGCAGATACGAGAGCGATACATCCTCGTGCGTGCCTGCGCCGATATCGACGAGACACCGCGCGGTCCACGCCAGGTTCTCGTGCGAGAGCATCACGCCTTTGGGCGGGCCCGTCGTGCCGGACGTGTAGATGAGCGTGGCGAGATCCGATTGCTCGATCGCGTCGATGCGATCGTCGAGCGTCTTGTCGGGCGTCGCCTCGGCCTTCGCGGTGAAGTCATCCCACGCGAGGATGTCGGGGCCGGTCGCCGTGGCTCCGCGCATCATGACGATGTGCTTTAGCAGCGGCATCTGGTCGCGCAGCTTCGTGATCTTCGCGAGCTGGTCCGCGTTCTCGACGAGAACGACGTGCGCCTCCGAGTGGTGCACGATGTACTGGACCTCCTCGGCGGAGCACGTCGTGTAGATGCCAGCAGCCGCGCCGCCAGCCATCATCGCGGCGTGATCGAGGATCACCCACTCGGGGCGATTGAACCCGAGGATCGCGACCTTGCCTCCCGTGGGGAAGCCGAGCGTGATCAAGGCGCGCGCTGCAGCGCGAACCTGATCGACAAAGGCCCGCCAACTCGTCGGCTGCCAGCGTCCATCTTGTTTCGCCTGGTAGGCGGTGGACGTGGGCCGCTCGGTGGCCTGTTGGAGCAAACGATGGGGAATCGTGTCGCGGGCCTTCGTCGTCATTCGTCTCCTAGTTCTTCGTCTTACCCGGGAAGTACGCCGTGGAGCGCTTCTTGCCCTTCACCTTCACCGTACCGTCGGCGATCATCTTGCGGATCGGCAACGCGAGATCTTTCGTCGTGGTACCGAGCTGCTTGTTGATCTGCTCGATGCGCAGACCGGGGTTCTTGGCCACGAACGCGAGGAAGTCGCTCGAGAGCTTCTCGAGCTCGTCGCCGGTTCGCTTCGCGCCGCGACCACGTGCACGACCCAACCGGAGACCGCCACTCGACCCGCCACCCCGACTGCCGCGACCTAGTGCGCTCTCCAGCGTGTCCATCGCCGCGCGCCGCGCGAGCTCGGTGACCTGGGAGACGAAGTCGTCGACCAGGCGCTGGATGTCAGATTGAAGATTAGCCATTCGTATTCCTCGTAGCGGAGTGTGAACTAGAGTTCAGAACTCGCGCATTCGAGCACTAACACCCAGAAACATCAACTAGGGGTGCAACAAATTGCGGCACCGAGATCAGGGGAACGCCGCGACGACTTCTTCGAGCGTGATGTACACGACCGGGCCGGTGTGGTCCTTCGCGAGGAACTTGTCGGCGTGCTTGAGGAAATCGTTCACGCGGATGAACTCGGTCTCCGAGAACCCGGGGGCCGGATGAAAGCCCATCATGAGGGTGGTCGGGGTCTCGAGGATCTGGCTCCCACTCCAGTTCGCGTCGAAGATCGCCGTGAGCTGCGCGACCGACGTGTAATCGATCATCGCCCCGTTGTCCGGAACCTCGAGGATCGTGAGAGTGGGGGCTTCGCTCGATAGGACGTTGGACTCGTTCGGGTAGTACGGCTGACTCGTGTCGTTGATCGGGGCCCAGTTCTCCATGTTCCAGCGGTACAGCTCTTTGTCACCCCACGCGCGCTCGATGTACTTCCAGTTGAGAGCGCTGGTGTCGGCGACAAAACCCGCATCCGCGAGGGCAGCGAGGGTGTCGATCGTGGCGGTCCAGCCGCCCGCCCGGAACGTCTTCGGGATTGGAAGTCCGTGTTGCTGGAACAGCGTCTTCGAGTGTTCGAGCAGCGTGCGCATGTTCTCGCGGCCATAGGCAGCGAGGTTGATCGTGTATCCGGTCGCGTCGGTCGTATAGACAGTCGACTGATCGGTGACGCACGGGACTCCCGCAGACTCGACGAAGTGACACCACGGATGGATGTGGAGTCCGATCTCGTCGTCGAACTCCGCCTTCTGCTGGTTCAACCACGCGGCGAGCTCGGCCTTGCGTGCCGGTGTCACGTTTGGATCGGTAAACGTGTAAGGACCGGGAAAGTGCGTGATGCGCATTCCCGGATGGTTTGTGTGCAAATGACCCTGGTAGATGAGCGCCTGCTGGCCGGGCTCTGCGAAGTCCCAGTCTGTCGTGACGAGGACGTAGTACGGAGCCGAGCGCGCGAACGGCATCGCGGCAAAGCCGATGCTGGCGTTGTTGGCCGACAGCACGACCTGGTGCTCGCCGATCGGCAGGTCGCTCACGTCGAACTGCGCAGCGTACTGGCCATTGGGTTGCTTCGAGAAGCGCTGCCCGACGTCACCGATGAAGCCGGCGACCTCGTCGGTACCGCTCGGCACCGTGACGAACACGGTCATCGTCTGATCGACCGTCGACGCCGCGTTGTTCACCACATAGAACGCGCCGACGCCCTCGACCTTGTACGCCGGATCGTTCTGCCCGGGCGCATCTGGTTTCACGAGGTCATCGCTGCATGCCGCCGTGCTAAGGCCGAGCACGAGAGCCCATTGCCACATCCGCATGGCGCGGGACCCTAGCACAGCGGCTTTCCCGACCGGCATGGTAGTTTCTGCGCCGATGCGTAGGTTTCTCGTCGGTATTGTCGTGACGGTAGCGGCGTGCGGTGGCGTCAGTGCAGATGCACCTCTGAGAACCAAGCTCGGAACACCGCGCGATCAAACGCTCGCCGAGCTGCGCGCGCAGAAGTTCTGCTTCAAAGAGGACGGACCCGCGCAGCGCGTCGAGACCTATCCACGCTGCGAGCGCGCGGGTGCGGACTGGGGCGAGGGCTGGGTCCGCGCGACGTACGAGAACGGCAACCTCGTGGAGCTCCGTCGCTACGAGCGGTTCACCGAAGACGCGCGCGCGCTCGAGCGATGGAACCAGCTCGTCGCTGATCGCATGAAGGTCTCCCCCGACGCGGCCGACGCCGGCGATGCGCTGCGGCGCCGAGGGCCTCTCGAGCCGGGCACGCGCAGCGTGAAGGCGTTCCAGCTCGACGCGACGACCGTGGTCGCGATCTATCTCTTGACGCCGTCACCACCCGACAACGCGAGCATCCTCGAGGCGATCCTGCCTGTACCTTCCGCTGACAAGAGCGGGATCGAAGTGTTCACCGACTGAGGAGCGATCAGCGCGGGCCCGCGTCGACGAGGCGCGTCGGGGACAGCGTGGCCACGTTCAGCTGCGCGCCGCCATTGCCGAGCGCGGAGGGCGGCGTCTCGTCGAACCAGCTGCCGGTGAAGTCACCGCTCACGCCGGGCTGCGTCGCGACGTCGATCTGATTTCCGAACCAGTTGTTGTTCGTGAAGATCGCGTTGTTGCCGCCGTAGAACATCAAGCCGTATGGCGTGGCCGAGATGTTCGAGTTCGTCACCTTGATCGTGTTCGGCATCGGTCCGCCGAAGTGCAGGTTGCAGTGCGTGGAGTCCTGTCCGGTCGGCAGGCCGATCTGCGAATAGCTCATATCGAGCTCGCCGCCCGACATGATGAGGAAGTCACCGCCGGACGCGCCCGACATCGACGTGTCGACGATGACGACCTTGCCGCCCATCGTTTGAATCGGGCCACCCACCTGCGTCACGTACGTCAAGTTGACGAGACCGCCGGCTGGAATGTGGAAGCCTCCGTGCTGTCCGCCAGGGACCGAGGGACCGATCGTGATCGGCGCGGCCTTCGTGCCTGCCGCCGTGAGCGTGCCGTTGACCGTGATGCGCGTCCCGGGCGCGAAGTTGATCGTCGTTCCCGGCTCGACGGTGACCGTCACGCCAGCGGCGACCGTCAGCGCGGCGGTCACGTCGAACGAGCCGCTCCACGTGGTGTCGGAGCTGATCGTGTTCGCGGCGTTGCCGCCACCGCCACCACCACCACCGCCGCCACCGTTGCCATTGCCATCCCCATTGCCGTCTCCGTCTCCGTCACCGAAGCCAGTGCCGTCTTCGCCGACGACACAGGCAGCGAGTGGGAGGGAGAGCGCGAGGAGCCAGGCGAGCTTCTTCATACACCGAGCTCGAGCAACGCCCGTGCCGTCTGCGCGGTCGGCTCGCGCCGAGTGATGCGCGAGATCATGGAGGAATCGGCGATGTAGGCAAAGGTCCGCATCGCTCGATCAGGGGCGCCGTCCCCCAGATCCATGGGCCTCGTGTCATCAGTTCGTAACGTGCGCCAACCGCACGCCCGCGAACGCTGGCTCGCGAGCTCCACATCTGACGATCACGCGCCCGGAACCAGGTAGCGCAGGAAGCGCCATGCGCGTGCGTTCCAAGCGAGCTCGTCGTGCGTCGCGCCCGGCTCGCTGAAGTAGCAGAGCGTGTTGTCGCTCGGTGCACAGCTCGGCGAGTCGCTGCGCTGCCAGCCGAGTCCGAGCATCAGGTCGCGCACCTCGACGGAGTCTCTCGCGCCGTCGCTGTTCGCGCCGACGTTGCCGCCGTGATCGATGTACACGGCGAGCGGCTGCTTGCCGTAGACAGGCAAGCGATCGCGCAGCGCTTGTTGCGTGTCTTGCAGCGGCCAGAACGCACCCGAGAGCGACGCGACCGCGCCATAGGTCTGTGGATACGAGAGCGCCAGGTGCATCGACACCAACCCACCGAGCGAGCTGCCGGCCACCGCGACGCGCTGCTGATTCCATCGCACCTGCGCGAGCGCCTGCGGCTGGAGCTCGGTCACCTGAAACTGCATGAACGCTTGCATCGCCTGCGGCGACAACCCGTACTCGTTATTGCGAGCATTCGAGTGCGCCGCTGCGATCACGATCACGGGCGCCACGCGCTGCGCGGCGATCTCGGTGTCGAGTGTCGTATCGATTTCCCATCCCGTGTGCCCGAAGCAGCAATCGTGATCGGACCAGACGTTCTGTCCGTCGTGCATGAACAACACGGGATACGTCGTGCTCGCAGCGGCGGGTGACGTGTAGCCCGCCGGCACGTACGCGGTCACGTCGCGGCAGTTCGACAGCGTCGTCGAGCACGCCTCGTCCAGGCGCACGACATGGCCGCGACCGGAGTCCGGCGTATTGAGCACGCTGTTCTTGCCGTCTGCATTGCCCGCGAAATCGTCATACGCGAACGCGGGATTGTTCGGATCGAGCATCCAGTGGCCGGCGGACTCGAGCTTGTATTGCCAGTAGCCCGAGCTCACCGCACCGACGGCGATGTACAGATCCGTTCCGCACACCGCCTGCGTTTGCAGCTCCGTCGTCAACCAGTTGTTGAAGCCGCCCGCGATCGCCATCGACCCGTCGGTCCGAAACAGCGCGCGCCCGGTGGCCCACAAGGGCCCGAGCTTCTCGCGCAGCTCGAGCTCGCCGCGCAGCTTGTCGACGACCTCGGCATCGCAGCCAGCGATCGCCTCGTCGTAGAGCGCGATCACGCACGCCGCGCCGGCATAGCTCGCGGGACATCCACCCGGTCCCGTGCCGCCGTCGCCAGCAGAGGCCGCGTCAGTTGCGCCGCCCGAACCAGCGTCGGCTTGGTCAGCCGGCGATCCAGCGGGACCACAGGCGAGGAGGAGCGAGGCGAACAGGAGCGAGGTGGTGGGGCGCATGTTGCGATCAGCAACGCGAGCGCGCTCAAGTGCGCGACGACGCGTCGGTGGTCGGGCCAGACGCAAGTTTCGATCCCGAGGAGCGACGCGCGATGGCGATGCCGATCGCGACGCCCGCGCAAAGACCGACGAGGATGCCAGCGCCAAAGCCCAGTCCGGAGCCGCTCGATGGTGTCGGTCCGGGGGCGCTCGGCTCTCGCGGCGCGAGCCACATCGCGATGAATGCGATCGTGCAAATGCCGCCGACGACGAGCGACGTGATCCACAGCCAACGCGGATTCGCGATCTTTGCCTTGGGCATTGTCAGCCCCGCTGCCACTCGTCGCGAAGGAGTCCGTAGAACACGACGTCGGTGAGCTTGTTGTCGACTCGCACGTGCGCGCGCTTCACGCCTTCGGTCACCATGCCGAGCTTGTCGAGCACGCGCTGCGATGCGCGATTGCCGGCGAGCACTTGCGCGTAGACGCGCGCGAGGCCGAGCTCGCGAAAGCCGAAGTCGACGGCGGCGGTGCACGCTTCGGTCGCGATGCCCGATCCCCACGCGGATGCAGCGAGCCAGTAGCCGAGCTCGGCGCGACGATCACGCGAGTAGCGACGGAGGCTGACCGTGCCGACGCACGCATGAGGATGCGAGCGGCGCGCGATCGCGAACGTGACACCGCGACCTTGCTCCCACCACTCGATCCGCGCGTCGAGCCAGCGCCGAGCGAGCGCGACGGGGTACGGCGACGGGACCTGAAGGAGATAACGCGCGACGCGCCGATCGCCTGCTCCGGAGGCGATGGCGGCAGCGTCGGCGATCTGGAGCTCGCGCAGCACCAAGCGCTCGGTGACGAGCGATGGCGCGCGCGAGGTCAGGTCGGCGGACGCGTGCCGTTGAATTCCTGGAACGTCAGGCATCCCTGGATGGGGGCGCAATCGGGGTTGGACGGCGTGGTGGTGGCAGCGCGGTACTCGACGCGTCCGTGGAGCGTGTCGCCGTCGACCTTGCCGACGATCTTTGCGTTCATCGTGAACGTACAGGTGTCTTTCATCTGTGGGCGCTGCCCGTAGAGATCGAGACTCAGCGTCTCGTCATCGACCTTGCCCGAGAACACGTTGGAGCCGAGTCGGAGAGTCAGCGCCGCGCCGACGAGGCCTTGCACCGTCGCGGTGACGTCGGATCCGTCTTGCGTGATGACCACACCGATGCCCGCGCTCATGTCACCGACCACGTAGTCCGCGAGATTGCACCCGTTGTCGCGGTTTGTGACCGCCACCGTGTAGTTGCCCTCGACATCGGCGGGGCCGTCAGATCCGCAAGCAGCCACGACGAGCAAGCCAAGCGCTAGTGCCCTCATGGCCACGAGGATAGCCGATGAGGGTATGGTCCCAAAAGATGCTCTGCCGGAACGGCCGTGCCTACAATTTCGCCGCCGCGGTCTTGGTCGCGGGATGCGGAATCGCGAGCGCAGCCGTGCAGGACGTTCACACTCATCGCTTCGATAATGGCCTCACCCTTCACGTGGCGCCGGGACATCCGTCACCCGTGGTGGCAGTGCAGGCGTGGGTGGGTGTCGGTTCAGCCGACGAGCCGAGCACGATGGCGGGCGTCGCGCATGCGGTCGAGCACATGCTGTTCAAGGGCTCGAGCGACTACGGGCTCGGCGAGCTGACGCGCACGATCGAAGCCGGTGGCGGCGAGATCAACGCGTGGACCGCGTATGACCACACCGTCTATCACGCGGTGCTCGGATCCGATCACACCGACGCGGCGATCGACGCGCTCGGCGACACACTGCTCGCTCCGCGCGTGGATCCCGAGGAGCTCGCGCGCGAACGCGATGTGATCCTGAACGAGATCCGGCAGGGCGCGGACGATCCGGCGCGCTCGGTCGCGCAGAGCTTGTTCGCGACCGCGTTCGTGGCGCATCCGTATCGGCGTCCGGTGATCGGCACCGCCGACAGCGTGCGTGCCTTGCGCGAGAGTCAGCTCGTCGAGTTCTTTCGCAGCTACTACGTCGCGGACAACTTGACGCTCGTCGTCGCGGGCGACGTGGATCCGGATCGCGTGCGCAAGAGCGTCGAGAAGCGGTTTCGCGCGATGCCGTCGGGACGGCCCGCGCGATGTCACGCGGTGGAGCCGACGCAGACCGCGCCGCGCGCGAGCTGCATGCATCGCGATGTCGCGGAGGCGTACGTCTCCGTCGGATTTCACGTGCCGTCCGCGCGCCACCCGGATCTCGCGGCGCTCGATGTCGCGGCGATCTTGCTCGGACAGAACGAGTCGGCGCGGCTGCCCAAGACGCTGCTGCGCGACGAGCTCGCGACCAGCGCCTACGCGAACGTGCACGCGCTCCGCGATCCGGGGCTGTTCGTGCTGTCGGCCACGGCGCGCGAAGCGAACGCGCAAGCATCGGTCGGCGCGCTCGTCGAGCACAGCATGAAGCTCGCGGGCACGCTCACCACGGACGAGCTCGACAAGGCGCGTATCGCCGCGGAGACCGGCTTCATTCGTCAGCTCGAGACCGCGCAAGGACGCGCTCGTTCGCTCGGTTGGTACGCCACGACCACCGGCGATCCGCAGTTCGGTCACGTGTACCTGGATCGCATTCGCGCCGTACGTCCGAGCGATGTCGCGGACGTGATGCACCGCTACGTGCGAGCGGACAACGCGAGCGTCGCGGCGATCGTGCCGAGCACGAGCAAGCGTGCGGCGAGCTTTCCGCGCGATGCCGAGCGCCGCGTGAAGACCGCGCTCGCCACGCCGCCCGCCACCGCGAAGGCGAGCGAGAAGCGCGTCGTGCTGCCCAACGGTCTCGTGTTGCTCGTGCGCCGCGATCCGAGCGTGCCTGTCGTCGCGATGCGGGCGGTGTGGCGCGGCGGACAGCGCAACGAGGACGCCACGACGGCCGGAGCGTCGACGCTGCTCGCTCGCATGATCACGCGCGGCTGTGGCTCGCGCGACGCGGCGGGCGTGGCGGATGCGATCGATCGGCTCGGCGGATCGCTCGCGGGCGTCACCGGCCGCAACAGCTTCGGCATCGCGAGCGAGTGGCTCGCGCGAACGTGGAAGCCCGGTCTCGAGCTGTTCGCGGACTGCGTGCTCGACCCGCGCTTTGCCGCCGAGGATCTCGTGCGCGAGCGCAACGCGCTGCAAGGCGATCAGGTCGCGCAGGCCGACAGCCCGACGCAGGTCGCGTTCCGCGCGTTCAGCGAGGCGCTGTACGGAACGCACCCGTATGCGCGCGATGCGCTCGGCACGCCGTCGTCGCTCGATGCACTGTCGCGCGCGAAGCTGTCGTCTCTCTATCGCGCGCAGTATCCGGTGTCCGCGATGACGCTCGCTGTCGTCGGTGACGTCGAGATCGACGAGGTCGTGGCTGCGGTCACCGCGCGCTTCGGTGCGGTGACCAAGACGCAGGCGATCGCCCCTCGCGTCGCACCGCTCGCGCTCGACAATCGCCCCGCCGCCGAGCGCGAGGTCTATCGCTTCCTCGATCGCGCGCAGGCGCACCTCGTCGTCGGATTTCCAGGCGCCACGGTCGACGCGCCGGATCGCTTCGCGCTCGAGGTGCTCGTCTCCATTCTCGGCGGGCAAAGCGGTCGCTTGTTCACGCAGCTCCGCGAGAAGCAGGCGCTCGTTTATCGCGTGTCCGCGCACTCGGTCGAGGGCGTGGATCCGGGCTTCGTCGTCGTCTACCTCTCGTGCGCGCCCGACAAGATCGAGACGGCGCTCGCGTCCGTGCGCGCCGAGCTCGCGCGCGTTCGCACGAGCGGCGTGACCGCCGAGGAGGTCGAGCGCGCGCAGAAGTTCCTCGTCGGGAGCCACCAGATCTCGATGCAGCGCCGCTCGGCCGTCGCCAACGCGCTCGCATATCACGAGGCCTATGGGCTCGGCTGGAAGTCGTGGGCGGACTACGACGCGCAGATCCGCGCCGTGACGCCGGCCAAGGTCGCGGCCGCCGCAGCGTCGTACCTGCGCGAGGATCGCGAGATCACGGCGACGGTGCGCGCGCCCTCCGCGAGCCCGGCCGCGGCGAAGAGGTCGAAGCTGAAGACTCCGCCATCGGCGCCGAAGAAAGCACCCACGCGCCGCATCGTGCGCCGACCGCGAGGCACGGTGTGAAGGGTCGCCGCGCGAACGCACGCACGGCCCCCGCGCCGTCTCCTGCGTACGGGCACGGCGATGTCGCGTCGAGCCTCGTCCTGATCTTCCCGCTGCTCCTCGCGTACGAGGTCGGCGTGCTGTTCGCCGGACGCGTGAACGGTGCAGACGTCGTCACGCGCGCGCTGTTCTCGCTCGCTGGCAGCCGCGGCGCGTACCTGCTCGTGCACGCCGTCATCGCGCTCGCGTTCCTCCTCTGGATCCGCCGCGAACGTCGAGGGGCCACGCTCTCGTTCGATGTCGCCGCGCCCGTGATCCTCGAAGCGGCGATCTACGCGCTCACGCTCGGTGCGCTGGGAACGCTCGTCGTCGACAAGCTGCTCGGCCTGGGCGCCGGCGCCTCGATCGTCTCCGCGCTCGGTGCGGGTGTGCACGAGGAGCTGGTGTTCCGCCTCGGCCTCATGACCGGGATGGTGGCGCTGCTATCGCGTGCCTTCGGCGCGCGTGCCGGCGTCGCGCTCGCACTCGCGGGATCCAGCCTGCTCTTCGCGTGGGCTCATCACATCGGGGCGCACGGCGAGCCGTTCACCGCGCACGCGTTTGCCTTCCGCACCGTCGCGGGGTGCGTGTTCGGTGCGGTGTTCTGGTTCCGCTCGCTCGCACACGCGGTCTACGCCCACGTCTTCTACGACGTGATCGTCACGGTGCTCTGAGCTACTCGAAGCCTTTGCTCTTGCCGCCGTCGAGATCCATGCGACCGATGAACAACTCGAACTTCACGCGCTTGATCTTGTCCTCGTTCGCGGTGGCTTGAAGGATCTGGTACTGGACCAAGCCGACCTCGTACAAGTTGATCTTGAACAGCGAATCACCGGCGGCCGTGAGGAACTCGAGAGCGCCGCTGAGCTGGCCGTCCTTCTCGCCTCTGCCCTTGATGTTGTCCTGGTGCCACTTCAACAGATCGCCGGAGAACGCCTCTGCGATGTGACAGACGAGGTTTGGAAACTCGATCTTCGTGGGGACCAGCTCGGGGAAGCGATCCTGACCCGTGTACAGCTTCTTTATGCCCTGCTTGATCGTGAACGACTCGATCTTGCTGATCTTGTCGAGGTTGGAGATTCCCTCGAGGCTGAACCGGAACTTCGACGCGACCCACGACTTCTGCTTGCGTGCGGAGACCGGCGAGAACTGCGCGCCCTCGGCCCGCTTCATCACGACCTTCTCGGGCTGGAACTTCACCTTGATGTTCGCCGGCTCGCGCGACTGGCCGTCGAGCGTGGGGAACGTGGTCTCGAGGATGTGCGCGTCCTGGAACTCCTGGACGAACGTCTGCTTCTTGTTGAAGTTCGCGTGAAGGATCTCGCCGTTGCGCGTCTCCGACTTGTGACGCCACGAGCCCTGGATCCACTTGAAGATGTCGTACGAGCCAGCGATGCCGAAATCGATCGTGATCGGATCGTTGTCCCAGACGCCGCCGTGCTTGATGTGGAACAGCTCCGAGCCCGTCGGCTCGTCGATGACCTGCTGCTTGGGCCAGCCACCATCGACGGACTTCAGGGTGGACGAAGTCCCACGGCCATCGAGGACCATCTCGAAGTGACCGCCCGAATAGGGACGCAGAACAGTCGGATTGGACATGTGCGAGGCCTCTACCTTATCGCGTTCCTCATACGCCCGGTGGCGCCTGGATCCCCCCGACGACCCCCCGATGAGGAGCGGCGACCCAGGACCCTCCTCGATCCCCTCCTCGCGGGAGCCGCGGCAACCGACGTGATTCTAAGTCTTTGCCCGAGCCATAACGGGCTGGAGATCAGGCACGAGCCTTGTAGAATGAGCAGCTATGAGGGTGACGGTCCTGATCCTCGTCGTGCTTGTCAGCGTTCTCGTTCCCAGCACGAGTCACGCAGAGAAGGTCCGTACGAACGCCAAAGCCAAGGTCTACAACCGCCCGGGAGAGCAGGGAAAGATCATCGTTCGGGTCAAAGAAGGCCAAACGTTGACCGTGCTCGCCAAAGACGGTCGGTGGGTGAGGGTTCGCGTGTCGGGTCGCACGGGGTACATCGTGCGCTCGTATCTGGACCTGCCGGACGATGACGACGGGATCGCGCGCAACACGCGCCGCCGCCCGTTCGTCGATGGTCGCTCGACGAAGCGCGGCTTCGGTGGCTCGGCACCCGAGGATCGAATCGCGGCGGATGCGATCGACGATCGCGACGACGGCGAGGACGACGAGGACGACGAGCCGACTCCCGCGAAGAAGGACAAGAAGCCGGAGAAGAAGGACAAGAAGCCGAAGAAGCCCTCGAAGCCCTCGAAGCCCTCCGACGACGACGAGGACGACGAGGAGATCGACGGCTCCGACGAAGAAGAGCCGTCCACCGAAGAAGAAGAGGAGAGGGACGAGCGCAAGCGCGCGCGCGTCTCCGAGAAGACCGTCGCGTTCTACAAGCCCGACAAGAAGAGCGAGAAGCAGTTCACGGCGACGCCCAAGGACACGCTGTTCGTGGAGAGCACGAAGGGCAAGTGGACCGAGGTCTCCGTCGAAGAAGGTGACATCGGCTGGATCCTCACCAGCAAGCTCGAGATGGACGAGGACGACGAAGACAGCGGAGGTGGCGGATCCAAAGGGCGCATCATCGACACGCGTGCGCGTCTCGGCTTTCGCTTGATCAGCCAGACGTTGTCCTCGGCGGGCGGCGCCGCGGTGTGGCCCGATCGCTACAAGATCGGCAGCTCGTCGGTCGCCGTCTCTCTCGGCGGCACGGTGCTGTTCCCGTACAAGAAGGACTTCCTCGTCGGTGGCGCCGTCGACTACGACATGGCGTACGCGATCCCCGGCATCTCGTTCGACCCCGACGGTGCGAACGGCCCGATGCCCGGCTCGACGACGAGCTTCGTGATGCACAACCTTCGCGTGCGAGCGGTCGGTGGCTACAACTTCCACAAGAAGAACGGCCTCGTCCTCCTCGCAAAGCTCGGCGTGCACTACGAGTCGTTCCTCGTCGCGAACAACACGGACCTCGTGAAGAACACGGCGCGTCTTCCCTCCGAGGTGATCAAGGGACCCGGCCTCGGCCTCGGCCTCGCGATTCCGCGGCTGACCGACAGAATCGGCCTCGCGGTGAACCTCGACGCGGTGCTCTTCGGCGGAAGCGTGACGCAGACGAAGAACCTCGAGGATGGCGCGGACCCGTCGGCGAAGCGCTACACGGTGAGCGGCGTCGTGAACTACAAGTACTCGGCGGGCTTCGATCTCAACTTCGGCTACGACCTGAACTACGCGGCGCTGACGTTCGGTGCGCCCATCGCGACATCGATGCGAATGCACACCGGCACCGGCGTCGCGCGCAAAGACTTGAACCACACCGTCTCCGCCGGCATCGCCAAAGCCTTCTAGCGGCGATCCGACATCGCGACGCCGAGACCATCGGTCGTCAACCACCTGGCGGAGGCGAGCGCGAGTACGAGGAACTGCTGTTAGCGCGGGGGTTCGGTAGCGGGGCGGACTTGGTGCGTGAAGGGGAGGAGCACCGTGAACTCGGTGAAGACCTCGGGCTGCGAGTCGACAGTGATGAGGCCGCCGTGGAGCTCGATGAGGCCGCGCGCGATGAAGAGCCCGAGTCCCGCGGAGTCGGGGCTCGTCGACGTGTGGTGCTTGGTCGGCTGCGCGTGGATGAACGGATCGAAGATGCGCTGGCGATCCTCTTCCGCGATGCCGACGCCGTTGTCGCGGACGCGGAGGCGAGCCCAGCCACCGGGATAGCGATCGCGCGGCGCCTCGTCGACGGTGATCGTGATCTGGCCATGCTCGGGCGTGTAGCGGATCGCGTTGGAGACGAGGTTGACGACGATCTGGTGCAGCTTGTCGCGATCGGCATCGATGGGGGACAGCTTGGCGGTCTCGACGTCGATGCGTTGGTGGCGCGCGTTCGCGAGTGGGAGCAGCTCGGTGACCACGTTGTCGACGACATCGCCGAGCGGGACCTGCTCGCGGCGCAGCGTGATGCGGCCGTCCTCGAGGCGCGTCACGTCGAGCATGTCTTTGACGAGGCGGTTCAGGCGGTGCGCGTTGCGGCGAACCGAGGCGAGTGGGCGAGCGAGCATGGGCGGGAGATCGCCGAAGCGGCCCTCGGCGAAGAGATCGAGGTAGCCGACGATCGAGGTGAGCGGCGTGCGCAGCTCGTGCGCGGCGATGGTGATGAACTGCGTCTTGATCTTGTGCTGGCGCTCGAGCTCGACGTTCTTGGTGCGGAGCTGCGCCTCGGACTCGGCGAGGGCGCGCGTGCGCTGGCGGACGATGCTGTCGAGGTTGGCGCGCAGAGCGCGGAACTCGGCGCGCGCGTCCTCGACCTCGCGCGTGCGCTCCTCGAGGACGTTGCCGAGCCGAACGGCAGCGTCGAACAGCTCGGCCTGCGTGGGTGGCGTCGCGATGCTCGAGCGCTCGATGCGTGCGACGAGGACCTCGATCGTGCGTTGCGCGGCGCTGAGCTCGGCTTCGAGCTCGGCGATGCGCGCGCGATCGGACTCGTCGCTCATTTCGCCTCTCGCGGGATCGCGGCGGTGGGCGAGCCGATCGCCACGCCTGCGAGTGTGTGGTTCACGAGCAGCATGCCGGACTGCTCGCCGCCGGTCTCGTAGCCGATGGTCGGGTACTGCGCGTAGCAGTCGAGCAGGTCGCGCTCGATACCGCGAGAGCGCGCCTCCCAGTGCCGGCCGTGACACGAGAAGGCGATGAACGCGCCCATCGTTCCGCCGACGCGCTCGGCGGCGAGCGCGAGATCGCGGCGCGTGGTGCCGACGAGATCGCCGGGGCGCATGAGGCGAAGCACGCGACCGACCTCGATCGGAACGGCCACTTCGATCACGTTCTCGTCGACGCTGCGCATCGAGCGAACGTACGGCACGTTGTCCACGTAGCGCGCGAACGTGTGCATCGGCTGGGGCTCGTCGAGCTTGTCGCCGAGCTCGGACACCAAGTGCCGCAAGCGCTTCGCGGCAGGATAGCCGTCGAGCTCCTCGATGATGCGGCCGGTGGCGGCGGTGACCACGGTCTTGGTCTCCGTCGGCACGACGTGCGTCGATGTGACGGCCGTGACGGGTAGCTGGCTCTCGAGGAGGATCACCGCGCCCGCGTCGCGCATCGCCTCGCCGTTGACCCAGACCGTGTCGCGCGGAGACGGGCCGATGGTCCACGTGCAACCGCCGACGAAGCGAATCTGCGGAGCGGCGGCAGCGGAGCCGATGCAAAACGCTTCCTCGTGTCCGCTCGTACCGTCGAGCACCGTGAGCGCGATGTGCTTCTGCGGATCGAGCGCGCTCGCGGTGGTGCCGAGCGCTTGCGCGGCGCGGTTGACAGCGTCGCGGCTGCGCGATAGCGCGGACTTGTGCAGCTCCGGGGCGACGCCGAGTCCGACGCGGAGCCAATCACCGTAGAAGCCGATGCCCACCGCGCACGCGATCGACGTGATGCCGTCCTGGCCGAGCGGGATCTTTCCACCGACCACGCCAGCCGTGGTGCCGCCGATCACCGGGACGCGCAGCGCGCGATACGTGGCGGCGAGCTGGCGCGGATCGAGGCGCCAGTCGCTGAACACGAGCGCGAGCTTGAGATCGGGCGCGGCAAGTTGCTCCACGATCTGGCCTGCGACCCACGCCGCATCCATCCCCGTCACCACCGCCTGCCGCGCGATCGTCGTCATCCGACGAGCACTATAGCGCCGAAAACTTGCCCGGTTGCCGACGATGCCTCTTCCATAAGGCCATGGAGAAGACGTGCAGCGCGTGCGGGCAGATGTTCCGACCCGCCTTCGTGTTCCAGATCGCGGTGGCGCCGAGTGGGGAGCGCAGGCACTTCTGCTCGCTCGAGTGCCGCAAGGACTCGCTCGGGGCTGAGTCGTTCCGCCAGAAGCGAGCGCGCCGCATTGCCATCCTGAACCAGAAGGGCGGCACCGGAAAAACCACGACCGCCGTGAACCTCGCGGCGGGCCTGGGCGAGCGCGAGCAAGACGTGCTGCTGATCGACACGGACGCCCAAGGCAACGTCGGCGTGTCCCTCGGCGTGAACGGCGAGAAGTCGCTGTACCACGTGCTCGTCGAGGGCGCGGATCCGACCGACGCGTGCGTCCCCGTCCGCAACCACCTCGACGTGATCACGTCGGACTCGACGCTGGCGGCCGCGGAGATCTGGCTCGCGCGCCAGTCGGTGGAAGCGCGCAGCAAGATGCTGACGAAGCGTCTGAACCTGATGTCGATCTCGCGTCGCTACGACTTCGTGCTGATCGACTGCGGCCCGTCGCTGAATCTCCTGAACCAGAACGCACTGTCGTACGTCGACGAGGTCATCATCCCGGTGACGTGCGACTACCTCGCGCTCGTCGGCGTGAAGCAGGTGCTTCGCACGATCAAGGACGTCGAGCGCCACCTCGGCCACGCCGTTCGCGTGAGCGCGGTGCTACCGACGTTCTACGACGGCCGTACGCGCCTCGCGCGCGAGGTCCTCGAGACGCTGCAAGGCCACTTCAAGCACAAGTGCCTCGAGCCGATCCGCCACAACACGCGCCTCGCCGAAGCACCGAGCCACAAGAAGACCATCTTCGAGTACGCGCCGGTCTCGCACGGCGCGGCTGACTACAACCGCATCGTCGACTGGGTGCTCGCCACGACGGCGCACACCGAAGCGACCATCACTTCCACCGTCACTGCGCCCGCGCCGTCGCCGGCAGCCTGACCGAGAAGAGGAGCCATCGAAATGAAGGAAGAGAAGCTAATGGGTCACGATCCTCTGAGCGACACCGACGCGATCCTGTCCAAGGAGTACTACGGGCGCACCCGTACCGACGACGAACCGCGCAAGCGCACCCGCGCGGGTACCGGCGATCCGACCAAGGAGCGCCCGACGCACTACAAGGTCATCTGCATCTCGATGTACACGCGCGATCTCGAAGAGCTCGATGCGAAAGTCGCCGAGCTCAAGCGCCGCGGCTGGACCAAGGCGAACAAGTCTCAGCTGATTCGACTCGCGCTCTCGCAGATCGATCTCGACAAGCTGCCGACCCCTCGCCAGTAGCGCGTATATTGCGGGCGTGATCGACGATCTTCCTGCGCGCTACCACGAGTATCTCGAGCGCGTGTCGAAGGAGCTCGGCGACATCGCGGTCGGCGCCTTCGCCAAGTTCGGCGGCAAGCTGATCAAGAAGATGTCGTTCGAGGAGTTCACGCCCGCGTACCTCGAGCATGCCGAGCTCGTGAAGAGCTACTACGACAGCCTCGAGCGCGGCGACACGATCAACGATGTCGTGCTGCGCCTGATCCGCGACAAGTCCGCTGCGCTGATCCTGCCGGCGCCCGCGCTCACGAGCTACTAGCTCGTAGCCCTTCGGGCTACGTCTGCGACGTCTCGTACGCGCGATGCGCCGCTCGTGACGCCGAAACGACGAAAGCGCCCATCGGGCGCTTCTCGTGAGTTGCTGCGCGGTCGCGAGCTACGTGTTTCGGTTACTTCTTCTTCTTGGTCGGCTTCGCCGGCTTCTTGGCCGGCTTGGCCGCGGGCTTCTTGGCCGCGGGCTTCTTCGCTGCTGGCTTGGCCTTCGCCGCGGGCTTCGCCGCTTTGGCCGGCTTCGCCGGTTTGGCCGGCTTCGCAGCCGCCTTTGCGGGCGCCTTTGCCGGAGCCGCCTTGGCCGGCGCCTTTGCGGGTGCCTTGGCCGGTGCCGCCTTTGCGGGCGCCGGAACCGCCTTGGCCGGAGCGGCCGGTGCGGCTGGCTTCTTACCCTTCGCCGCCTTTGCATCCGCCTTGAGCTTCTTGTTGCGCTCTTCGGCGATGTTCTGCGCGTCGTCCATGCGGGCCTGCGCTGCAGCGCGAGCCTTTTGAACGGCGGCCTCGACCTCTTGCTTGGTGCGCGGAGCGATCGCGACCGGAGCCGGCTCGGGCTTCTTTGCGCGCTTCTTCTTCTTGGCTTCGCGCGGAACCGGGATCTCGGAGATGTCCGGCATGCGCGACGCGAGGTCGCCACGGTTATGGACGAGGATGCGCGACCCGCCGTCGCGGAAGATCACCTCGACCTTGTTGTCCGGGAGCAGCTCGACGACGAAGCCGATATCGAACACCGGGTGGTGCACGACGTCGCCCTCTTCGTAGGCATCGCGGATCGAGTAGGGGCGGCAGTTGCCCAAGTCCGCTTCCGTGGCACGCGCCATGGCGTCGTCCCACGTGGCGCGCTTGGCGGAAGCCTTCTTGGCTCCCCCTTCGCCTTCACCTTCTCCTCCGTCACCACGCGGCTTGCGGTACGCGTGAACCTCGCCACAGACGACACACTGCACGCGACGGACTTCGTCCTCGTACATGCTGATGATCGTGTGGGTCGTGTCCGCCTTGCACCTCGGAGACGGGCAATACGCCTCGGTCTCTCCACCCACCTCATCTGCGTCTTCTTCGAAGATCGAATCCATCGGTCGCCTCTTCGCGGGGACAAAGTCCACTAACTAATTGAAATGAGAAGCAATCCGTCTAGTCCGGATTGATCCTACCTCTCAGATGCCGTCTAACACGTAAACCTGTGAGCTAGCAACCTAGCGGCCTTACTAGTGTTATGGACATGGCAGGATTTTCGAGCGTGCGCCGCGTCCTCCTGCTGAATGCCTTGATCTTCGCGGTGTTGGCCGCGGCGATCGCTCTTGCCTATTACAGCTTCAGCTACACGAACGAGGACAATTCGCGAGAACGCGCGCTCGTGCTGATGCGCGAGCTCGCCGAAGAGAAGGTCCTGAACATCGAGTCGTGGATCGACGAGAACGACCGCAAGCTGCTGCGCGAGGTGCAGATCGATCCGATGTCGGATCTGCAGTCGCTCATGCGTACGACCGGCGCGGGCGCCGCGAGCGTGTTCGTCTTGGATTCGGAGAAGAGGTTGATGCCCAACGGGGTCGTGGGCCGCTCGAACGAGCTGACCGCGTACTTCACGAGCACGATCTTGCCGCAGCTCGATCTCGATAAAGAGAAGGTCGGCGATCGCGGCTGGCAGTACCTGCGCGAGAAGACCAAGCAGGGCGAGCCGGCCGGCCGCTGGTACTTGTTCTCGTTCATGAAGCGTCTGTCGGGAGACAAGACGTTCTACGTGGTGATCGAGGATGACCCGAACCACTTGGTCGGCCGCTTGTTCCCGCAGTTCTTCGCGATCTCGAACAGCCCGCGCCTCTACCAGGTCGTCGACGAGAACGACAACCCCGTGTTCGGCGCTCCGTTCACCGAGGCGCCGGACGACCTCGTGGTGGAGCGCGAGTTCAAGCTGACCGTCGTCGGCTGGAAGCTGCGGGTCACGCAGAAGGACGTCGCCGACGCGGACGTCTTGCGCCGCAAGCGCGTGCTGAACTCGGTGCTGATCGGCGGCGCCGTGACGATCATCCTCGTCGGGCTCGGCGTGCTCGTCTTCGCGATCCGTCGCGAGCGACGCCTGAACGAGCTGAAGTCCGAGTTCATCTCCAACGTGAGCCACGAGCTCAAGACGCCGCTGTCGATCATCTCCATGTTCGGCGAGATGCTCGCGCTCGGCCGCACGAAGAGCCCCGAGCAGGCGCACGAGTATGCGGAGATCATCTGGCGCGAGAGTGTCCGGCTCGGGCGCTTGATCGATAACGTCCTCGACTTCGCGAAGATCGAGCGCGGCATGGGCGTCTACGAGTTCGCCGAGACCGACATCGGCGAGGTCGTGGATCGCGCGGTCGAGCTCTCGCAGCGCCGCGTGCTCGCCGCCGACATGACGCTCGAGACCGACCTCGCATCGCCCGAGGATCTTCCGCCCGTGCAGCTCGACGCGAACGCGTTCACGCTCGCCGTGCTGAACCTCATCGACAACGCGGTGAAGTACGCGGCCGACGGCAAGAAGATCAAGCTTTCGCTCAAGCGCGACGGCGAGCGCATCGTCGTCGGCGTGCAGGATTGGGGACCGGGCATCGAGCTGATCGAGCAGGACCGCATCTTCGAGCGGTTCTATCGAGCGAAGGCGATCCGGCTAAAGCCCATCCGCGGGTCGGGCATCGGCCTCGCGCTGGTGCAGCACATCGCGCGCGCGCACGGCGGCGAGGCATTTGTCGAGAGCAAGGTCGGCGAGGGCGCCACGTTCAGCATGGCGATCCCCGTTGGTGGTAAGACTTCGTAGCGAACCGTGAGTGACGACGACGAGAGCACCCGCAAGCGCATCCTGGTGATCGAGGACGAGCCGGACATCGTGCGCGGTCTGCGCGATGCGCTCCAGTTCGAGGGCTTCGAAGTGGAGGCGAAGGGCACGGGAGCCGAAGGGCTCGCCGCGGCCATGGATTGGGCGCCCGACTGCGTGCTCCTCGATCTGATGCTGCCCGACGACAACGGCTATCGCGTGTGCGAGACGCTTCGCCAGCGCGACGAGACAGTGCCGATCATCATCCTCACCGCGAAGGCGCAGGAGACCGACAAGATCCGCGGGCTCGACGCGGGCGCCGACGACTACGTGACCAAGCCGTTCTCCGTCGCGGAGCTCATCGCGCGCATCAACGCCATCTTCCGGCGGCAAGCGCGGCTCGTCTCGCACACCGACGAGACCTTCGCGATCGGGGCGTGGACCATCAACGCGCGCAAGCACACCATGGCAAAGGGCCGGACGAGCAAGCGCCTCACGTTCTACGAGCTCGAGGTGCTGAAGCTGTTGCGCGAGCGCTCGGAGGAGACCGTCTCGCGCGACGAGCTGCTCGAGAAGGTGTGGGGCATCCAGGCGTCGCCGACGAGCCGCACCGTCGACAACTTCATCGTGAAGCTGCGCCGCAAGCTCGAAGAAGATCAGAAGTCGCCGCGCCACATCCTCACGGTGTACGGCCTCGGCTACAAGCTCGTCCCGTAGCGCCTGGCGCCGCTCACCGAACGAGCTCGACGAAGCCGTCGGCCGCGCCGGGGAACAGCACGCGATCGGGCGATGCGGCCACGCTGATCGGTCCGCTCGACGAGGTCGCGAGCCTGGACCACACGGTGCCGTCGAAGCGCTGGAGCGTGGTGAACTCGCCGGAGAGCCACACGTCGTCGAGCGACGTTCCGGACAGGCGCTGGCCGATCGCCGAGCGATCGACCCTCCACGCAGAGCCGTCGAACCACGCTGCACCGCTAGTCCCCGCGGTCACGATCGTATCGTCCGAGAAGCGGACGATCGCGTCGAGCGCGTCCAGGCTCGGGCGCGCGCTCTCGCTCCACTGCGCGCCGCCGTACGACCACACGACGCCTTCACCGCCGCACTCGCCTGCCGCCACGACGTGCGCTGCGTCGGTGCCGGAGATCGCGCGGACGCTGCAGCCCGTGATCGCGAACGTCTCCCACACAGCACCGCGGAGCACACCGAAGAACGCGGTGGTTCCTCCATCATCGCCGCCGGCGAACAACGTGCCGCTCGGATCGAGCCATAACGCGTGGATGCGTGGCGCACCGGGAACGGTGACCTCGGACCACGGCCCGCCGATGCCGTTCGTCGACGTGATCAGCGACGGCGTCGTCGCCGTGTCGAACGACGAGATGAAGTACGTGGGTGCAATGCCGGCGAACGCGCGCGCAAAGATGCCGGGCACCGTGGTGTGCGTCCACGTGCCGCTGTCGGTCGGCGTGTGGATCTGCGAGCGAGAGATCGCGTGAATCGTTCCCTCGGGCTCGACGAGTGACGCGACGATCTCGACAGGTGTGGCCGGCACGATCGGCGCTCGCGTTCCGCGCGTGATCCCCGTGAAGCGATAGATCGATCCGCGATACGCGTACAAACGATCACCGCCGGTGATGACGAGGCCGCCCGTCGGCGATCGGAACCGCGCGACGCGTCCGTCGCGAAGACGCGCGACGTTGCCGACCATGTCGCCGACGTAGACGTCAGCGCCCGCGAACGAGATCGTCGACGCGGAGAAGCCGATCGTGATCGGCGTCGGGCCAGTCCCGGCGTCGCGATAGACCTGCGTCGCGTTGCCCGTGGAGATCCACAGCACGTCACCGGTGGGCGTCGGCTGGATGCGAACGTTGGCGATCGGGCTCTGCATCTCGCCCATTCGCCGGAACTGCTGAATCGACCAGTCGTACTCCCACAGCTCGTTCGACGCCGGATTGCCTCGCGTCGCGACGAGGCGCGCGCGTCCGTTCACGACGGGACCGATCTCGATGCGTCCACACGCCGGACCTGCCAGCGCGCCGAGCGTGGTCCACGCCGTGGCACCGCTCGCGATCGAGCGCACCGTGCAACCCGCTAGCGTGTAGATCGTGCCGCTGTCGTCCATGCGAACGTGCGCGACCGCGGTCGGCAGGCTCGGTAGGGTGCGCATCGCGCCGCCAGCGACCTCGATGACCGCCGTGTTGTTCCACGTCACCACGCGACCGTTCGCGCCGTGCACGCCGAAGAACGCGCCCGCGATGATCGTGTCGCCCGCAGGCCCGTGCACCTCGAGCGCGGCCGGCGCAGCGGTCACGTAGGCGAGGGTGGTGCCGTCCGTCCACATGAACGTCGTCGCTGCATCCACGACGCGCTCCCAGCCAAAGCGCGTGCAGCCCATCGTCGGATCCGCTTGGCACTCGGTGCATGCGGGGCGGCCGATGTCGTAGCCGACATCGACACAATGCGTGTCGGGTACGGAGTCGTCGCACGCCTCGCGAAGATCGACATCGACGTAGCCATCACCGCACGTGGCGGGTTCACACACGCCTGCGGTGCAGTGGCCCGGCGCGCCGAGAGCGTCACAGCTCGCGCCTTCGTCCGTCGGTGGCTTGCACGGATCGAGGACGGACGGATCGAGGCACCGGTCCGCGTGGCAGACCTGCGTCGGTGCGCACACGAGATCGCCGCACTCGACGAGTGACGGGCGGATGCACGACGCCATCGCGACCACGACCACCACGGCGAACCAGGTGCGAAGCACGTTCCGAGCTTTGCACAACTTCGTCGAAGAGAAGGTGATTGACGTCGCCGGACCGCGTCGCGACAATGGCCCCCCTGTGAGTCGGGTCGCTCTCGTCGCCGCCGCGTGTCTCGCGTCCGGCTGCAGCTTTTACGTCGAGACAAGCGCCACCTCCACGGACGGCGACGGCGGCATGACCGACGCGCAACAGGATGACAGCGGCGCCATGACGGGCGATGCGGGCCTCGGCTGTTACGGCACCGGGCTGGTGGTGGTGTGTCCGATCACGCAGCCGCCGCCTTCGTACGTGGTCTCGGTCGCCACCACGTTCGACACCAACGTCGGCGGCAACTGTACCGTCGTCCAGGGATCGATCAACAACGGGCCGATCACCGGTGCGTGCGTCGTCGTCGCGGAGGACATCGTGATCGAGGCGAGCATGCGCGGCGTCGGCCCGCGCCCGATCGTGTTCGTCGCGACGAAGAGCCTGACCGTCAACGCGACGATCGACGTGGCGAGTCACCGCGACTCGCGCGGCGCGGGCAACTCGACCACCGTCTGCACGAACGGCACGGGTCCGTCCGGACTCGGCGGCGGTGCGGGCGGCGCCTTCGGCGGCGGTGGTGGAGGTGGTGGTGGCGGTGGCGTGGCCACGGGTGGGAGCACGGGACCGACCTCGACGCCGCCCACGTCGCTACGCGGCGGATGTCGAGGCCAAAGTGGTGGCAGTCCGGTCGGCATCGGCGGCGACGGAGGCCATGGCGGCGGCGTCTTTTACGCGATCGCCGGCACGAACATCGACATCACTGCGGGCATCAACGCATCGGGCGAGGGTGGCCATGGTGCCGTGCTCTCGGTCGTCGCCGGTGGTGGTGGTGGTGGCGGTGGGGGCTCGGGCGGAATGATCGGACTCGATGCGCCGCAGGTCCGTGTGGCGGGCGAGGTCTTCGCGAACGGCGGCGGCGGTGGCGGCGGCTCGAGCGCCGTCGAGAACGCGGGTGGCGGTCACGAATCGCAGAGCGCGCTCGCGATGCCCGAGGGCGGCACGAACGCGGCCGGCGCGGGGCGCGGCGGGCGCGGCGCTGCGGGCACGACGATCGCCGGAGAGGCGGGCGAGAATCGCTCGGTGCTCACGGTGGGTGGTGGCGGTGGCGGTGGCGGCGCAGGCTACGTGCAGGTGTGGGGCACGCTCACGCAGAGCGGACAGATCTCGCCGCCGCCCGTGCTCTGACCCGACCTTCGCATCGCCTTCGGTGCTGCTACGTGCCCAGCGTTCGCCGGCTCGTTAGTCGTCGAGGTGACCGGTTAACTTGAGCTTGTTCTTGGCCGACTTCGCGAGCTTGCTGCGCGGTCGCTCGTCGATGATGCCTTGCAGTAGATCCGCGCCGAGCTCCTCGTTCGAACCATCGCGTGACTCGAGCAAGCGGAAGCCGAGCGCGTACAGCGCTTCATCCGACAGGTCTTTCTCGCGTGCGAGCTTCTTCGCGACGGGATAGCCCTTCGCGGCGAGGCGGGAGAATTGCTCGAACACCGGATCGTCGGTGCGCGTCGTGCGGAGGAGACCTTCGCCCGCGGCTTCGAGGGCGAGGAGCGCCATCAGGAAGCGCTGATCGTCGTCGATCGCGGTATCGATATCTGCACGCGAGCGCAGGAGCGGCTTGAGGCTGCCGAACGCCTCGACCGACTTGCCTTGCTTGCGCAGGCGTTGCGCGCGCTCGAACAACAGCTCGACGTGCTTGGCGGGCGCGATGTCCGCGATCAGCTCACCGAACACGCGCTCGAGGACGATCTTGTCTGCGGTCGCTTTGTTCTTGAAGTGGAGATCCATGTACTCGCGGAGCTGCTCGACGAGCTCGTCGATCGCCTGGTTCGAGATGTTGCCGCGGTGCGATCGCAAGACGCCGGCATAGCGACGCGCGACTTGCTCGTCGGTGGTCGCGAGCAGCGCGCGCGTGACGGGGAGCACGGCCTCGGGCGCCTTGGACAGGCCGCGCGCCGCTGCGTCGCGCGCCGATGGATCGTTGCCGGCGAGCGTCTCGACCAGCGCCTTGACCGCGGAGGCGCCACCGCCGGCGGGCATGCGCTCCATCGCGAGCTTCTGCGCGGCGGTGTTCTTGGACTTCGCGAGCGCCGCGAATGCCTTCGCGAGCGACTCGGGGATGCGCGCGCCGCGAAGCGTGTCGACCGCCGACTGCGCGACGGCGAGATCGTCGCTGTCCGCGAGATCGATCAGCGCGGAGATCACGTTCTCGGTTCCCTTGGCCTCGCTCTGCGCGACGATGCGACGAAGTCCCGCGATGGCGGCGAGACGAATCGGGCGCGGTTGATCCGCGTCGTCGGCGTACTTGAGCAGCATCGTCTTCGTCGACGTGCGGCCGAGGTACCCGATCAGGCGCAGGAGCGCGCCCAGCTCCACGATGCCGCGGGCGACATCCACGTCACGCGTGGGATCATGCGACGACGGCGTGTGGCCGTTGGTGCTGCTCGGGGCGCCGTTCTTCTTCTTCTTGGCCGCCTTCGCCGCTTCCTTCTGCGCGGCCTCGGCCGCCTTCACCGCTCGGGTCCACGCTTTGGACAGCTCTTTGTTCGCGTCACTGGCGCGCTCGGTGGCGGACTTCTCGATCTGGTTCGCGAGCTTCTCGTTGCCCTGATCCAGCTCGTGACGGATCAGCTGCAGCGCTTGCTCGCCGAACTCGTTGTCGGGAAGCTGATCGAGCACTGCGTCGAGGGCCGGCTGCGTGCCGCGCTTGATGAGCAGCTGCGCCATCACGCGACGTGCGCTGACCGGTCCCGACGAGACTTCTCGGCGCAGCGTGCTCTCGGCAGCAGCGCCTTGTTGCGCGAGCACCTGCGCGGCGCGCTCGGCGAGCGCTTCGTCACCCGAGTGGAGGAGCGGCACGAGGTTCGGTGCGATGCCGCTCGCGCCCATGTCCGCGAGACCCTCGAGCGCGATGCGGCGGACCACGCCGTCCTTGTCGGCGAGCGAATCGGTCAACGCGCTGATGACCGCTTTGTCGCCCTTTCCAACCGCCGAGAGAACCGTGGCCGCGGCGACGCGCAGATCGACGCGCTCCGACTCCAGCAACTCGATGATCTCTCCGCCCAGGTTCTTGCCCATCGGGCCGAGAAGCTACGCGAAGTCCCGTCGGTGGAACAAGAGGGCCGCTAGAGCCAGGAGGCCCACGATCCAGCCCAGGCCATGCAGGCTCGAGGTCGCCACGTAGCCCCAGGAAACGAAGTCGGCGTGGACCGAGACATGCTCGCCGTCCAGCGTGCGGCCAGATATCGAGAACAGATGGAGATCCGGCACGATCTCGAGCGCGATCCGCGCCAGGGTGCGGATCCACGCGGCGGCATCGCGGGTCGCCGCCTCGACGTCAGGGGTGACCCGGCCGATGACCCACATCGCGAGCGCGAAGATCCCGGACATGAACGGGGTCGAGAACGACGAGAAGAAGATGGCGATCGCGGCGACGGTCAGCACCTCGAACCACGCCAGCACCACGGCCTTCGCGACCGCGTCGGTGATGGCGACACCTTGAATCGCGAGCATCGCCACCATCGCGAGCGCGAACACCAGCACGAGCACCGTGAGCACGAGCGCCATCCCGGCGTACTTGCCCACCACGAACTCCCAGCGCTCGATCGGCTTGGATACGATCGCGTGGATCGTTCGCCGCTGCACCTCGGTGTAGAGGAGGAACACGCCGAGGAAGATCGCGGTCATCGAACCGAACAGCGAGATGCCCGCGAGCCCCACGTCGCGTGCGACGCGCGCTTCCTCGTTGGTGGCCATCTGACCGAGGACGAGGGCGAACAGGTTCGCGCCCGCGACGAGGACGAGGATGCCGTACAGCACGCGAATGCGCGCGGCCTCGCGGAACGTGTTGAGCGCGATCGCCCAGATGCGGCCGGTCACGATGCGGCCTCTTTGGGGGCGGCGGCGTCGGCGCCGGCGACTTCGCGCAGGAACAGATCCTCGAGCGTCTCGTGACGCGGCGACACCGAGAGGAGCTTCGCGCCCGCTGCGTGGGCACGCGTGATCCACGCGTCGACGTCGTCGGTCGCCGCGAGCGTGAGCGTGAGCTCGTCGCCGGTGCGCCGCACGCGCGATGCATTCCCGGTCAGCTCGTCGACGTTCGCACTGTCCGGAAGGCGGACGATGATGTCCACACCGAGCAGGGTCTTGGCGACGAGCTCCTGCGGCGTGCCGCTCGCGACGAGCGTTCCGCGCGCGACGATCGCGACGCGATCCGTGATCGCCTCGACGTCGGACAGGATGTGCGTCGAGAAGAACACCGTCTTGCCGGCGTCGCGGAGCGAGACCATCAGCTCGCGCACCTCTTTGCGGCCGATCGGATCGAGCCCGGACATCGGCTCGTCGAGCACCACCAGGTCCGGATCGTTCATCAGCGCCTGCGCGAGCCCCGCGCGTTGGAGCATGCCCTTGCTGAACTTCTTGAGGTTCTGCGTACGCGCGCGAGACAGGCCGACGCGCTCGATCAACTCGTCCGCGCGCTTCTTGCGAAGGTCCGCCGGCACGCCGAACAAGCGCCCCGCGAGATCGAGGAGCTCGCCGACGGTGAGGTAGTCGTAGAAGTAGGGCGCCTCGGGCAAGAAGCCCACACGAAAGCGAGCGGCGCGGCTCGGAATGGCGTGCCCGAGGATCGTCGCGCTGCCGCTCGTCGGGCGGATGAGGCCCATGAGCGTGCGGATCGTGGTGGTCTTGCCCGCGCCGTTGGGACCGACAAAGCCGAACAGGTGTCCCTTGTCGACGGTGAACGACACCCCGCGCAGCGCCTCGACCTTGCGCCGCGCGAACGGCGTCCGGAATGTCTTCCGGAGATCCTTCACTTCGATCGCGAGGTCGGCCACGCGGGCCGAAGCTTACTTGATCGTGTAGACGAACGTGACAACCGAACAGGCCGGGACTGCCACGGTCTTGCCCTGGCTCACCACGGTGTACGGCTTGTAGCGCCAGGCGCGCATCGCCGTGGTGATCTTCGCGTCGTACGCGGGGTACTTCGTGCCGCCGCCGAGCGGGGTGATGGACGCGATCCGGCCGCCCGCGTCGATGCACAGCTGGAACGAGCCACGCGAGAGGTCCTTGCCGTCGCGAAGCATCTGCGTCTTCACCGTGTCCGGCGGAACGATCTGCGTCTCGCCGGAGAGGCGCATGCCCGTGAACACCGTGGGCGGAACGACGATCTGCTCGATCTGGCACGTCGCCGAGCACCGGTCACCGCTCGTGGTGTTGCCATCGTCGCACTGCTCGCTCCCTTGCACGATGCCGTCACCGCAGCGCGCTGCGTGGACCACGGGCGGGCCCTCGCACAGGCTCGGATCGCCCATCGGATCGCATGTACCGCCACCGCCGCCGCTGCGTCCGGGACCGATGCCGGGGCCTTCTCCTTTGCCTTCGCCATCGCCGCCACCACGGCCGGTCGACGAAGCGACCTCAGTGGGCGCGTCTTTCTCCTGGTCGACCGTTTCGATCTTGTCGACGTTGCGCAGCTCGACCTTCGTCTTCCGCTTCTTCGTTTCGACCTTCTCCTTCTTCGTCTTCTCCTTGTTCTCGTCCTGCTTGTCGCCGTCGCCACCGCCGCCGTCGCCGAGCGGCATCATCGCGCCCAGCGTGAGGCTCACCCGGTGCTTGTAGTCCAGGCGCTCGAGCTTCCAGACGCCGGAAATAAACAGGCCCGCGGCGAGCGCGCCGTGAGCTGCGACGGATGCGATGATCAGATATCGACGAGACATAGCCACCCCAACGTCATCCTGCGCGATCGGATCTAAGTCGTCAGCTCGCAGCCGCTTTGGTGGTGTGGACTCGGCGTATCGTAGGTGTCGCAGTGGTCGGCGCCCTCGTTGTCTTTTGCTTGACCTACCTCGTGATCGCGAGTCGGCAACTGCACTGGATCGGGCTCGACCGTCCGGCCGGCGCGATCGTCGGCGCGACCGCGATGGTGCTCGTCGGCGGGCTGCCGATGGATCTCGCGATCAAAGCCATCGACATGCACGTCGTGATCTTGCTGTTCGGCGTGCTGCTCATCGCGAGCTACCTCGCCGAAGCGCGGTTCTTCCGGTACTCCGCCTACTACGTGCTCGTTCGCGCGAAGTCCGCGCGCTCGCTGCTGTTCGGCCTGACGTTTGTCGTCGGTGGACTGTCCGCGCTGTTGCTCAACGACACGGTGTGCGTGCTCCTCACGCCGCTCGTGATGTCCGTCGTCGTCGAAGCGCGCTTGCCGGCGCTGCCGTACCTCCTCGCGCTCGCGAGTGCGGCCAACGTCGGCGGTCTCGTCAGCTTCTCGGGCAACCCGCAGAACATGATCGTCGGCGCTGCGGCGCACGACACGATCAACTTCTTGCCGTACTTCCTGTTCACGTTGCCCGCGGGCATCGCGTGTCTCGCCGCGAACGCCGCCATCCTCGTGTGGCTGTTCCGTAAGGAGCTGCCAAAGGAACCGCTCGCGCAGCTCGCGCCGCCCAAGCCAGCGCTCGATGTTCCGCTCGCGCTCAAGGGCATCGGCGCGCTCGTCGCGTTCGCGGTGCTCGCGGCGTGCGGCGTCTCGCTCGCGGGTGCAGCGATGGTCGCTGCGGCCGGCCTCATGGTGATCGCGCGGACACCGCCGAAGAAGGCGTTCGCGCTCGTCGATTGGCAGCTCCTCGTGTTCTTCGCGGGGCTGTTCATCGTGGTCGCGGGAGTCGCGCATGCGGGGGTGCTCGACGAGATCTTTGGCTACGTCGCGCCCGTCGTCGCGCGTGGTGACATCTGGGGAGACCTCGCGTTCCTCTCGTTTGTCGTCGTGATCTCGAACCTCGTGTCGAACGTGCCGCTCGTTCTCGTCGCGGTCGCGTGGGTCCCCCAGATGCCGTATCCAGCGTGGGGCTTCGTCATGCTCGCTGTTGGTTCGACGATCGCGGGTAACCTGACGCTGTTCGGCAGCGTCGCGAACATCATCGTGATGGAGGGCGCGGGGCCGCGCGGCGAGATCGGCTTTCTGCGCTTCCTGCGTTACGGCAGCGTGATCACGGTCGTCGATCTCGTCGTCGTGTTCTCGATCCTCTATCTCGAGCGCGCGCTCGGTCTGCTCGCGGCGCTGACGTAGCGGCTCGATCCTGGTGCCTCTCGTGGCTATTGGCGCGGCGATTCGTTTCCGTTTCGGCGATCGAATATTTTTTCGGTTTTCTTCAGCTCCCCGAAACGGACCGACGAGGAATCGCCAATTCGGTGACATGAACGCACGCACGTCCGTCTCTCTTGCCCTCCTCGTCACTCTCACCGCCGGCACCACCGGCTGCTGGCGCACGGTGCGCCACGCCGCGCCCACGCCGCCCGAGGCCGTGTTGCCGAACGTCTCGCTCGATGGCGATCCGGGCCCGGGCCTCACGCGCGTCGTGCTCGACTCCGCGGACGGCCCCGCTGTCGTAGAAGAAGTGCGCGGCGGATCGATGGGAGGCAGCTTCGGCGCGAAAGCGTTCGGCGGCTCCATCGAGGTCTCGACGAAGGTCTGCGTCACGCCGTGCATCATGGACACCACACCGGGCAACAAGCAGCTCCGCTTCACGCTTGTCGACGACGACGAGCGCACGAGCATGGGCTTCGTGAACGTCGACACGAAGGTCTCCGCGTATCGCCACGCCGTCGGCATCCAGCGCAGCGCGCGCTGGAAGGGGCTCGTCGGCTGGCCGCTCCTCGCGTTCAGTGTGATGGCCGACATCGCGATCCTCGGCATGTTCGCCGAGGGTGGACGTGTGGGCACCGCGGAGATCATCGGCACGGGCGTCGCGGTCGGCGCCACGGCGCTCGGCGCGTGGCTCGTCTACGGCTCGGTCGTCGAGGAGCAGCCAGGCTCGGGCGTCCAGTGGCATCCGGAAGGCGTTGGAGCTACCGCCCGCCGGTGATATGCACGCGGCGTGAGCGTCACCTCCATGCGTGTCGTCGTGATCGCTCTCGCGATCGCCTCCGCGCATGAGGCGTTCGCGCAGCCGACCGGATCGACGATCGCGATCGAGTACGTCGCGCCGGCGAACTGTCCCGACGAGATCAGCGTGCGCGCAGGCGTACTCGCTCGTCTCGGGCGCGACCCGTTCTACGGCGACTCCGCACGCAAAGCGTTCATCGATGTGAAGCAAACCGCGGCGGGCTACGTCGCGGCGATCGAGCTACGCGAGGGCACGGGCACGTCGCGGCGCGCGATCGGTCCGACGTCGAAGTGCGAAGACGCGATCAGCGCACTCGAGCTCGCGCTCGCCGTCATCATCGAGCCATCGCACGGAACCGCCGCACCCACGGCATCACCTGCTCCCGCGCCGCAGCCCTTCGTGCGTCCCGCTCCGTACCCACAAGCGCAACGCAGCTACGAGCCACCCGGATGGCGAGGACTTCCTCCGATCAACCCCGCGGCGCCGCCCGAACCGCCGAAGCACGAGATCGCGCTCGCGCTCGGCGGTATGACGAGCCAGCACCCGACGACGGCGTTCGCGATGATGCTGCGCGCGGCATATCTCTTGCCAGCGTGGCGCATCGGCGTGCTGGCGCGGATGTCGAGCGGCTCGAAGTCCGACGGCAACCTCACGCTGCGCGCGAACCAAGTCGAGATCCTCGGCGAGGGCTGTCGCCGGCAAGGCTTCTTCCACTTCTGCGCCGCCATCGGCGTCGGCAACAAGGACGTCTACATCGGCGACTACTCGATCGATCCGGACATTCCGGATCGTGGCGCCGAGTACGGCGAGGCGTTCTTCGAGACCGCCTTCTCGGCGAGCCTCACGATCCCACTCGGCCGCGCCTTCTTGCGTCCGACCGCCGAGCTCGCCGTCCCACTCCCCGCCGTGAAGATCGAGTCGCGAGGGGTCGAGCGCTATCGCGTGGGCTTCGGCCAGCTCGGCTTCGACCTCGCGTTGGGATATCGCTGGTGACCACCGACGCGGGCGCGCTCGACTTCGCGTCGGTCTATCGCGCGAACCTCGACTACATCTGGGCGTCGCTGCGTCGCCTCGGTGTCGCGCCCGCGGATCTCGAAGACGTGGCGCACGAGGTGTTTCTCGTCGTGCATCGCAGGCTCGCGGACTACGACCGCGCGCGCCCACTGCGCCCGTGGCTCTTCGGCATCGCCTACCGCGTCGCGAGCGAGCAGCGGAAGAAGGCCGCGCGTCGCGCTACGCAAGAGCTCGAGGATTCGCTCGCCGCGAGCGAGAGCAGCTCGCCCGAGCGACAGACCGTCAAGCGACAAGCGATCGAGCTCGCGCGCAAGGCACTCGATGCCATCGATGAAGAAGCGCGCGCGGTCTTCGTGCTCGCGGATCTCGACGGTGTCGCGGTGACCGACGTCGCCGAGTCACTATCGATTCCGGTCAACACGGCCTACACGCGTCTTCGCCGCGCGCGTCTCGCGATCGCGAACGCGGTGGCGAGCTCGCAGTCACCCACGGGAGGCGCGCCATGAGCGAGCACGACGAGATGCCCGCTCCGCTCGACCCGTGGGTTCGCGCGGCGCTGCTCGCCGAGGGCCTCGAGGGTGGACCGTCGAGCGCGCAGAAGTCGCGCATGGCGACCAAGCTCGCCGCCACCCTCGGGCTGTCCGCCGCTGCATTGCTCGGCCGTGGCGGTCCCGACGGTGGTGGCGATGGTGGCGATGGTGGCGATGGTGGCGATGGTGGCGGCGGTGACGGTGGTGCCGGCGGCGCTGGTGGTGCTGGCAGTGGCAGCAGCGGTGGTGGTGGGCTCGCCACCGCCGGCGCCGGCGCAGGCGCTGCGACGGTTGCGGCGGGTACGACGGTCGCCGGCAAGACCGCTGCACTCGTCATCGGCGCGGTGATCGCGGGCGGCGGAGTCGGCGCGACGATCAGCGAGCTGCGCCCGCGCTCGCAGCCCGCCACCCATGTCGCGCGCAGCGAGCGCCCGCGCTCCGACGAGCGCGCATCGACGGCGCCCACCGACGACGCGGGGGCTCGGGTCGATGCGGCCATCGATGACACGGCGTCGCGCGACGAGCCAATCGCGGCCGACGCACGCATCGACGTGCCGACCAACACATCAGCCGACGATGTCTACGCGCCCACCGATGTGACCAAGACGCCTCGTGATGGTGCTCGGCGCGATGGTGCTCGGCGCGATGGTGCTCCGCGCGATGGAGCTCCGCGCATGACCGCGGACGAGCTCGCGCGCGAGCGTCAGCTGATCGATGTCGCGCGCTCCGCACTGCGCAGCGGCGACTTGCAGCTCGCCGGCAAGTCACTCATCGAGCACGCAATGCGCTTCCCGCGCGGCGTCCTCGTCGAGGAGCAGCGCGTGTTGTCGATCGAATTATTCGCCGCGAAGGGCGACCTCGCGGGCGCAAAGGCCGCCGCGAACGCGTTCCGTCGCGAGTACCCGCGTAGTGTTTTCCGCGCGCGCGTCGATGCGATCGCGCCGCCGTAGCAGACCGCGAGGTCTCGCCGCGGTCCGTCCCCATTTGTTGCACGACGCGGCCTCGACGCTGCGCGCCGGGGACGCGCGCGGCGCTACATGCGGTGCTTGACGTTCGAGAGCCGGCGGTGCGTCAGCTCTTGCTCGGGTAGGAGCTTGGTGGTCACGAGCGAACGCGCTTGGGCATCGAGATCGTCGCCCTCGAGGCCGCGCTTGTAGTCCGCGAGCCCGTGGTCCTCGCCCTCTTCGAGCGCAGCGACAGCGGCTTTCTCGCCGAACGCTTTTGCCCCGCCTTCGACGATCTTGGCGAACGCGCCCCACGCGCCCGAGCCTTCGGCAGGCGTCCCGCCGAGCTGGATGATCGCGTCGCGCAGCATCATCACGCGGTCCTGGTGCGACTTCAGGTTCACGAGGAGTTGATCGCGCGAGGTGGAGAACGCTTCCAGCTTGTCGATCGCTTGTTGGTACGTCTCGACGGCGGACATCTCGCCGCGCAAGAAGCTGTTGAGTTGGTCCACGGAAGACTTCGTAGCCATGATGGTTCCCTTTCGGTTGTTTACCGACGAGGAACAAGTGCAGGTGCGAGACCAGCACACTCGGGGAATCACCGCTTCGCGGGTGCTTCGGCGTCCCACGCGAAGCGCCACCGGATGGAGCCGTTGTCGAGGCGCACGGCCTCGGCTTTGGCGAGCGCGGGGAAGTCTGAGAGCTCCGACAACAGCCCCGCGATCGCGGAGATCGATGGCTCGTGGCCGACGAGCATGACCTCGGCGTCGGCGGGCAGTGCGCGCACGGCGGCGACGACGTCCCGCGCAGAGCCGTCGGGGGCGAGCTGCGGGAGGATCTCGACGCCCGCGTCGCCGCCGATGGCGGAGCAGATCAGCTCGGCGGTCTGGAGCGCACGGACGAGGGGGCTCGAGTAGAGGTGGGTCGGACCGCAATCGTGCCACCGCAAGCGCTCGCCGAGCGCACGCGCCTGTGCGCGCCCCTGCGGGGTGAGGTGACGATGCGGATCGCGAAGCTCGACGGTTTCGTCGACGGCCTCGGCGTGACGGACCAGGAACACCTGCACGCTCCTAGTATAGTCGCGCGCATGAAGCTCTATGGCACCACGACGTCACCGTTCGTCCGCCGCGTTCGCGTGGTCGCGGCCGAGGTCGGAGAGCCGGTCGAGCGGATCGATACCGCGACGGAGGCGGGGCAGGCGCTGCTGCGCGAGGTGTCACCGATTCGCAAGGTGCCGGTCGCCGAGATCGACGGTCGCACGCTGTTCGACTCGCGCGTGATCATCGAGTGGCTCGTCACGACGCGCGGGTGGGGCGGGATATCGCCGCCGCGCGACGTGTGGCGCACGCGGAATCTGTCGAACGCGGTCGACGACGCGCTCGAGTCGGTGATCCAGACGTTCTATTTGAAGCGCGATGACAACGTCGCCTGGAACACGAGCACGTTCGCGACGCGGCAGGTGGAGCGCGCGGACTCGATCTTCGCCTGGCTCGCAACGCAACTCGCCCCCGATGGCAAGAGCTTCGGCGATGGCTTCGGCCTCGCCGAGCTGTCGCTCGTCTGCGCGCTCGAGTGGATGGACTTCCGCCAGACCTATCCGACCGAGCGTGCGAGCGCGCTCGCCGGTGTGCGCGCTGCGTGGTCCGAGTGTGCGAGTGTCGCCGCCACGCGACCGCATGCGTGAGTTAGGCTACGGCTCTATGCGTTTCTTGCTCGTGGTTCTCGCTGCGTGCGGCACGAGCACGCAGGTGCAGCAGCCCGCGATTCCGACCGATGCGCCGCCGGGCACGCGGTGGATCACGCAGGTCTTGCCGTGGCACCTCGCCGATGGCGCAGGCGCTGTCCTCGTCGTCGACAATGTCGCGCTCGTCGCTGGCGTCACGCGCGGCGAGATCGAGGAGATCGATCTCGCGACGGGCGCGCGCGGTCGCGTCCACTCGCTCGGCAAGCGGATGTACGTGAGCTCGTTCCGCCGACTCTCCGACGGGCGCTACCTCGTCGCGGGGACCAAGGACGAGCAGGTCCAGGTCGCTCTCGTCGATCCGCAGACGTTTCAGCCCACCTGGTTTCCGCTCGAGCGCACGCCGCCCGCGAAAGACGCGTATGGCGCCGCGAGTGCGCGCGAGCTGCCCGATGGCAGCATCGTCATCGCGGGCCTCGACGTGCCGCTCGCGATCTACGACGCGAAGACGCTCGCTCGCACACACGTGATCGACGCGAAGCCGACGTGGACCAAGCTCGCGGTGACCAAGACCGCGATCTTCGCGAACGCCCACGGTTCGCATCAAACGGTGCGCTTCGAGATCGGGACGTGGAAGCGAAACGACCACGCGCCGTCGCTCCTCGACGCTGCGGGCGAGACCCTCGTCGAGCGCGTGTACGAGAAGGGCAACCTTCGCTTCCGCGCGACCACGAGCAGCGGCACGCGGGATCTCCCGTCGATGCTGGGTTACAACGGCACGCTCGACGCCGCTGGTGAACGGATCGCCTCGATCCGAAGCAGCGCGCTCACCGTGTACTCGACGTCGGACGGCTCGGTGCTCGGGCGCTTCGATCTCGCACCGCAGAGCATGTGGAGCGCCGACCTCGTGTTCGCGGGCCAGCGCGTGATCATCGCGTACGGAAACTCGATCCGGGTCGCCGACCTCGCGAGCGGCTCGGTCACGTCGGTTCCGGTGCCGTACGGCCCGTACAATCAGCTCGCTGTCGACAACGCGGGCACCGTCACCGCGATCGGCGCCGAGGTCTGGCGCTATCAGAACGGCGCGTTGACGAGCACCGCATCACTCGGGAAGCAAACCGCGCTCGTCGTCGGCAATCCAGTCACGCGCTTCGCGACGCGCACCTCTCGCCCGTTCGAGCCAGGCTTCACGGCGAAGGCCTCCGGTCCATCGCGCATCACGATCAAGACGATCGAGGGCCGCACGATCCGTGACGTGTCGCTTCCCCGCGAGACGCAGGAAGCGTGGCTCGGCGACGAAGGCAAGCTCGTCGCCGCGTACCGCTGGGAGACGACCACTCCGCAGAAGCTCGTCCGCATCATGGGCAACAAGCCGTACGACATCGTCGCGTACAACACCGACGCGATGATCGACGATGTCGATGTCGACGGCAGCACCGCCGCGTTCAGCCTCGGCGGCACCGTGACGCTCCTCGACACGACGACCGGCGCGAAGCTGGGCGAGGTCTACAATCCGAGCTGCGCCGAGTACGGCACCGCGCAGCTCGAGCGCCACGGCGATCGCGTGCTCACCACGGACGAGCGTGATGCGATCCTCTACGATCGTGCGAGCGGCCGCGTGCGTGCGTCGGCCCGCTTCGAGAAGCCGATCGCCCGCACGACGTTTCTCCCCGGCGCGGACGAGATCCTCGTCGACATCGACGATCGTCTGCAGCTGTGGAATCCGGCGAACAACACGACGCGCGAGCTCGTGTTCCCCGACGTGTTCGGCGTCGCGATCTCGCCCGATCGGCGCCACGCCGCGTTCTCCTTGCG
>JAEYYV010000214.1 GCA_023428295.1 Pseudomonadota bacterium
CCGCCACCGCGTCCGCGGACTTCGCCGGAAAGAAGAACACCGGCATGGCCGTCGGCATCATCGATGGCTTCGTGTACCTCGGCTCGACGATCCAGTCGTTCCTGTACGGCGCGATGCTCCCCGCCGCGAAGATGCGCGATGCCAAGGGCTGCCTCGTCCCCAACCCGGAAGCCGCGAAGATCGAGAATTGGTCCGTGTGGCCCTACGCGATGATCCCGGTCGCCCTGGTAGGATTCGCGCTGACGCTTCGGATCTGGAACGCCAGACCGACGCCGAAGAAATGACGCTACGGCCTCGCAGTAAACGGCCCACGGGGGCGCAGGTGCGGCGCGAGCTGCTCGATGCCGTCGGCGTGCTCCTGTCCCAGGCGCGCAGCGTCCTGTTCATCACGGGCGGCGGCTTGTCGACGGACGCGGGCGTGCCGAGCTATCGCGGGTTGCTCGGCCTCGAGCGCAAGCGTCCCGAGGACGGCAAGGTGTTCGAGGCCGCGCTCGCGATCGACACGCTTCACACGAAACCGCAGCTGACCTGGAAGTACCTCTCGGTCATGGCGAACAACATCCGCGCCGCGAAGCCGACGCGCGGACACGAGTTCCTCGCGCAGGTGGAGCGCGACCTCGTGCGCACCGCCATCATGACGGTGAACATCGATCGCATGCATCAGCGCGCGGAGTCTCGCAACGTGATCGAGATGCACGGCGCGCTGTTCGATCTGCGCTGCACGCGATGCGAGATCACGACGCGTCACTCGTCCTTCGGAAGCCTCGACATGCCGCCGCGCTGTGCGACGTGCACGAGCGTGGTGCGTCCCGACATGCCGCTGTTTGGCGAAGCGTTGCCGGAGGAGCCGTTCACGCGTCTACAGGAGCAGCTCGATCAGGGCTTCGATCTCGTGATCGCCGTCGGCGTGACGACGATGTACTCGTACCTCGCGCGTCCGATCCTCCTCGCGCGCGCGGAGGGGTTGCCCACGGTGGAGATCGGTGAGCTCAACACCGAGGTGTCCGATCTCGTCGACTTCCGCTTCAAGGGCAACCCGACCACGGTGCTCGGTCAGATCTGGGACGTGTATAAGCAAATGCCTCGGAAAACGCGTCCTGGCGTCGCTGTTTCGCCCGAATAACTCGCGCCTACAGACAGCTTCCTAGCTGTGCGCGACACGATCGCTCTCCGAATGACGCTCGGGTCAGTCACTTTTTTTGCGGGTAATCGATCGCGCGTTTCGTAATCGACGTTGCGCGAAATCGAGATCGCCGTGCGCGCACCGTCGAGAAAATGCATCTAGAAATTCTCCGACGACGTAACCCTAGACCGTGTCGGACAAAAACCACAGAGCGAAGAACTAACTGCGTTTGTTACGCGTGCCGATATGGGACGCATGAAAGCAGTCATTTCAGCGGCGGCGGTTCTTCTCACGTTCATTCCGGCTTGCGGGATGGACGAAGCGAGTCAGGGCGATGACAGTGGGCCGTTCTTTGGCGGTAGCAACGGTGGTGGTGGTGAGGGAGGCGGCGAGGGCGGTGATGGAGGTGGTGGCACGCCAGAGGAGGGTGGACCGGACGTCGAGGACACGAGCACGATGCCGGTGTATCCGGCGGCGCACCCGCGCATCTATCTCGGACCGAACAAGACGCGCCTCCAGAGCTCGCTGTCCAGCACCGCAGGCGCGCGCTTCAAAGCAAAGGTCGATCAGTGGCTCGGCGGTGCGAGCGTGTGGGGCTTCCAGAGCTGGAACGCGGCGCTCGTCGGTCAGCTGACGGGGAACGCGGCGTATTGCACGAAGTCCATCGCCACCGTCGAGGCGCAGGTCGTCGCGGCGGAAGCGAAGATCGCAGCGAATCTCGCACCCGAGGTCGCGCACGACTCGTACCTCTATGTGGGCGAGCTGATCGGCGACCTCGCGCTGGTCTATGACTGGTGCTTCGACGCCGTCACGCCCGCGCAGCGCACGCGCTGGATCACCTACGCGAACAACGCGGTCGCGAACGTGTGGAATCCGACGGGCGCGAAGTGGGGCTCGGCGACGATTCCGTGGTCGGGCTGGTCGGTGAACAACCCGAGCAACAACTACTACTACTCGTTCCTCCGCGCGACGATGCTCCTCGGTCTCGCGACGAAGGGCGAGAATCCGAAGGCCGACGAGTGGATCACCAAGTTCCGCGACGAGAAGGTCCTCGGCCAGCTCGTTCCGACGTTCAACGCGGATCTCGTCGGTGGTGGTTCGCGCGAGGGAACGGGCTACGGCGTCGCGATGCGCAACCTGTTCGAGATCTACGACTGGTGGCACGCCACGACGGGCGAGAAGCTCCACACCAAGACCAACCACACGCGGTACTCGCTGATCTCGTTCATGCACCAGACGGTGCCGACGCTCGACAAGATCGCACCGACGGGTGATCACCCGCGTGACTCCACGGCGGCGTACTTCGATTACCACCGCGCGTATCTGCAGATCCTCATGACGCTGTTCCCGAACGACGCCGCCGCGCAACGCGCGAAGCAGCTGCTCGCGAGCTCGAGCGTTCCGGCGATGACGCAGGCGTTCATGCTCGCGTACGACTTCCTCTACGACGCGTCTGCGGTGCAAGCGCAGCCGCTCTCCGGCATGGGCACGTCGTACTACGCGCGCGGCATCGGTGAGGTCTATGCGCGCTCTGGTTGGGATACGCACGCGACGTGGGTGAACCTCGTCGCTGGACCGTACACGGAGTCGCACGCGCACCAGGATCAGGGCTCCCTCATGATCTACAAGGACGGCTGGCTCGCCTACGATCCCAACATCGCGTCGCGCTCGGGCCTCGCGCAGGACACCACGGCGCACGGCCTCGTTCGCATCTCGCAAGGCGGAACCAACATCCGTCAGGTCGCGACCACGACGTCGACGATCGAAGCGCTGCAAGAGGGCCCGGGTTGGTTGCACGTCGCGGCGGATCTCACGCCCGCGTACAACGGCAACGCCGCGATCCAGAACGTGCAGCGCGAGATGGTCTACCTCGCACCGGACGTCATCGTGGTGTTCGACCGCGTCGCCACGGCGGCCGGTACCTCGCAGACGTGGCAGCTCGCCACGCCGGTGCAGCCCTCGATCAGCGGCAACACCGCCACGGTCACGGCGTCGGGACACACGCTCTCGATCACCAAGCTCGCCGGCGGCGCGATGTCGTCCTACGACATGCGTGGCAACTCGGACTTCACGGGTGGCTGGCGCTTGGACGAAGCGCAGTCGGGTGGCGACCAGCGTTACCTGCACGTCCTCTCGATCGACGGCGCGGCGACCTCGATCACCGCGGTCGGCGCGACCGGCGCGCGAATCGTGATGTCCAATGGCAAGACGGCGACGGTGACGTTCGACCGCGACGCCGTCGGCGCCACGATGACGATCGACGGTGCGGCGACCTCGCTCGCGCCCGGCGTCAGCTCGCTCGCGCCCTGACCCCAAGGATCACTTCGTTTGACCAGACGTCGTCTGTTCAAACGTCAGTGTTTCTCGTGGTTCTCGGGGTTCTCGGGGTTCGCGCATTCGCGCTCACCCGTCTATTTCGTCTGGGTCCCCGGCTCGAAGACTCGCCACCCCAACATCCCTGCGAGCTCGGTTGGTCGGATCGACACAACCGAGCTCTGGGGTTAGAGCGCGCCGGCAG
>JAEYYV010000255.1 GCA_023428295.1 Pseudomonadota bacterium
GCACTGGACGTCGCGCGCGCTCGAGATGCCGGCCGGCGAATACATCGTGTGGGGCGTGGCGGGTGGGTTTGCTGCCTTCGGAATCTGGCAGCTGTACTGCGCGTGGAAGGCGAAGCTCGACAAGCACCTCGATCTGCAGCGGCTCGGACAGGGAGCGCGATCGGTGGTGGTCGCGCTGAGTCGCTTCGGTATCGCGGCGCGTGGCGTCGTGTTCATCACGATCGGCGTGCTGTTCGCGCGCGCGGCGTCGAGGCAAGACGCGAGCGAAGCGGGCGGCACCGGCGCGTCGATGCGCGAGCTGTTCGCGTTTGGCCGCTGGGCGTTCATCGGCATCGCCGCCGGCGTGGCCGCGTATGGCGTGTACCAGCTGATCCAGGCGCGCTATCGCCGCATCCGCGTGCGCTGATCGAGCGGGACCTACGGCACCTTGCGGAGCTCGCGCGTGGCGCCGCTGCGGCGATAGGTCTTGGAGTTGTCCTCGACGAACCGGGTGCCGTCCCACGCGCGCAGCTCGATCGTGACCTCGTCGCCATCGAACGTGATGCGGTTGTAGTTGTTGGGCTCGCCGCGCGTGCGCGTGGACATGCAGGTGCCCGCGTGCACCGAAACGATGCGGTGCTCCTCGTCGCGCATCGCGGACTCGCCGCTGTACGCGACGTGCAAGTGGCCCGTGAGGATCAGGTGCACGCCGACCGCGCGAAACGCAGCGAGCGCAGGGGCGGCGCCGTCGGAGAGGTCGCTCTCGGCGACGTCGGGGCCGTCCAACGGATGGTGCGCGACGACGACCTTCCACTGCGAGCGCACGTTGGCGAAGTAGTCGCGCGCGTCGGCGATCTGCTTCGCGGTGATGCGCCCGTCTTTGATCGTCATGCCGTGTGCGGTCGCGATGCCCGCGACGGCGAGCGTGTCATCGGTGTACGTGGGCGCGAGGTCGGTGGTGATGCCGTCGGTGTAGCGGCCGAGTGGATCACCGAACCGCGCGAACACGTCGTACAGCGGCACGTCGTGGTTGCCCGGAACGACGATGTACGAGCAAGGCAGCGAGTCGAGGTACGCGCGCGCCGCGGCGAACTGCGACCTCTTCGCGCGTTGCGTGAGATCGCCGCTCACCGCGACGAGTGACACATCGTCGAGCTCGGCGCGGAGGGCGTTGGCGATCGCGCGATCCTCGGTCCCGAAATGCGGATCCGAGATATGCGCGATGACCTTCAAGCGGCGGCCTCCGCGGCGCGGGGAACGATCACCGGAAGCGCGCCGGCGCGGATGCGATAGCGCAGCGGCGAGCGCATGGACTCGACCTCGCCGTCGACAGCGACCTTCAGCACGCGGTGGCGCAGACGGACGACGACCTCTTCCGCCGTTTCGGCCTCGAAGTCGCGCACGGCGTCGAGCCGCCCGAGGATCGCGCGCACCATGAGCCAGAACATGTAGAGCCGGCCGCGGCAGCGCATGAGATAGAGGCTCAGGCGGCCGCGGTCGAGGTGCTCGCGTTCACCGAGCTGCAACACGTTGACCTTGTACTCGTTGTTGCCGACGAAGATCAGCGGCGTCGCGCACACGACCGAGCGATGCGGCAGCGCGATGCAGGCGGCGAGCAGCGGGAAGCGCCTCAGCACGCGCATGGCGGCGATGGCCATGGCCGTCCACTTGTGCCGCCCCGTCTGCTTGCGATCCTCTTCGCGCTGGATCACCGTCTCGGGATAGAGGCCGACCGACGAGTTGTTGACGAACACGCGGCCGTTGACTTCGCCGACGTCGATGCGCTTCTGCTCGCCGCCCACGATCGCCGCCGCGGCATCGCCGAGGTCCTGCGGCATCTTCAAGTCGCGCGCGAAGTGATTCAGCGTGCCGAGCGGCAGCACCGCGAGAGGAACATCACCACCGGCGAGCGCGCCCGCGATCGAGCTGACCGTGCCGTCCCCGCCCGCGGCCACGACGACGTCCACTCCACTCGCGGCGATCTCACGCACGCGCGCGGCGAGACGCTGGGGCTCGACACGGTGGATCTCGGGCTCCACCCCGGCGGCGACGAATGCTTCACGGATGGCGCGGGCGCGCTCGTCCGCTTCGGCGCCGATGCTGCCGGCGGCGGCGTTCATGACGACCGCGATCCTCATGAGACATCCGCGCGCGGGCTCGCCACGCCGGTGAGCGCGGGGAGCACGTCTTGGGGCAACGTAGAGCGAATCATCATGGATCGCTCGCCGTCACTGCGACGCGCGTGCCACTCGCGCCCCGTAGTACACAACGGGACATGAACAAGGTCGCGAAGAAGCCCACCGCGAAGAAGTCGGTCGCGGCCAAGAAGCCCGCGTCGAAGAAGCCCGCGTCGAAGAAGCCCGCGGCCAAGAAGCCCGCGAAGCCGAGCGCCATCTCTCCCGCGAAGCTGATCGACGGACGGATCAAAGAGCTCGGCGATTGGCGCGGCGAGACGCTGCGCACGATCCGCCAGCTCATCAAGGCGGCGGCTCCCGACGTCGTCGAGGAGTGGAAGTGGCGCGGCGTCCCGACCTGGTACGACCACGGCATCATCTGCACCGGCGAGAGCTACAAGGCAGCGGTCAAGACGACGTTCGCCAAGGGCGCGTCGTTGCCCGATCCGAAGAAGCTGTTCAACGCGAGCCTCGAGGGCGGCACGCGCCGCGCGATCGACTTCAAGCAAGGCGACCTTATCGACGAGCAAGCGTTCAAGGCGCTCGTGCGAGCGGCGGTGAACCTCAACAGGTCCACCGCGAAGTGACCGCGCCGCTCAGAGCTGCGGGCGGACTTCCACGACGCGCAGGCGCTTGGTCCCGTTGGGAACGCGCCACGTGATCGACTGACCGACGCGCAAGCCGAGGAGCGCGCTGCCGATGGGTGCGAGCACGGAGATGCGACCGTGCACTGCGTCGGCGTCCTGCGGGAACACCACGCGCACGGTCCGCGTTGCGGACGTATCGCAATCCTCGTACACGACCTCGCTGTTCATCGTCACGAGACCCGATGGCACGTGATCGGGCGCGACGATGCGCGCGCGATGCAGCTCTGCGTCGAGGAGCTCGGCCGCAGGCGAATCGTGCAGATCGAGAAGCGGCCGAAGTCGCTCGAGATCCGTGGTGGTGATGGTGATGTTGTCTTCGTTCATTTTGCGCATGTCTGCTCCCGTGCGCCGACCTCATTCCGGCGGGGTAACGGCCAAGCGCGAAACCGCACTCGGCACATGAACTCCCAATCTAGCCCGCGACGACGACTTGGCAAGGAGCCACATGGCTAGGTGCGCACATCTGCGAAGAATGCCGACGCACGGGTTCGCGCCGAGCCGTCCGCGACGACGGCGCGTTTCTACGAGCCGTGCTGCGCGATGAGGTCGCCGATGTTCTTCGCGTGCTGGCTCGCGCGGAACTCGATGATGCGGACATCCGCGAGGCCCTTCTGCACGAACGGATCGTCGTTCGCGATCGCTTCGATCGCGCTGCGATCGGCGCCGACCGCGACGATGATGCCGCCGTCGCGCGGCACCTTGCGGCCCGAGACGACGAACGTGCCGGCCGCGTAGTGGGTGCGGACAAACGCCATGTGCTCCTTCATCGCGGCGTCGATCTCGGCGAGGTCTGCTTTGTACGTGAGCTCGAGGATGAACATCATGTGCGCTCCGAGTGTAGAGTGTGCCGATGCGTCGGGTGGTGCTCGTGCTGGGCTTGGTGGTCGGTTGCGGCCACGACGCGGCACCGGCGAGCGACGCGGCACCGAGCGCCCCCCCGACGTACTACAAAGACGTCGCGGCGATCCTCGCGAAGAACTGCGCCAGCTGCCATCACGCAGGTGGCGTCGCGCCGTTTCCACTCGTGACGTATGCGGATGCCGTCGACACCGCCGACGCGATCGCAGCCGTGACGGCGTCGCGCCAGATGCCGCCGTGGCCCGCGGATGCGAGCGGGGCGTGCAACACGTTCGAGGGACAACGCTGGCTCGCCGACGAGGACATCGCGACGCTCGGCGCGTGGGCAGACGCGGGTGCGCCGGCGGGCGATCCGCGCGACGAGCCCACGCTCGACGTGCCGCCCCTTCCATCGCTGACGCCGACCGTGGAGCTCGGCTCGCCAGAGCCCTACTCCGTCGCGCCGGGTGTCGCGAGTGACGAGTACCGTTGCTTCGTCGTCGATCCGGGCCTCGTGACGGATCGCTACATCACCGCGTTCGCCGTGCTGCTCGATCGCGCCGAGGTCGTCCACCACATGCAGCTCTACACCGCGGACACGGACGCCGCGGAAGCAGAGATGCTGGCGCGCGACGCGGAAGACCCCGCGCCCGGCTACTCGTGCGTCGCGCAGGATGCGCGCGCGGGGCTGCGCTACATCGGCGTGTGGGCTGCCGGCGACGCCATCAAGCGCTGGCCCGCAGGCACGGGCATCCACGTGCGCGCGAACCGAAAGCTCGTCGTGCAGTTCCACTATCACAACCACTCGAGCGCACCGATCGTCGATCAGTCCAAGGTCGCGCTCGAGCTCGCCGACTCGGTCGCCATGGAAGGAATGATCACCGGCGTCAGCATGCTCGACCTCCAGCTCGCGCCCGGCATGGCAAGCGTCGAGTCATCGAGCGTGAAGCGCGTGAACGCACCGATCATCGCGCATGCAGCGCGGGTTCACATGCATCGACTCGGCACGCACGCGCGCTTCGAGCTGCTGCGCGGCACCGAAACGACGTGTCTCCTGAATATTCCCCGCTGGTCGTTCGGCTGGCAGCTGTTCTACACGTACGACCAGCCGATCGAGATCCACGAGGGCGACCTGATCAAGATCTCTTGCGGCTACGACACCACGTCGCGCACCGACGTCGTGAGGTGGGGAGAGCGCACCGACGACGAAATGTGCATCGGCTATCTCTACGCGACCAAGTAGCCGAAAAAAGAGCGAGTGATCGCCCCGTACATCACGTAGTGTTCGGACGTGCCTGCGGCTCTTCCCACGTTCGCTCGAGGTCTAAAGCTCTCGCGCATCGGCATCATCGTGATGCTGCTGCAACTCGGTCTCACCATCGTCATGACGGTGAAGTCGATGACCGTCTCGAGTCTCGACAACGCGACATCGATGCTCGACTGGACGAGCTACTTGATGCTCGCGAACCTCGTCGCGACGAGCCTGTTGTTCGCCGGTGTCGCGTCGTCGATCGGCGAGCTCAAGCGTGTCGGCATGAGCATCAGCGGTCTGCTCGTCGCGCTCGTGGGCTTCGCGGTCGCCACCGCCGCGCTCGCGTGGACCTACCACGTGTTCAGCGAGCTCGTGGACATCCTCCTCAACCTCGATAGTGAGAGCTCGCTCGAGCGGCTCGAGGCGGCAACCAAGGATGCCGAGACGCTGAAGTTCGTCGCGATCGCCAAGGACGTCGGCTACGGCCTCGGCCTCATCTCGGTCCTCCGCATGGTGCAGGTGCAAGCCGCGGCCAACGACCAGCTCGCGATGCGCGACGACGCGGGCCACATGCGTCGCGCGATCATGATGATGCTGGCGGGCGACATCTTCTACCAGCTCACGTACGGCCTCGGTGGAGGTGTCGGCTTCATCGGCGCGGTCGGTGCGCTCTTGCTCGGTGGCTACTGGATCTGGTGTCACCTGAAGCTCGTGCGCTTCTTCGAGAACGCCGCGCACTTCATGAACGAGCCGCACGATCTTCCACTCGCCACCGCGGTGAAGGTGCCCGAGGTCAAAGACCTGAAGCCCAAACCTGCACCGCGCACGTCGCGGCCTTCGCTGCCATCGATGCCATCGTCGCCGTCGTCGCCGTCGACGTCATCGGCGCCACTGGCGCCCTCTCAAACGCCCGACGCAGCAACGCCCCCACCGATGGTCATCGTCCAGCCTCCGCCTCCCCCGGTCCCGCGCGCACCGAGCGCGACGGCCGAGGGAGATGCGCCGGCGGGCGACGGGCCCAAGTTCCTGCGCTGAGAGGCTTTTTCACGCGATCACCTCGCGGCTTGCGCTCGTAGGGCGATGTGTGCGAAACGCGCCCTCGCATGTCTCTTCGCTTATCTCTCGTCCTCGCACTGGCCGCGGCTGGCTGCGCGACGCAAGCGCCGCAGGCGCGCGCTCCCCGGCCCATGTTCGATGTCTCGCGGATCTGCGACGATCCGCGTTACCAGTCGATCTGCGAGGAGTCGCAGGCGCCGGCGGCGGTCCCGCGCTCGGAGCCGATCCGCATCGACACGAACTTCGCGGCGCCTCGGTCGACGAAGCTCGCGCACAAGGTCTGATCGCTCAGTTCACATTCACGCCGACGCCGAGCATGCCAAACGCGCTCGACGTCGAGACCGTCGCATCGAAGCGCAGATCGAGAACGAACGATCCAGCGCGCACCACGGCGAAGCTCGCGGCGCCCGCGCCACCGGGCCGGATCGCCGCATTGCCTGGCATCGCGTCCACGTCGATCACCATCGCGGGTCCAGCGCGCAGCGAGAGCCGCACCGTGGGCCAGTACTGCGCCGCGAACGCCCACGAGTGACCGTGAACGTACTCGCCGCTCGCGGATCCGTTCACGAACGTGTACGCACCGACGAGCGCGAGCCGCGGACCGATCATCCCGCCGATGTACGTCGACAGCGACGGCAGCGGCGTCGATGCGTCGTCGAGGCGTCCCATGCCGAGCGACAATCCGAACACGACGCCCGTCCGCGCGTTCATGCCTGCCGGGATGCCCGCCGCGATCGAGCCGCTCTCGAAGCGCACCACGCGCCCACCTGGATCGACGAGCGCCGACGCGATGTCGAAGTCATACGCGCGCACCTCGCCGGGTCTCGCCGCCGCATCGAGATGGAAGCTCGTCGGCGTGACCTCGACGTTCAGGTGTCCGCTCGGAAGCGACTGCACGTCGTGACCGCGCCGCGTCCACCGCAGCGCCGAGGCACCGTCGGGCTGTCCTGCGATCGCGGTAGGTACACCGAGCCGCGCCTCGAGCTCGACGCGTGCGTGTCCTTGCCACGCGACGTTGATGTCACGCGCTGCTCGTGGTCCCGAATAACAGCCCACGCCGGCGCCGATGGACGCCAGCGTGAATACATGTCGGCGCATTCAACCTCCCGGTCGATGCACGCGTGCAGTCGTCGTGCCCGCACGCATGTCCGCGTGCAGCGTGCGAGAAGGTCGCGAGCGTGACCGCGCAATCACAGGTGCGTGCGATCAGCAGGCGTTAGTGCGCGCCACGGAGCGCGAGGACCGCTGCGAGTCCTTCATCGCACGTGGGGCGGATCTCGTTCGGCGGCAGGACAAACCCGCCACGACCCTTGGGCCGTAGCTCGATCGTATAGGCGAGAGCACCGTTGCGGCCGTACATGAAGTCCTGCGCGGTGCCCGCGGCGGGATACAACTCCACGCCCGACATCAGCGTGTAGCGCTGCTGATGCTGCGCGTAGATCGCGGAGGCCAACGTGTCGCCGACGGCGGTCAGCCGATCGTGATCAGCGGATCGCTTCGACGTGTAGTTCCACGGGAAGAGAACGAGCTGGCCGTACGAGTGAAAGTCGATCGCGAGCTGCGGTCGCACGCGCTCCGCGAGATCGCGAACGGCAGCGGTCTCCGGCTCGGAGAATGCGTACTCGCCGCGATAGACATCGGAGCGCTTGTTGCTGCTCAACCCAGGACCGCCGAACGCGACGCCCCAGTTGCGATTGAGATCCACGCCGTAGCCGCCGCGTCGGTTCTTGCGCCAGTAGCGACTCGATGACCACGAGTACTGGTAGCCGTCGGGGTTCACGACGGGCACGACCCACAGCGTCGTCGAGTCGACAAACGAGCGCACCGCGGGATCGCGATCGTAGTCGCGCACGAGGCGATCGGCGATACACGTGGTGGTCATGGCAGCGATCCACTCGCGCGCGTGCTGCGTTCCGTTGATCAGCATCGGCGTGGCGTTCACCGCCGGGCCGCCGATGCGCAGCGCCCAGATCGTGCGCCCGTCGATGGACGTGCCGATGCCATGCAGCGACACGCGATCCGGTGCGAGCTTGGCGAGGTTGGCGATGTACTCGCTGATCGCGCCGTAGTCCTTGTACTCGGCGAACCAGTCCGCGTCGCTCGCCTGCGGCGATGCGAGCCGCGCGGCCTCCGCCTCCGCGACGGCATCGATGTCCGGGACGATGACCTCCCACGTGAATCCGCGCGCGGCGAGCTGCGGCAGCGTCCGCGCGTCGACGACGATGTCGATCGGCTCACCCGGCTTGCGATGTTCGCTCCACACGTCGAGCGCTAGATCTTCAGCGAGCGGCGAGGTCCGGATCGCCACGCGCGTCGTGCCGCTCGGTTGCAATGCGAGCACTGACGTCGCGAACGCGGCGGCGAGGATCGAAGGCCACAGACGCGCGGTCGCGCGGGGAGCTCTGAGGGTCACCTCGGTAGTCTAGGGCATCTCAGGCGACGGCGCGAAGGGACCACACCTCGTCGAGGAACTGGAGCAGCGACGCGTCGAGGCGCTTGGGGGCGATGCGCCACTCGTAGATGGACCGGGCGCGAGCGAGGCGGGCATTGGGCAGCTCGCGCGCGATGCGGTCCGCGTCGGTGAACGGATGGATCGGATCCGACGGATGTCCGATCACGAGCGTGGGATGCGTGAGCGCGCGGCGCTGCTCGATCGGTGGCGCGACGCGTCCGAAGATCAAGCCGTCGAGCACCGCGAGCGACGCCTTGGGATCGCGACGGACAAAATCGAGGCCGATATCGATCACGAAGTGCGTGCGCGGAATCTTGCGCGTGAGCCACGAGACCGCGCGCATCGTGCCCTGGCTGATCCGCAGCGCGAGAGCGAGCGGCACGAACGCGGCAGCCGCGGCAGGCAGCGCGTTCTCGAGCACCGGCATCTCGATCACGAGCCCGCGCACGCGCGACGGTGCGGCGCACGCGACTTCGAGCGCGACGTTCGCCCCGAGCGACGTGCCGCCGATGACGGCTTGGTGAACATCGAGATGATCGAGCAGCGCGATGATGTCCTGTCCGAACTGCGTCATCGAGTACGACGTCATGTCGTGCGGCTGATCGGAGTCGCCGTGACCGAGCATGTCGACGCAGATCACGCGATGGCCCGCGGACGCCAGCGTCGGCGCGAGCCGCGTGTACATGCGGCTGTCCATCAGGAGGCCGTGGGTGAGAACGATGACGCGGTGGCCATGGCCGTACTCGCGAAATGCGATCCGACGTCCTCGCAGCGTGACACTCATGCTCGTAGGCATCACCGGCATCGTACCGTGAGGCCGACCTGCCAGGGCGCGGTGCTTGCAACCTCGGGCATCATGGCCGAAGTCGCGATCATCGGAGCCGGTATTGCGGGCCTCGTCGCCGCGCGTGTCCTCGTCGAGCACGGCATCGACGTCGCGCTGTTCGAAGCGAGCGACCGCGTGGGCGGAAGAATTCGTACCGTCGGCGATCCCGAGAGCGCACTTCCGATCGAGCTCGGACCCGAGTACGTCCACGGCGCATCCGAGGCGACGATGGATCTCCTGCGCGAAGCGGGCATCGAGCTCGAGCGCGGTGACGAGACGCATCACGTCCAGCGCGAAGGCTCGCTCGCCGAGATCCCGCCGATCTGGGACAAGGTCGGTGCCATTCTCGCGCACGTGGATCGCGACCGATCCGTGACGTCGTTCCTGCGCGAAGCGAACCTGCCGCCCGACGAGGCGCTCTTGTTCGCATCGTTCGTCGAAGGCTTCTACGGCGCCGAGCTCTCCGACATCGGCATCCTCGGCGTCGCCCTCGATGCGAGCGGCGCGGGCGCTCGTGACGAGGGCCAGTCCCACGTCCGCGGAGGCTACGAGCAGCTCGTTCGCTGGCTCGCGGCGCGCATCGTTCGCGCCGGCGCACGCATTCACCTGGGCTCCGCGGTGCACTCGATCGACGCGAGCAAGCACCCGATCCGCATCCAGTACCGCGCCGGCAGCGAGGAAGGCATCGCGTTCGCACAGCGCGCCATCGTCACGCTGCCCGTCGGTGTGTTGCAGTCGAACGTGACCATCCGCCCTCCCCTCGTGCCGCAAGCGCTCGCGCTCGGAAAGCTCTCGATGGGCCAGGTCGTGAAGCTCGCGCTCGTTCTGCGCGAGCCCGCGTGGCCGTCGCGCAACGACGAACATCTCGCGTTCATCTACCGCGGGGACGGACCGTTCCCGACGTACTGGCTTCGTTCGCAGAACGGCAGTCACGTGCTCACCGCGTGGGCCGGTGGTGCCCACGCGAAGGCGCTGGCGAACGTCTCGCTCGAGGAGCGCACAGAGCTCGCGGTTCGCGGCTTCGCGTCCGCGCTCGACCTGCCGTTCAGCAAGCTGTCCGCCGATGTCGCGAACGTGCATCACCACGACTACGACGCAGATCCTCTGTCGCGCGGCGCGTACAGCTACACGCGCGTCGGCGGCACCGGCGCTGCCGAGCAGCTCGCCGAGCCGTTCGAAGATCGCCTGTTCTTCGCGGGCGAAGCCACGGACGCGGACAACCAGGGCACCGTCTCGGGGGCGATCACGAGCGGCCTGCGCGCCGCGCGCGAGATCGTCAGCGCGCGAAACAAACGCGCTGCTGCTTAGGGCTCGTGCTGCGCGAGCTCGACGATGGCGCGCTTGATGCCGTCCTTCTGCGGGACGCTCGCCATCTCGAGGTTATCCGCGAGGCCAATGCCCGGCAGGTGTCCACCCGCGAGGAGCTTGGGCGGCGCGTGCAGCTCGTAGAACAGCTCCTCGATGATCCGGCGAATCAGGTGCTCGCCGAAATTGGTGATCTCGGTGTCCTCGTTCACGCACAGGACGCGGTTGGTCTTCTGCACGCTCGCCTTGATCCCGTCCCAATCGTAGGGGTGCAGCGAGCGGAGATCGATCACCTCCGTGTCGATGCCCTCGGACTCGAGCTCTCTCGCCGCCGCGAGCGCCATCGGAACGTTGCGCCCGTAGGTCAGCACGGTGACGGTGGTGCCTTCGCGAGCGACGCGCGCCTTGCCGATCGGGACGTACAGCTCCTCGAGCTCGGGCCACACGGGCTTCCACGCGCTGCGATCACCGAGCGGCGCGTCGATCATCTGGTTCAGCTTCTTGTCGTCCTCCGGCTCGCCGGGGAGGAGCTCGCCCGGACCTGCCTTGAGGCGCAAGAGCGCCTTGGGCTTCAAGAAGAAGACCGGGTTGGGATCCTTGATCGCGCTCAGCATGAGGCCGTACGCGTCGAGCGGGTTCGACGGCATCACGATCTTCCAGCCGGGGATACGCGTCGCCGTGGCGTCGAAGGAGTGCGAGTGATACAGGCTGCCGCGAATGCCCGCGCCGACCGGCGTCATGAGCACCATCGGCACGTTCCAATCGCCCGCGCTCGACCAGTACGTGTTGCCGGCGAGCTTGAGCAGATCGATCGTGTTGAACGCGTAGTCACAGAACTGGATCTCGGCGACGGGGCGCTGCCCCGCGAGCGCGAGACCGATCGCCATGCCGACGATGCCGCGCTCGTCGAGCGGCGTGTTCCACGCGTTCTTCAGGCCCTGCGTTCCCGTGAACACGCCACCGAGCGGTGGGCCCACGTCCTCGCCGAAGATGTCGGTGACACCGAGGCGCGACTCGCCGACGTGAAGCGCCATGCGGATCGCTTGGATCATCGTCGCCATCTAGCGCTCGCCTCCGACGACGTTCTTGTCCGCGAAGATGTACTCGTACACCGACTCGGGCGCCGGCTGCGGCTCCTGGCGCACGCGCTTGGCCGCCTCGCCGAGCTCGTTCGTGTACTTCTCTCGCAGCGCGTCCATCTGCGACCGCGTGAGGAGCCCGCGCTCCTCGAGCTTCTGCTCGAAGCGAACGAGACAGTCGTCTTCCTTGTGGAGGTTGGCTCCGCTCGCCGACGAGTGACCGCGCAAGCGCGACACCATCGCTTCGAGGAGGTACGGCTTCTTCTCCGTGCGCACGTACTCGATCGCTTTGCTGATCGCCGCGTGTGACGCCTCGACATCGTTGCCGTCGACGATCGCGGTGGGCATGCCGAACGCCTTGCCGCGCTCCGCGATCTGCGCGTAGCCGTGCTGGCCCTCGTACGAGGTGGAGATGCCCCAGCGATTGTTGGTGACGATCATGAGGAGCGGCAGCTCGTTGCCTTTGCGCGAGCTCCACACGAGCGCCGTGGCGAAATCCCCTTCGGCGGTGCCGGCGTCGCCGCCCTGCACGATCGTGATGCCCTTCGCGCCCGTCCCTTTGCGCTGTGCGCGCGCGGTGCCGATGGCGATCGAGTATTGCACCTCGATCGGCGAGGTCACCGGCACGACGTTCCACTCGCGCTTCGAGAAGTGCCCCACGAAGTTGCGGCCGCGGCTGTACGGATCCGTCGCCGTGTTCTTCATCTGGCGCATCGCATCGACCGGATCCGCGCCCATCGCGAGCAGCGTGGCGTTGGAGCGGTAGTGCAGATGCAGGTAGTCGTGATCGACGCCCATGCCCTTGTCGACCAAGAGGCCGAGCGGCACGTTGAACGCTTCTTCACCGGGTCCACCGATCCAGAAGAACCCGTCGCCCTGTTTGTACATGGTGATGAGGCGCTCCTCGAGCACACGGGCCTGAACCATCAGGTCGTGAATCTTCAGGGCGGTCTCCGAGGAGAACGCCGGAGCGATCGTCGGGCGGCTGGCGGATGCAACGCTCATGGACGCACCCGTCTTACCGCAATCGGTGCGGATGTCACAGGGTCTAGGACCGCGTGATCTTTCACGCTCTGCGTCATCCTCCGAGAGCAACGATGCGCGCGGACGACGTGTGGACGACGCGCGGGCTCACTCGTAGTGAATCGTGATCTCGTCGCGCTCGTCGCCGCGCGCCACCGCGAGTCGATGCTCGCCCGGTGTGGGCACCCACTGGTCGGCAGGTTGTCCATCGATCGTCCACGACAGCTTCGCTCCGACCGGCACCGCGTTCATCGGCGGGCGCTGCGACTCGGGAGCGCGGAACGGCTCGAGCTGGAAGCGCGCGCCGTCGACGGGATACGTGATCGCGACGCGACCTCGTGCTTCGTCCGTCGGACACGCGCTCTTGGGCACGCGGCCGTAGTGTTTGGCCCATCCACGCACGCCCTGCGGATACACGATCGTCTTCGCGCCGCACACGAGCTGATGCCAATCGCAGGTCGCCTCGGGCACGTGGCCCACGATGAACAGCTCGCGCTTGCGATGATCGCAGTGCGGCCCCGGGCGCTTTCCGGAGAGCGGACAGATGTCAGCCGCGACCACCGTGCCTGGACGCGGCGGCGCCGTCGGGTTGCCATAGCGTGCGGCGATCGCGGTGTACGTGGCGCGGAGGAGCGGCGTCGCGCCTTCGGTGGACATCACGTGATGCGTGGGCGAGCCATCGAAGTTGCCGGCCCACACGCCGACGGTGTACTCGCGCGTCGCGCCGATCGCCCACAGATCCGTGTACGCCTTGGTGGTGCCGGTCTTGAGCGCGATCGGAAACGGCAGATCGAGCGGCACGCGATCGCCAAACATCGGCTTGCGCGCGTCCGGATCGCGAAGCATGTCCCACACGAGGAAGCTGACCTCCTCGGAGAACACGCGCGGACGCTCGCTGACGGGCTCGCTCCACGGCGCGCCGCCCACGACGCTCGCGCGCTCGATCGCGCGCGGCGCGATCGGCGTGCCGCCGCGACCGAACGTGGTGAACGCGCTCGTGAGATCGAGGAGGCGAACGTCCGCGTGACCGATCGCGAGGCCCCAGTCGTAGTCGCTGTCGGCGCGATCGAGCGTGGCGAGCCCGGCGGTGCGCAGCTTCTGTAGCACCGGCACGATGCCGACGCGCTGGAGCGTGTGGACCGCCGACAAGTTGTACGAGCCAGCGAGCGCTTCGCGATAGCGCGCGAAGCCGTGGCTCTTCACGTCCTTCGAGTAGAACTGGTGTGCGTCCTCTGGGAGCACGACGTCCTCGGCGATCGTCGCCGGCGTGTCGCCGCGCTCGATCGCGGCGCCGTACACGAACGGCTTCAGCGTCGATCCTGGACGCAGGCGCGCGGTGACGCCATCGAACGCACCGTTGGTGGCGCTGTCCGCGTAGTCGCGCGAGCCGACCATCGCGAGGATCGCGCCGTCGGAGTTGCGCAGCACCACCACCGCTGCTTGCGAGATGTTGCGATGCCCGACGCGATCGATGTGATTGCGCAGCGCGACCTCGATGTTGCGTTGGAGCGCCCAATCGAGCGTGGTCGAGATCGACGCGCCTTGCAGCATGTCCTCGGGCAGGCGCTCCTTCACGAGCTCCACGAAGTGCGGCGCGCGAAAGTGCGAGCGCGCCTTGTCGAGATCGAGCGGAACGCGCATCGCGAGGCCGTGCTCGAACGCGCTGATGTACCCGGCGTCCTGCATGAGCCCGAGGATGTGCTCGCGGCGCTTCTCCACGCGCTGCCAGTGCTTGAACGGATCGTAGTAGCGCGGTCCGCGCGGTAACACGGCGAGCATCGACGCCTCGCCGACGGAGAGCTCGGCGGCGGACTTCTCGAAGTACACGCGCGCTGCTTGCTCCGCGCCCCACGCGCCGTTGCCGTAGTACACGCGGTTCATGTACTGCTCGAGGATCTCGCGCTTGGACAGCGTGCGCTCGAGGCGCCCCGCGAGCACCATCTGGCGGAGCTTGCCGCGCACCGTGCGAGCGGTGCCGGCGGTGAGCCGCACGAGCTGCATCGTGACCGTCGAGCCGCCGAAGTCGGCGCCGCGCCGCGTGACGTTGAGCCACACGGATCGCACCATCGCGGACCAATCCACGCCGGCGTGCTCGTAGAAGTCGCCGTCCTCGCTCGCCAGCGTGGCGTCGATCAGGTGCTTGGAGATCCTCTCGAGCGGCACCCAGCGCTCGCGCAGGCCGGCGCTCGTGGCTTCTTGCCGGAGCACGATGCCGCTCGCGTCGCTCACCGTCATCGACGTGGCGGACGGCTTGTCGAGGAGCTCGAGATCGTAGCCCGCGACGCGGATCGCGATGTGCCACACGAGCGCGAGCACGACGACCGTGCCCGCGAGCGCGAGCGCGATCCGTCGCGGCCATCGCCACGCGGGGCTCGTCGCGAATGCCCGGAGGCGCGCGCGCACTACTTGGCCTTCACCTCGATCACGTCGGCGGCGGTCTGCCCGCGCACGGACGGCTCGTACATCAGCTCGGTGATCGCCGGCGGACGCGCGAACGTTCCGACGGACGTGGCGCGCATCGTGTACTCGTAGACGTACTTGCCGTCGGACGACCACTCGTTCGTGAAGTCCACGTGGTCGTCGCGCATCTCGCGATACACGCCCCACGACTCGGTCTGCTTCACGCCGGCATCGCCCGTGGTCACGAGGCGCGTGTTGAGTGGCTCGAACGCCGCCGGAATCGCGTCGGAGATAATGAGGTGGTTCACGTCCTCGTTGATCTGCAGCGACAGCCGCACGACCACCACGTCACCGACGGTGAACGACGACTTCGGGTTGCCCTTCTCGTCGAGATACTCGCGCGTGAGGCCGAGACCCTTGTTCTCGAACTTCAGCGCGCCGGGCTTGCGGCGATACTTCATCTCGACCGAGTAGCTGACCTCACCCTTCGGCGCGAACGTCAGCTCGCCCGCCTGGGCGAGCGGCACCGTCGCGACGCGCATGCGCTGCTTGCCTGACAACGCACCGCTGATGATCTGCTGGCCATCGAGCGCAACGTTGATCGACGGCGTGGTCGTGTTGCTCTTCGAGTACGCGGCCAACGCGAGCAGCGAGTAGAGGTTGGATTGCGTGTCGATGTACCGCTGCTTGCGGCGCTCCTTCATGATCGCGCGCACGAGCCCTGGGATCGCGGCGTTCCTACCGTCGAGCTCGACGAGCGCGTGCAGCACCATCGACGTGGTGCGCAGCCCGCTCGACATGTACCAACCCATCTTCTTCTGATCCGGCTCCTCGATCAGCGCGTCGGTCTTGGCCGCGACGGCTGCGAGGGCGCCGAGCTCGCCGAGCACCTTGGTCACGGCGGGATCCTTGGCCCCCACGCTCGCGGCGAGCGCACGCAGCGCGTACGCCTTGCCGTAGATCGGGAGCTTCGGGTTAGCGAGCAGCGTCGTCACACCCGGGCCGTCCTTGTCACCGAGCACCGCGCGCACGTACAGCGCGAACGCTTGATTGCCGAGGTTTCCGGACTCGTTGTAGTAGTGGCGCGACGTGTCCGGGTTCTTGCCGTCGTTGCGCAGATACTCGAGTGCGTCCGCGATGCGCTGCTGGTCGACCTTGTAGCCGGCCTGCTGCGCGATCGAGAAGCCCCACAGCGCGTACGCCGTGTAGTAGGTCTCGGCCGATCCGCCGGGCCACAGCGAGAAGCCGCCGTACGCCGTCTGGTGACGCCCCATCTTGGCGAGGCCCGCGGTGACGAAGCCTTCGAGCTTGGGCCCCGCGAGGCCATCGATCGCGAGGGACTCCGCGAGATCGCGCACGGCGATCATCGGGATGACCTTGGACGTCGTCTGCTCGAGGCAGCCGTACGGATAGCCGACGAGGTCGCGCAAGCTGTCCTCGATGCCGGCGAGGCCGTCCGGATCGACGGAGATGGCGAGCTGCACGCTGCCGGGCTCCGCGTCCGCGGGCACGCTGACCGGCAGCTTGGTGTCCGCCGTGATCGCCGCGTGACCGACGTGATCGGTGTACAGCGGCGAGGGATGCACGACGGGGAGCGTGAACTCCACGGCGTCGCTCTCGTTGTTCATCGTGACGGAGAAGCGCAGCTTCGCGTCGCCGACGAGGTCCTTCGCCGAGATCTCGAACATCACCGGCGTACGCGCGCCCTTCGCGAGCTGCACCGTTTGCTCGGCCGCCCCCGTCAGCACGACGTTCTCGCCGACGAGCTTCACCGTCGCCGTCCCTGCCCCGCCGGTCTCGTTGTGCACGATCACGCCGCCGCGCAGCTTGTCGCCGATCGCGAGGAAGCGCGGCAGTGCGTTCATGAGCTGCAGCGGCTTGCTCACCGTGAACCGCTTGTCCGACGAGCCGAACCTGTACGTCTTGTCAGCGGCGACGGCCATCACGCGGAACGCGGTCAGGTTGTCCGGCGCGTTGAACTTCACCGTCGCGACGCCATTTGCATCGGTCACCGCACCCGGTGCCCACACCGCGGTCGACGCGAAGCGCGAGCGCAGCGTTCCCGGCGCATCGCCGCCCGTGGCGGGACGCTCGAGGTTCGGGCCCGGGATGTCGCGGATGTACTCGTACTGCGTGGCCGTCGTGGTGCCGATGCCCCACGGCGCGAAGAACGTCGGGATCGGGTTCGGCGTCTCGTAGCCGATGAGCGAGAGCACGCCTTCATCGGCGGCGGTGATCGATACCTCCGCGCTGACCGGCTTGCCGTCCTTGTCGACGACCTTCACCGTCGCGGTCACCGGAGCGCCGGGCCGGTAGTCCGCCTTGTTCGTCTCGATCGACACCCTGAGCTTGTTGTCCGCCGGGCGCACCGGGAGGTTCACCATGCCCATGCGCATGCGCGGCTTGCCACGCGGCCCATCCCCCGAGCGGCCTTGCACGAGCGCGATGGAGACGTAGACGTTCGGCGCCATCGCCTCGGTGATCGGCACCGTGAGCGACTTGGTCTTCGCCGTCACCTCGATCATGCGCTGCTCGATCACGCCATCGCGCTCGATCGTGACGAGGCCGGTCGCGTTTGCGAGATCCGTCTTCAGGATCAGCGTCGCCGTGTCGCCGGCCTTGTACTCCTTCTTGTCGGCGGCGATGTCGAACGAGAGCGAGTCGCTCGAACGCCACGAGCCGCCCTCGCCACCCCACGCGTACACCTGGAGGGCGGCCACCGCGGTCTCGTCCTTCTCCTTGTCGTTCGCGGCCTCGACGAGCACGAGGTAGTCACCGTCCTTGTCGGGCGTGAAGTCGATGTCCGTCGGCTTGCCCGACGTCAGCGTCACGACCTTCTCGAACAGCGTCTCGGTCTTGTCGTTGCACGAGTAGCTGCCGCGATAGCCCCAGTCCTCCCACACGCAGTTCCAATCACGGCGCGTGATGGTCACCTTGGCGGCGCCATCGATCATCTTGCCATCGGGCGACGCGCCGACGACTTTGACCTTCGCCGGCTTCTTCACCTCGAGGAACCATCCATCGGTCTTCGCGCCGAGGTAGCGCTTGTACTTGAAGTACGGAACGGTGAACGACTTCGCGATCACCTCGTTGGACGGCGACGTCACCGCCGCGCGCACGAGGAGATCCGAGTCCTGGTAGACGTCCGTCGGGCTGATCGCCACGTTGATCGCCGCGTTGCCCTGGTCGTCGAGCGTGACGTGATCCTCGGTGACGAGCTGTTGGCTGTACGATGACTCGTCGTAGTAGTAGTTGTCGTACCGGCGATCGTCGGCGAACTGGAACTCGGCGAGCTCCTTGTCGAAGCTCACGCTGCGCTTGCGGCTGTGCACCGTGACATTCACCTCGCCGCTGCGCAGCGGTGCGCCGTACAGGTAGCTCGCGTTGATCGTCGCCGCGACCTTGCCGCGATGAACGATGCGCGGCAGGGACAGCTTGCCCGTCACCTCGAACGTCGCTGCGCGATACTCCTCGACGGAGAACTCGCGCGTGAACGTGCCGAGGTCGCCCACCTTCGCGCGAATCGTGTAGTCACCGAGGCGCGCATCGGCCGGTAGATCCGCGTCGAGCCAGAAGCCGCCGAACGCCGACAGCTTCGCGGTGGCCTCCGTGAACTGCTTGCCCTGCGGCCCCGTGATCTCCACCGCGACCTTCTGCCCCGCCGCTGGCGTGGTGAGCGGCTCGCCGAGCTTGCTCACGCGCGCGATGCCCTTGATGTGCACCTTCTCGCCGGGGCGATACAGCCCGCGATCCGTGTGCATGAAGCCGCGAAGCTTCTGCGCGCCGACCGAGCCATCGACGGAGACATTGAAGTTCCACGCCGCGAGACCACCCGAGCGGTTCGGGTTGATCATCGTCCAGTCGTTGCCGAGCTGCGCGTAGATGCGAATGCCGTTCTCGCTCGACGACCACTCGTTCTCTTCCTCCTCGGACACCGCGGCCTTGCCGGTGATCTTGGCGGTCGGCGGCAGCACGGCGACGCCGTTCGCGTCGGTGGTGCCCGTGAACGTCACCTTGCCGGTCGCATCGCGCACGGTGATGGTCGCGCCCGGCAGCGGCTTACCTGTCGACAGCCTCGTCGCCCACACGAGTCCGCGCGATGGCGACAGCTTGCTGACGAGGCCGATGTCCGTGAAGTTGACGAGCACCTTCTGCCGGCCACCGTTCTCGTACGGATACTTCTCGACCTCTTTGCTGCCGACCTCGACGTAGTACATGCCGGGTCCCGGCTGCGTACCGAACAGCTCCTGCGCGCCGAGCGAGTGCTGTCCCCACTTGTTCTTCGTGCCGGTGATCGAGATCGTCTTCGACTTCCCGGTGAGCTTTGCCGCCTTGAGATCTGCCGCCGTGGGGTCCCACCAACCGAGAAGCCCGGTCACCAGGTGCATGTTCGTCTGCGTGACGTCGACGGCGGTCACGTCCAGCTTCGACACGTTGCGCGTCCAGATCGGAATCACGGGACGCGACAGCTCGGCGACGAAGTATCCCGACTCCATCGAGATCGTCGGCTTGGCATCCGTCGTATGGAACGTCAGCGTCTCCGTCTTGCCGAGCGCCTGACCGTACACGTCCTTCTGCGCTCCATCGATCGTCAGCGTGTACGTCGTCAGCGGTTCGAGCTGCACGCCGCAGCTCAGGCCCGCCGGCTGCGCGCCGTCGTGACAGCGCTGCGGAAAGCCGGGGGCCTTGGGCTCGAGCGTCATCGCGTATGGCTCGGCGAGCGGATTGGAGAACGCGATATCGAGCGACAGATCCTCGTCCGGAACGATATCGTTTCCACTCGGCGTGAGCCCCACGAAGGTGAGCTTGCCGTACGTCCTGAACTTCTCCGTCACCGCCTCGGCGAGGCCGAGGTTGCCAACGGTTCCGCGCAATCCCGCACGACACGTGACCGTCCACTCCGCATCGAGTGTGAGCTCGCCCGTCGGCTGCACGCTGAACATGCGCGAGGGTCCCGCCGCCGAGTCCGGCGCGAGCTTCACCTTGTGCTTGTTGGGCCCGGACTCGAAGCTGCAGTTCTGCGCGACCTGCTCGAACGCGACCTCTTGCGTGAAGTCGAGGCGAACGATCGGAGCCTTGGTCGCGCGCCCCCTGTTGTCGAGCACGTCGACCGTGGCTCGCAAGCGCTCGGTGAAGAACGCGAAGACGGTCGGCGTGCCGGTCGTCGCTCCATCGAGGGCTTTGGCTTCGCCCGGGACCGTGACGACATACTTCGTCGACACCGGCAAGCTCGCCGACGGAACGAACGCGAGTGTGCGCTCGTCGGTCCACGTCGCCTTACCTGCGATCGGTGGATCGATCGTCATCGGCGGCTTCGCGACCGGCTGCCCGACGGCCGCCTTGGGCACCATCGCGTGCGAGAAGACGAGGACCACGCGCATCTGGCCGGTGACTTCTCCGGTAGGCGTGGCGGCGACGCTCAGGTCGCCTTTCGTTTTCGTTCCCCCACCACACGCAGCGAGTGCTGCGACCACAACGATTCCGATAAGACGATTGGTTCCCATGGCGTCGCCGCGAAACTAACACGCCGCCTCGTCGCATGCCGGTCTCACGAAGCGTACGCCCGCGACACTTTTGAAGGCTTCGGGCGAACGTCCGAATCGAGATCGATATTGCGGCTATCGATTGCGCTGTACGTGTCGCTTCGATCGGCGTCGCTTCTCGGGATGTTGGGGGTCCGCGCTGATCGTGACCGCGCGGTTGTCGATCGGATACTTCGTGCGCACGAAAGCGACGATGTCCTTGGCGGTCGCCGAGCCGGCGATCGTTCCGCGCCGGAGCTTGCTCTGCTTGATCACGAAGTCGCCGACGCGCGTCACGTAGAACGCGTCGTCGGTCGTCGAGAGCGTTCCGTCGAGATCGACGATCAACGGATAGCGCTTGCCGGGCTCGAGCGGCGCCGGCTGCGTGATCTTGATCCGCTGGGACTTGCCGTCGACGACGAACGAGTCTGGTCGTTCGCGTGTGGCCGGTGGCTGTGCGGGCTCGGCCCACGGATCCGGCGGCGCGATGGTCGATGCAGCCACCGAGAGATCCGCGAGCAGCTCCCCGCGCTCGTCATCCGAGAGAAGACGCGGGCGGCCCTTCTCGGTACGGGTGAAGATGTGCCCGACGGTGAGCAGCTTGCCGTCGTGGATATAGAGCTTGTCGACGGTGGCCTCGCGTTGGCCCTCGCGATACTGCGCGAACAGGATGTTGCCCGGGCCGTAATGGACATAGGCGCCGTGGTGGACATCCCACGGGTGCGCGACGTGCGCTTGGCTGCCGAGGACGAACATCGCGCCCGCCTCGGCGAGGCTTCGCAGATCGCGCACGAGGTCGGGCGCCGGCGTGTGCGTGCGGAGCTCGCGGTGCTGCACGGTGGCGATCGGCAGGTAGCCGTCGCGGCGCAGCTCGTGGATCTGCCACTTCATGCGCGCCCAATCGCAGTTCGCGGTGCCGAGACCGGCGCTGATCGCCTTGACCCACCAGTTGACCGCGTTGCATCCGACGAACGCGAGGCGGTTTCCGTTGTGCTCGACGAAGCGCGGCTCGCTCGCCTCGATCTGCGTGCGGCCGCCGCCGAACCAGATCCACCCGCGTTGCTCGTACATCTTGATCGTGCGCGCCATCGCGCGTTGGCCGTAGTCCGTGAGGTGACTGCCGGTGAGCTCGACGAGCTTGGTGTTCAGCGCTTCGAGCAACTCGACGTAGCGATCACGCGCGCAGAACTTCAGCTTCGGCTTGTCTTGGCCCGTGTTCGGTTTGCAGTCGCGCACGAACGCGACCTCATTCGAGACGTGCACGAGGTCGGCGCTACGAAAGAACGGCGCGATGTGCTTCACGGTGTCGAGGACGCCCGTGTCGTCGACGCGCTTCGCGGTGCGACCGGTCAGCGCGGTGGTGCCGCTCATCACGAGCGTGGTGAGCTTCTGGCGATCGATGTTGCCGGCGCCGCATACGGGGACCGCGAGCACGCTGTCGTCGAGAAGCGGGTGCTTGCCATCGATCGCGATCACGCTCCACGCGGGCGACAGCTCGTGCGCCGGCACGATCGCCCAGCCGTCGATCTCGCGTGCTCTTGCTGGGAGCACCGGCCCGTTGCCGCGCGGACCGAGCATGCCGGCGAGCGCGCGCGCCGTGAGTTCGCTCGCCGCGATCGTGCCGCTTTGCCAGGCGCTGACGAGCTCGTCGCGATCGATCGACAGCGTCGACTCGAACGGGCCCGCGATCAGCGCGAACCGCCAGCGCGCCGTGGGAGCGTCCCCGGCGGCGCACGCGCCCGGGATCACAGGCTCGTTCGCCGCGGCGACGACGACGGGCGGTTGATCCGTCACGGTGGTCTCGGGGGCGAACGGCACCGACGGAGCGGGCTCCTGCGCACCACACGCGCACGCGAGCAGCCACATGGCTGTCATCACCCTCACCGCTCAGCATCTTAATGTACGAGCGCGAAGACGCGCTAGGGTGCACCGGCGTGTCGACCATCGAGGACGAATGGCTATGGGGCTGGGACCCGCCGCCGGGAATCGTCTCGGTGTGGTCCGAGGGCGATGGCCGCGTGCATGTCTGGCGGCGCGACAACGGCGCGCTCGTTCACGAGCAGGTCGCGTTTCGCCCGTGGATCCTCGTCGACGCGATCGCGCGACCCGAGCCGACCGATCGCATCAGCGTGCGCGAGCTCGCGGGTGACGGCGAGCTGCGGTTCGTCGCGCGCGGCGATGACATGGCCTCGCTCGGCGCCGCCGTGATTCGCGCAGCCACGCGCCGGCTCGGCGAGCACGTGAACCACGTGCGCGACCTCGGCGACAGCGTGCTGGTGCTCGCGCCCGAGGAGCAGTACCTCGTGGCGACGGGACGCACGATGTTCCGCGACATCGATCTCGGCGACGTGCGCCGCATGCAAATCGATCTCGAGACCACGGGGCTCGATCCGCAGCGCGATCGGATCTTCCTCGCGGCGATCCGCACGCCCGATGGAGACGTCGCGCTGCTCGAGGACGCCGACGAGGCGCGCCTGGTCGGCGCGATCGTCGATCGCATCCGCGCGATCGATCCGGACGTGATCGAGAACCACAACCTGCACGGCTTCGACCTACCCTTCCTCGACAAGCGCGCACGCTCGCTCGGCGTACCGCTCGCGATCGGCCGCGTCGGCCCGCCGGGCTTGCGCCAACGAGGTGCACGTCGCGGCGTCGCGATCGGCAGCGGCGATACCGCGCGGCGCGTTCGCTTCAGCGCGGCCGGACGCGAGCTGATCGACACCCTCGACGCGGTGTTGCGTCACGACTTCGCGGCGCGCGACTTGCCCGGACATGGGCTCGCGGCCGTCGCGCGGCACATGGGCGTCGCCGGTCCGGATCGCGAGCACATACGTGGCGACCAGATCTGGGACGTCTACCAGCGCGACCCCGAACGTGTCCGTCGCTACGCGCGCGCCGACGTCGAGGAGGTCGCGGGCCTCGCGCTGCTTCTGTGCGGTCCGGCCTTCGCACTCGCGCGCATGGCGCCGCGTCGCTACGAGCGCCTCGCGGATGCCGGCCCGGCGACCGGCGTGATCGATCCGCTGCTCGTTCGCGCGTACCTGCGCGCGGGCGAAGCGCTGCCCGCGCACCGAGCGGGAGACGGCACCGAGCACAGCGGCGCTGCGTTGCACTTGTTCGCCGCGGGCGTCGCGCACCGCGTGGTCAAAGCGGACGTCGCGAGCCTCTATCCGTCGCTGATGCGTCAGTTCCAGATCACGCCGGCGCGCGATCGCAGGCGAGCGCTGCTCTCGATCGTCGATCGCCTCGTCACGCAGCGACTCGCTGCCAAGGCCGCCGCGAAGGCCGCGCCGCCCCACTCCGCCGAGCGCCACCGGCACGAAGCGATGTCCGCCGCGATGAAGCTCGTCGTGAACTCCGCGTATGGCTATCTCGGCGCCGGCGGACTCACGCGGTTCTCCGACGTGTACGCGGCGAACGAGGTCACGCGGCGCGGTCGCGAGACGCTGACGCTCATGTGCGACGCGCTTCGTGCGCGCGGCGTCACGCTCCTCGAGGCCGACACCGACGGCGTGTACTTCTCGGTGCCCGACACGTGGACCACCGACGACGAAGCGCGCGTCGTGACCGAGGTCGGCGCACTGCTGCCGCCGCTGGTGCAGCTCGAGCTCGAGGGTCGCTACACCGCGATGCTCTCGCACGAGCCCAAGAACTATGCGCTGCTCGCATGTAGCGGCGAGCTGATCTTGCGCGGCGTTGCATTTCGCTCGAGCCGCGCGGAACCGTTCGGCGAGGCGTTCCTGCGCAGCGCGATCGAGCGCCTGTTCGCGAACGACATCGTTGGCGTGCGCGACGTGTATCTCGCGACGGTGTCGGCGCTGCGCAAGCGCGCCATCGCCACGTACGATGTCTCGTCGCGCGTGCGGCTGTCCAAGACGCCCGTGCAATACCTCGCCACGCGCGAGTCGCGCCGCGAGCTGTCGTACGAGGCCATGCTCGCGAGCGGGCGCACCTCGTGGTCCGTCGGCGAACGCGTGCGCGTCTACCGGACGCAGCGCGGAACCGGGCGCGTACTTCGAGAGACCGACGAGACCGACGAGATCGACGAGCTAGACGAGCTAGACGACGACAAGCACATGCCGACCGAAGGATTCGACGCGGCCTCGAGAGCTCGCGATCCGCGCGACTACGATATCGATCACTACGTGCGCATCCTCCGCGACAACTTCGCGAGCCGCCTCGCTCGTGCGCTCTCTCCCGAGGACTTCGCCGTCGTGTTCGCCGACCCCGATCAGCTCTCGCTGTTCGCGCCACCGCTCGCGACGATGCGCACGGTGCTCACGCCGGTTCTCGAGTCGTCGACAGAAGCAGACGCTGACGAGTGAAGGCGCTCGCGTTGCGCGAAGGCACTACGCGCGGCGCGCGGAGAGCGCCTTGCCCAGCTTGCCCAGCTCCTGCTCCCAACCCATCGTCGCGCGCCGCGTCCACTCGTCGGCGTGCATCGCATCGAACGTGAGCACCATGCGCACGCTGTTGCCCTGCGGGAACAGCTCGATGGTGTGCGTGACGTCGTACGGCGCTACGTCCTTGATGAAGTCGGTCGAGTGTTCGTACACGAGGCGCGCGTTCGGCACGACCTCGCGATAGCGGATGGTGTTCTCCGTCGCGACCGGCATGCCTGCCTGCTTCATGAACGCTACCATCTGCGGCGCCTCGGCGATCATCATGTAGACGAGCGTGCCGCCCGGCCGCAGATCGATCGTGCGGACCTCGACACGGAAGCCCTCGGGGCCCCACCACGACTCGATGCCGTCCTTGGTGGTCCATAGCTCCCATACATCGGAGAGCGCGGCGTCGAACGTGCGCTCCATGGTGACTTGCTTGTTCTGGTTCACTGCTTCTGGTCCTTTCGCGCTTTTCGGCGCTCGAGCTCTGCCGCAAACCGATCGAGACGTGCGTCCCACGTCTTCTTGAACTGCGAGAGCCATGCATCCAGCTCGTCGAACGGCTCGCGGCGCAGCGAGTACAAACGGCGCGCGCCTTGCGGGCGCACCTGTACGAAGCCCGCTTCCGCGAGCAGGCGCAGGTGACGAGACACGCCAGACTGATGGATCTCCATCTGCTCGACGATGTCGTTGACTGCTTTCTCCCCCGTGCGCAGCACCTCCACGATGCGCCGCCGCGCGGGGTCCGCGAGCGTCTCGAACACGGCTGCTTGCATAGCTGTGCATATACATACTCGCGCATACGACAAGCGTCAAGCGGGGAAGAAAATCGATCTCGGCGGCAACACTTTGCAGAGCGGCGGCAAGATGGGGGCGCATGACGGCCCCTGCCCCGAGCGCAGACGAGCTACTGGCGCACACCGACTGGCTGTTGCAGCTGGCGCGCGCGCTCGTGGGCGATGCGAGCGCCGATGACGTCGTGCAAGAGACGTTCGAGGTCGCGATCAAGCAGCCGCCGAAGAAGGAAGGACCGCTGCGTCCGTGGCTCGCGGGTGTGGCGCGCAACCTCGCCAAGATGTCCCGGCGCGGAAACGCACGGCGCGAGAAGCGCGAGAGCGCCGCGCAGGCGATCGCGCCGACCGAGATCCCATCGTCGGACGAGCTTGTCGAGCGCGCGCGGATGCAACAAAAGGTCGCGACGATTGTCCTCGACCTGCCGGAGGCACTGCGCGATGTGCTGCTCCTCCGGTTCTTCGAGGGCATGAGCGCCGCGGAGATCGCACGTGCGCAGGGCGTTCCCGGCGCGACCGTGCGATCGCGGTTGGCCGAGGCACTCGCGCGTGTGCGCGGTGCACTCGATCAACAGCACGGCGGTGATCGCAAGCGCTGGATGGCGCTCGTCGCTCCTCTTCCTATCGCGTCGCCGTCATCGAGCAGCGCCGCCGTCGTCGTTGGAGGGTTACTCGTGAAGACAGGAATCAAGATCGCCATTGCCGTCGCCGTACTCGCCGTCGCCGCGTTCTTCGCGGGCAAACGCTTTGGTTGGTTCGGCGGTGAGAGCGCCGCACCGCGAGCGCCGGTGCACGCCGGTAGTGGCAGCGCGACGCCTCCGCCGAAGTCCGCCACGCAAACAACGTCCTCGAGCCCCGGCGCCACGCGCGCGCCCGACATCGCGCACGATGACGATCCGGCGGGCACGTTCCGGATCGAGGGCCAGGTGATCGACGAGAAGGATCATGCGGTGGCCGGCGCGCTCGTCGCGATCGACTCGAATCCGACGAAGATGATCGAGAGCGACGCAGGCGGCAACTTCGTGTTCGAGGGGCTCATCGCGCGCGACTACCGCATCGAAGCGACAGGCGTCGTGGGCGGTACGCACGGCTACGCAGGCCCGGCCCGCTTGCGCCTCACCGAGAAGCCCGAGCCCGTCACGCTGCGCATGCGCGAGGGCGGCGTCGTCGAGGTTGTCGTCATGTCGAGCGACGGCGCGGCGATCACGGGTGCAAGCGTCGAGCTGCGCTCCACGCTGACGTGGACGGCGATCACCGACGACAAGGGCATCGCCACGCTGCGCGGTGTGGGCGCGGTCTGGGCGCCGCTCGTCGCACAGTCCGCCGGCTACTCGCCCGCCGCGATGATGCTATCGACGTCCGGCAACCCCGCGGCTCCGTCACGCGTGTCGCTGACGCTCGCGAGAGGCGCGGCGCTCGCCGGCAACGTCGTCGACGATAAGGGCAAGCCGATCGGCGGCGCGCGCGTCGTCGCGACCGCCGCGAGCGATCCGCTGCCCATCGTCGACACGCGCCTCGACGGCGTGGAGACCAAGCCCGACGGCACGTTCTCGTTCCCCACGATCGCCGCGGGCACGTGGCGCGTCACCGCGACGCACAGCACCTACGCGCCCACGACGAGCGCGCCGATCACCGTGGATGGCACGCACGCGAAGACAGGCGTCGCACTCGTCCTCTCGGCGGGCGCGACGATCGAAGGCATCGTGCACGACGCCTCGGGCGCACCGGTCGCCGCCGCAGATGTTCGCGTCGTCGTGCGCGGCACCACGTTCTGGCGCGCACAACGCAAGGCGTTCACCGCTCCCGACGGCACGTTCTCGATCGCCGGGCTTCCGCGCCGCGCCGTCGATGTCGTCGCATCGGCGCCCGCCGGCTCGTCGGCGATCCTTCCCGTCGACCTCTCGGCCACACCCGCCGAGAAGCTGACGATCAAGCTCGACGTTCCGGGTGTGATCGCTGGAACCGTCGTCGACTCCACGGGGCAAGGCATCGGGGACGCGCAGGTGATCGCCGAGCCCGCGTGGAATGGTGGCATCGCCGATCAGCAAGCGTGGATCGTTCGCGGCGTCCAAGAGAGCGTCACCGATCAAGGCGGTGCCTTCCGCTTCCACGGCCTCCCCGACGGCACCTACCGCCTTCGCGCAGCGCGCCCCGGCGCCCCCGAGTCCGCGCTCGAGCTCGCACGTTCCGTCGAGACCAAGCCCGGCGACACCTCCGCTCGCATCGTGCTTCCCGCGGATGGCCTCGTGACAGGCAAGGTGGCGCTCCCCGACGGAACCGCCCCCACGTCGTTCACCGTCTCGATCGGCGGCACGTATCCGATTCCGTTCGCCACGCCCGACGGCTCGTTCTCGGTCCCCACGGTCGCCGGCACGCACACGATCATCATCGACGGTCGCCGCTTCCTCGCCGCCAACGCCAAGGACGTCACGGTCGCCGAAGGTAAGCCCACCGACGTCGGCACGATCACCGTCCAGAACGGCCGCTCCGTCTCCGGCCGCGTCCTCGACGAGAACCGCGTCCCGGTCGCGAACGCACACATCGCCGCCGGCAAGCTCCTGTCGGGCGGCGGCGCCGAGCTCTACATGCCCGACGAGTCCATCGACGCGAAGGACACCACCACCGACGACACGGGCTACTTCCGCCTCGAGGGCTTCCCGCCCACGCCGATCACGATCGTCGCGGGCAAAGACAGGCTGCGCTCGCCGTCCATCCGTCTGCCCGCCTCGTCTGACAGTGCGTCTATCGAGCTCGTCCTCGCCACCACCACCGGCCTCGACGGCACGATCACGCGCGACGGCAAGCCGCTCCCCGACACGATCGTCATCGCCAACCCTGTCGGCGCCACCGCCTCGAACTTCTTCGTGCAGACCGGACCCGATGGAACCTTCGCGCTCGACGCTCTCGCGCCGGGCCAGTACGTCGTCTACCCGATGATCGGAGGCGGCGGACCGCGCCCCAAAGACATGTACGCGCTACGCGTGGAGGTCGCGCCGCTCGGTCGCACGAAGACCACCATCGACGCCACGCCGGGCACGAGCACCGTCACCATCGACGTCAAGACCGAGGACGGCAAGCCCGCGCCAATGGCGATGGTCTTCCTCGTGCGCAAGGCGCTCGATATCAAGACCATGGACCAGCTCCGCGATCTCGATCAGGTCGCCATCAGCACCAGCGAGCCACTCGCGATCCACATGCGCGGCGCGATGAACGGCCCCGCCGAAGTCACGACCGCCCGCCTCGGCGAGCACAGCGCGTGCGCCATGCCGCCCCCGACGAGCCCGCTCGTCGACGTGCGGTGCGTGGCCGTGAAGGTGTCCGGGCCAAGAGCCGCGGCCACGATCACCGTGCCCTCCACGTGGTACGCGAGCGCTGCTCCGCCCGCGGGCTCGGGCAGCGGCTCGAGCAACTAGCGGACGCCGAACCGCTTCACCTTCTCGAGGATCTCGTCGGCGGTCTTGGCCCATTTGAACGGCTTCCCGTGCTCGTTGCGGGCTTCGACGTACGTGGCAATCGCTGTGCGCAGCTGCGGGATGCTCGTGTGCGATCGGCGTGAAGTGGAACTGAACGCGCGGGTGCCGCAGCAACCAGCGATGAACCGCCGGCGCCTTGTGGGCTGACAGGTTGTCGAGGACGACGTGGATCTCGAGGCCCGGATCGACGCTCTCTTCGATCTCGTTTAGGAACGCGACGAAGTCCAAGGCCCGATGCTGTTGCTTGCACCGGGCGATGACCTCACCCGTCGCCACGTTGAGCGCGGCAAACAGATCAAGCGTGCCGTGGCGAATGTAATTGTGGGTCTGGCGCTCGGGCTGGCCGAGGTCCATCGGCAGGATCGGCTGTGCACGCTGGAGCGCCTGAATCTGCGATTTCTCGTCGAAGGAAAAGTCGAAGGAAAATGCGACCGCGTTGCGCGGCGGGTTCATGTACAGCCCCACGACGTCACGCACCTTTGCGACGAACTGCGGATCCGGCGACATCTTGTACGAGCGGCTGATGTGCGGCTTGAGCCCGATGCCTTCGGGGTCGTCTCGAGGGTCTTGACGATGAGCGCCTCGACCTGCTCGTCGGCGATCGTGCGCGGACCGCCAACGCGGGGCTCGTCATACAAGCCTTCCAGCCGGCGCGCGATGAAGCGGTCGCGCCACTTTCCGACAGTCTGCCCCGTTGTTCGCGCGCGTCTCGCGACCTCGGCGTTGGAGACTGCACCCGACTCAGCGCACGCGAGAATCAGCCGCGCGCGAACGCCAGGTCACGCTTCACGCGCGACCGTTTCGTGAGCTGCAGCAGCTCGGCGCGCTCGTCTTCCGTGACCGTCAACGCGAGCTTCCGTGGTCGACCCATGTTCCGTTAGATCACGGCGGAGCGCACATCGCGCCGAGCAGCGACATCGCGCAGTGTCGCCGCCCGAGACGGAACATGCGAACCGAATCGCCACGCGCCGAGCACCGACATCGCGCAGTGTCGCCGCCCGAGACGGAACCTCGCGAACCGAATCGCCACGCGTCCCGCGCCCCGCCGCCCCCCGACGAGCCGTATCACCACAAGGCGCACGTCGAGCTGCATCGCGACGCACACCTCGGCACGCGCCGAGCAGCGACATCGCGCAGTGTCGCCGCTCGACGGAACCTCGCGAGCCGAATCGCCACGCGTCCCGCGACCCGCCGCCCCGCGATCCGCCGCCCCGCGACGAGCCGTATCACCACAAGGCGCACGTCAAACTGCATCGCGACGCACACCCGGCACGCGCCGAGCAGCGCAACGCCAACGCCAACGCGAACGCCAACGCGAACGCGTCTTCGACCACGCTGCGGTCAGTGCTCGAACATGCGCGCGCTCGGCACCTCGGCGCACGGGACGAGGCCGTGTCTGCGCCAGCCGACGCGCAATAGCCACGTTCGCGGCTCGCTCACCGTGAGCGGCGTGTAGCCGTCGGGGAC
>JAEYYV010000258.1 GCA_023428295.1 Pseudomonadota bacterium
ACGCTGCTCCTCGGCCTGCTCGCGCTCGCGATCGCACCGCTCGCTCCCATCGCGTGGATGCACGCCGCCGAGCAGCTCGATCTCGTCGCGCGCGGCATGCGCCGCCCGACGGGCAAGCGCCTCTTGCACGCCGTGCAGGGCATCGGCATCGCGATGACGATGCTCGCCGTCGCGGCGACGGCGTTCGGCCTCACGGTCGTGATCGCGCGCTTCGTGCGCTGACCGCGGGATCGAGGTGTGCGAGCCGTTCGAGCCGCCGCTGCGTCACGGAGCTCCTTCGCAAATTCAGGGGGACCGAGGCCCTCGAGACGTATATGCTCGAGAGGTTGTATGCCCGGGTTTCTCGACAGGATTCAGGAGTTCGGCGGTTCGCTTCTGGGCGCCGAGGGTGCGCAGGACACGAGATCGTCGTGGCTGCCGTCATGGATGCCGTCGCTGTTTCAGAGCGACGAGCCGGCGGCCGCGCAATCGGGGGTGGGCGCGTCGGCCGCTGCGATCGCGGCGGCGGTGGGGCACTACGCTGAGGACGGGCCCGCGCAGGCTCCCACCTTCGGACCGGCGACCGCGCCGCGGGCGCGCGAGACACCGGGCGGCCCGGAGGGCGTGGTGTACCTGGGGCTCAACGACCGGGCGCGATCCACCGAGTCCAAGGTGTTCAACGGAATGGAGAACGCCACCGTGATCGAGGGCCACGGGGCCGACTCGGAGATGCAAGGCAAGATCATGAGCACCGACGGCAAGACCGCGCTCGATCTGTCCAACGACAAGGATGTCTCTCGCTTCCTGCAGGAGTCCGGCGTGGGGGCCCTGCGCACCGATGCCGACGGAAAACCGCTCGAGACCGAGGAGCAGGCGGCGGCCCGGTTGGCCTCGCTGCAGACATTCTTCGTCGGCGAGGTGGGCGAAGACGGCGAGCGTACCGGCGGTCTGCCGACCGACATGCGTGATGAGATGGCCGGCTTTGTGAAGACCTTGCAGAGCGTCGAACAGGGCGAGACGCGCATGGACCGGTTGGTCATCTCCGGCCACAGCTACGGAGACAGCGTGTTCTCCGACACGACCGGAAACGACATGAGCTTCCAGCAGCTCGGCCAGCTCATGCAGCACTTCCCCGAGGCGCGTGGAGGCGTCGAGGATCTCATGCTCTCGGCGTGTCACACCCTCGAGAAGCAATACGGCACCGCGGGCGGCGAACAGTACCAAGAGATCTTCCCCGAGCTGAACACGACCTGGGCCTACAACGGCTTCTCGCCCAGCTTCGAGCAGGGCTCGTCCAATCACATCCGCAACTGGGAGCGGGCCTCGCGCGGCGACGATCCGAACGCGGTACGCCAGGCCGCGCAACGCCAGGGCTCCAACGCCACGGCCAAGATCTACAAGTAGCCATGATGCGGGTCGCGCTCATCGCCCTCGTGGTCAGCGGGCTCTTTACCGGAGTCGCGGTCGCCGGTCCCCGACCGATGTCTGCGGGGGCGCATCCGGCGCCGACCACCAGCGCCGAGATCGCGGTGGTCCGCGAGGATCTCACCATCCGCGTGATCGGCCGCGAGGCGCGGGTCGACGCGCGGTTGCAACTTCGTAATCTCGGCGCGACCGCCAAGACGCAGGTCGGGGTTCCCTGCGAGCGCGGGATCGAGCCCGGCGTGCTGGCGCTCGATTGCAAGACCGAGATCGCGGTGAAGGTCGGCGGAAAGCGGGTTCGCACAGCGCACAAGAACAAGCACCGGGTCTGGTCGCTGCAGCTGGCCGGCGGTGCCGAGACCGAGCTCGAGGTCAGCTACCGGACACACCTGCGCGACGACAAGAATCCCATGGCGTCGGCGTTGGGGCTCTTGCACTACCGCCTCGCGCCCAGCGCGGCGTGGGCCGGCCCCATCGGCGAGCTCACGATGCGTGTCGAGCTGCCGACGGAGGCGGTCATGTTCATCGCGCCCGCCGGCTACAAGCGCAGCCTCGGCGTGATCGAGTGGAACCTCCGCGACGTCGAGCCCACCAGCGACCTCGCGATCCTGGTGCATCCCTTCTACAGCGGTCGCTACCTCTCGGCCGTCGCGAGCAGCGTCGATCGGCGCGCGACCGAGCTGCGCAAGCTCGCGACCGACATGAAGCGGGACCCTGCGCGGATGGTCAAGACAACAACCACGCTGCTCTCCGCCCTCGGCGCCGGGCTCGGGCTGCCGGCGGCTGCGACCGGCGAGATCGACGCGACCGCCGCGGAGTCGATCCAGCTGATCGAGACCGCCGCCGGGCGCTGACACGTCAGCCGCGTCGCCCGACGCAAGCGTCCCCGACGCGTCAGTGGCGGAAGTGGCGCATGCCGGTGAACAGCATCGCGAGGCCGTGCTCGTTCGCCGCGCCGATGACTTCCTCGTCGCGCACCGAGCCGCCGGGCTGCACCACCGCGACCGCACCTGCTTGCGCGAGTACGTCCACACCATCGCGGAACGGGAAGAACGCATCCGACGCGACGACGGCGCCCTGGAGAGCAGCGCCCGCTTTGCGCTCGCAGATGCGCACCGAGTCCACGCGTGACATCTGGCCCGCGCCGATCGCGACGGTGACGCCGCCCTTGGCGTACACGATCGCGTTCGACTTCACGTGCTTTGCCACGCGCCACGCGAACGCGAGGTCCGCGCGCTCTTGCTCGGTGGGCGTGCGCGACGTGGCGACCTTGGCCGACGCGAGATCCACCATGCCGTGATCGACGCTCTGCACGAGCGCGCCGCCCGCGATCGTGCGGATCGACCACGCGAGCTCGCCGGTCGGGGCCTTCCAATCGCCCGACGCGGCGACGAGGCGCAGGTTCTTCTTGCTCGCGAGGATGTCGCGCGCCGCCGCCGAGTAGCCCGGCGCTACGACGCACTCGAGGAACGTCTCGACGAGCGCGGTCGCGAGCTCCGCATCGACCTCGCGGTTGACCGCGACGATGCCGCCGAACGCCGAGGTCGCATCGGCCTCTCGCGCGCGCTTGTACGCGGTCGCCACGTTCGCGTCGGTGGCGACGCCGCACGGGTTGTTGTGCTTCACGACCACGGCGGCCGGCTCCGAGAACTCGAGGCACAGGCCGAGCGCCGCGTCGAGATCGAGGATGTTGTTGTACGAGAGCTGCTTGCCGCCGAGGACCTCTGCGGTCGCGATCGCCGGGCGGGTCGAGGCGGTGCGTCCGAGCGGCGAGCGCGAGTCCGCGTAGAACGCCGCGCCTTGGAGCGGGTTCTCGCCGTAGCGCAGCTCGTACAGGCGGCGCCACTGCACGGACAGCGTGTCGGGCAACTCGCGGCGTGACGGCGCTTGCGTGCGCGTGTCCGCGGCGGTGTCATCGACCGACGAGAGATACGCGGCGATCGCGGCGTCGTACGCGGCCGTGTGCGAGAACGCTTTGCGGGCGAGAGCGAAGCGCTGCGCGGCGGACAGGTCCTCGCCCTTGGTGAACGCGCCGACGATGATCGTGTAATCGTCCGGATCGACGACGACCGCGACGCGCTCGTGGTTCTTGGCCGCCGAGCGCAGCATCGAGGGACCACCGATGTCGATGTTCTCGATCGCCTCGTCGAGCGTGGTGGTCGGTTTGGCGATCGTCGCCTCGAACGGATAGAGGTTCACGACGACGAGATCGATCGGCGTGATCGCGTTCGCGGACATCTCGGCTTGGTGCTCGGGCGTGTCGCGACCGAGCAAGCCGCCATGAATTTTCGGATGCAACGTCTTCACGCGCCCGTCGAGGATTTCGGGCGCGCCCGTGTGGTCGGACACCTGCTTGACGGGAACGCCGGCCGCGGTGAGCGCCGCGGCGGTTCCGCCTGTCGACAGAATCTCGACGCCATGCTGGGCCAGCACCTTGGCCAGCTCGACGACGCCACGCTTATCGGAGACCGAGATCAGTGCACGCCGGATCATGCCGCGTGCATACCACCGATCAGTTGCCGATCTGTTCGTTCAGTTCTCGTTGAGCTTCTTCGCGGCGAGCAGGTCGGCGCCGAGCTCGTCCTGCGACGGAGAACCCATCTTCAGCTTCAGAAGTCCGCGCACCTCGACCTGACGGATGCGCTCGCGCGTGAGGTTCATGATCTCGCCGACTTCTTCGAGCGTGATTCCGCCTCGCTCGGCGACGTCGAGCGCACAGGTGTGCTTGAGATCCCACGGCTCGAGGTCCGGGAAGTTGATCTTGATCGAACCGGTCTCCGGGTTGATGTCGAGATAGAGGTGGTGCTTGCAGGCCACCCACGGGCACGGCCGCATCTCCTCTTTGCACTCCGCGCGCGAGGTCGGGCGCGGGATGTCGACCGGCGGATACATCAGCGCGCCGACGCGGAGCTCTTCGCGCGTGAGGCGCTTCATCGCGATCGTCTTGCTGCGCGGACGCGTGCGGCGGCGGCGCCGGCGGATCTTGCGGCTCACCTCCGGCGCGTCGTCGGACGGGCTGATGCCCTCCGCGTCCGAGAGCTCCTCGCCCTCGCCCTCGTCACCGTCCTCGAAGTCCTCACCCTCGTCGAGGGTCTCGTCGAGCTCGTCGTCGTCGTTCATGTCATCGCTCATCGGATCTCCTTGGTGCTGGCGGTTCAAAGCAGGTCTTCGGCGCCCTCGGCTGCGCCGGCGAGACGGAGGCTGTCGGTACGAGGCGCCGCAACACGGCGCGCGAGGTCATTCAGGCGCTCGACGAGGTCGTCCCCGTCGGCGCGTGCATCGGCGAGCTGCTTCTCCAACTCGCGCTTCGCTTTGGGATCGAGCTGCGACAGATCCGCCGCGAGGCGAGTCCACAGCTCGGCGAGGTTCTCGGCGACGCCCTCGACGAGATCGGTGAACAGCAGGAACTGTCCCTGGATCTCTTCGATGGTGTGGCCGTTCACCATCAACTGCTTGACGGTGTTGATGCGCCGGACCGTCTTGCTCGGATAGACGCCGAGCGAGCCACGGTGCTTGCCCTTCCGGCCGACGCGCTTGGAGCGCGGCAGGAGGTTCTGCTGGACGTACTTCCGGAAGCTCGCCTCGGAGAACTTGATGCCGCGGCTGACGAAGACGTCGACGATCTGCACGGCGGTGATGCCGTCCGGGTACTGAGCTTCGATCGCGCGAAGCTCGTCCTCTTTGAGGAGGGCTTGTCGCGGGGCCGCGCTCGCGTCGCTCGCATCGTCATCGCGACGCTGCGCGATGTCCGCGAGCACCGGGCGTCGGTGCGCGCGGATCGACACGACCGTGCCGAGCTCCCCCGCGTGCGTTGCCCAGCCTCGTTGTCCTTGGAACAAAGGAATCCCTCGCGATGCAAGTCGTCGTGACGGCCTGACGAGACACGCACTGCCAGTGCGCTGCCCCCTCGAGCAGCACATCAGCGATTCGTCGTGCGTGTCCCTCTCTCTGCGCCGTCTACCTTCGTGGGCCGCTGGAGAATCTAGCGTCCGTTTAGGTATCGTGACGATATTCGTCTGAATGTAATCGGTCAACAAGACGGCAGCGACAACAGTCAACTTTTTGCCTGGGACTCTGTTCAGGTCCGGATTGATCGAGCGTTCGCGCGTCGGCGAAGGCGCGACGTCTTCTCGCGCTAGATTCGCGAGCGAATGAGTCGAGTCCTCGCCGCGCTGTCTGCCGTCGCGCTCCTGTGCGCGATCGTGATCGGCGCGGTGATCGTCGTCGTCGACGATGCGCACGCGGAGCTCGAGAACAGCGTGTTCACCTCGCGCGCGAATCGGCTGCGCATGGTGGTGCCGCGCGGATGGCGCGCGACAGATCAGCCGAGCTATCCCGGCCTGCTTCTCTGGATGCTGCGCAGCCAACCGCCCGGCCAGATCGTGCTGACGGCAGAGGCCTTCACGCGCGAGCAATATTGCTCGTGGCCGATCGCGTGCCGCACGAGCCCCGACGGCTTGTCGAGCAAGTACGCGTGCGCGCTTCGTGCGCGGCTACAAACGCAACGCATGCAGGTCGGCCCCGTGCAGGCGGGTCCCAAGGACAACGAGGCGGCAGGGCTTCCGGCGGTGTGGTTCGAGTATGACGACGGCAAACGCTTCCTTCGCCAAGCGGTCGCCGTCGGCGGTGATCGCATAGTCACGCTCGTGCTCTCGTCACCGACCAACGACGCGCGCGCCGCGCACGTGCGGCCGTTCGAGCAAGCGCTGCGCACGCTGCGCCCACTCACGTCTGACGAAGAGCAAACGATCGAGCCCGACGCGTCGGTCGCGCCTCAACCCACGACCGATGGTGGTGCGCCCACGGATGCGACGACGATCGATGCAGGCGTCGGGTCCGCGTCGAAGATCAACCCGGTCGGCCCCTGCCCGTCCTGATCAGCGCCCGATCAGGACTTCCGTCGCGGCCATGCTCGCGGCACCCGCTGCCACTTCCGTGATCAGCGCGGGCAACTCGCTGCGCGTCGTTGTCTGACTCTCCGCGAGGCGCTCGACGAGAGGCTCCATCGGTCCGATATCGACGCAGCCGTATCCGCGATCGCGCGGCGTGCAGTACACGCGCACGTGCAGGTGATCGTCGTGGCGCGCGCTGTCGTTTGGCTGCTTCATCACGAGACGCGCGCGCGCGATGAGCATCTCGGGCTCGCCCTTGACGATCGCGTGCTCGAGGAGCTTCTGCGCGATCGGCTCGTACACGAACACCCACTGCACGATCGCTTCACGCGCGGTGATCAGCGCGCGAACGAGCTCCCACGTGCGCGGGATATCGATGGTGACGCCGCTGCCATCTTTGGCCACGCCCTGCGCATCGAACACGCGCATCGCGTCCGCTTCCATCGGCTTGCCCTCTGCGTCGCGCATGAAGAACACGAGATCGACATCGCGACCGCTCTGATGCGAGCGATGCCAGCGCCGGCCGCCGAGCCCTCCGCTCTTCGTCGAGAGATCGGCGACGACGAGCTTCTCGCCCGGCGTCTTCGCGAGCTGGCGTCCGACGGCGGTAAGGAGATCCACGAGCTCGTCCGTGCCGTACCGGACTCCGCGCGTGCGCCACACCTCGCGCGTGGTGTAGCCCTCGCCGCTATCGGGTAAGCGCCGCCCGGCGACGAGATAGCCTCCACTGGGCCGGCCCATCGAGACGCTCGTGCCGTCCTCGATCAGGCCGAGCTCGACGCATCCCGACGCGGCGATCAGCGCGGCGAGCGCGGTGCCGAGAGTTCGCCGTACAGCTCGCGGACGCACAGAGGACTAGTATGCACACGCTCGCGGTTCTGGCGAAGGTTTGGTTACGGGGCCGAGCGACGCTGGGTGCTCGGGAACGTTTGCAGATCGAGCGGCGCGCCGACGAACGCCATCAGCACGGCGGGTTCGGCGGCGAGCTGGCAAAAGCCGTCGCGCACCTCGTACATCTCGGTCGCGGGGTAGGCGCGAAGCGCATGTACGCTCTCGACGATGCTGCGCTCTGTCACGTCTCGCGGGATCGTGACACCGACCCAACGCAGCGCGTAGAGGTGGCTCTCGGGGTTGGGGACGAGCTCGATCGAGCACGCCACGTCGGCGTAGCGGATGTCCGCGGGGAACACCGAGCGCGAGCGCCCGATGCACCGCCGTCCGTGGATCGTCGGCAACGGCGTGCACGCCGTCTTGTCCGCGGCCGAGACCCACCGGTGTGCGTACGCGATCGGCATTCCCTCGGCCGCGTAGTACACCGGCTGCGCGTCGCCGCTGCCGAGCGCGATCACCTCTGCGTCGGGCAGCGACTCGTCCACGCCGCCGATCGCGAAGAAGGCGAGCTCGCTGCTCTGGGTCGGGGCGCAGCTCGAGTCGGTGGGGTCGCGCTCGAACGCGCGGTCTCCGATCGCCGTCAGCCGGTGCACCGCTCCTTCGAAGCGAGCATGCGTGGGTGGCGGACACGTCCGCGGGTCGACGGGCTTCACGCTATACGCCGCACGCGACGAGCACGTCGCATCCGCGAAGAAGAACGACCGTCCGAGCTCGATCGATCCCGACGTCCCCGGCAGGCACGGCCCCGCGACGCCGCCGAAGAACGAGCAATCACGCGCGCCGATTCGCTCGTACGCGTGGTGAAACATCTCGCGCGCCCCGTCGTCGGCCACGAGCGTGCGCGTCCCGAGCTGGTACGTCACGAGGTGATCTTCGAACGTCGCACCGACGTAGAGCTCCGCTGGTTGGCTCTCGATCGTGTAGTAGTCGCCCGGCGGATACTCCGCGTGAAGACACAGCTCGTTGGCGCGGACGAAGAACGGCCGCATCGATTCGGTCAGCGCGACCGGCCTCGCGATCGTGCCGCCGCACCCCATCGACTCGATCACCGCCGCGTGCGCATCGCAGTCGCGGCACTCGTACACCGGCGCGGTGCACGCGTCGTCCGCATATCCCGCGAGCTCCACGCGTGCGCGCGGCATGCAGCGCCAGCGATTCTCGGCGTCGCGCTGGAACTCGCAGTCCACGCTGCGCTCCGTGTCGCGGTAGTACGCGATCGCGACCGCATCAGCGCCTCCGACCTCGAGGATCGCCTCGAGGCGCGAGCCACTCTCGAACGGCCGGAGGTTGTCCCCGCACGCCGCGAGAACGACCAACGCCATTCGCCACATGGCAGCGATTCTACGCCGAAACGATCGCGGCGCCGAAACGACGTCGGGCCCGCCTTTCGGCGAGCCCGCTGCGTCTGTCACATCAACATGCGATCAGGTCTTGTCTTCGAACTCGGCGTCGATGACATCGTCCTTCGGCGGCTGTCCGTCATCCGACGGAGGCGCTTCACCGTCGCCACCACCGGACTGCTTGTACATCGCCTCGGCGAGCTTGTGCGCCGCCGCCTGGAGGTTCTCGTACGCCGTGCGGAGCTGGCCTGCATCACCGTTGTCACGGTTCTTCTCGAGCACCGACTCGGCCTCCTTGATGGCCTCCTCGATCATCAGCTTCTCCGTGTCGGGGATCTTGCCCTCGTTCTCCTTCACGAGCTTCTGCGTTCCGTAGAGCAGCGTGTCGAGCTGGTTACGAGCCTCGATGGTCTCCTTGCGCTGCTTGTCCGCTTCTTCGTTCTTCTCGGCGTCCTCGACGGCGCGCTTGATGTCCGCGTCCGACAGACCGCTCGATGCCTCGATGCGGATCGTGCGCTCCGCACCGGTCGCCTTGTCCTTGGCCGACACGTTGAGGATGCCGTTCGCGTCGATGTCGAACGTCACTTCGATCTGCGGAACACCACGCGGGGCCGGCGGGATGCCGGTCAGCTGGAACTTGCCGAGGGTCTTGTTGTCCTTCGCCATCGGGCGCTCGCCCTGCGTGACGTGAACCTCGACCGAGCTCTGGTTGTCCGCTGCCGTGGAGAACGTCTCCGTCTTGCGCGTCGGGATGGTCGTGTTGCGCGGGACCTGCACGGTCGCCACACCACCGAGCGTCTCGATCGCGAGCGAGAGCGGCGTGACGTCGAGGAGGAGGATGTCCTTGACGTCGCCCGAGAGGACGCCGCCCTGGACCGCTGCACCGAGAGCAACGACCTCGTCCGGGTTCACGCTGCGGTTCGGCTCGCGCTTGAAGAACTCCTTGACCTTCGCCTGAACCATCGGGATGCGCGTCGAGCCACCGACGAGCACGACCTCGTGGATGTCCTCGACCTTCTTGCCGGCGTCCGAGAGCGCCTTCTTGCAGGGCTCCATGGCGCGGGCAACGATGTCCTCGATCATGCGCTCGAACTGCGAGCGCGAGAGCTTCTTCAAGAGGTGCTTGGGACCGGTCGCGTCGGCGGTGAGGTACGGGAGGTTGACCTCCGTCTCCTGCACGCTCGACAGCTCGATCTTGGCCTTCTCCGCCGCTTCCTTGAGGCGCTGGAGAACCATCTTGTCCTTGGCCACGTCGATGCCGGTGTCCTTCTTGAACTCCGCGACGAGCCAATCCATCAGGCGGTTGTCGATGTCGTCACCACCGAGGTGCGTGTCGCCGTTCGTCGAGACGACCTCGACGACCTTGTCACCGACCTCGAGGACCGAGATATCGAACGTACCGCCGCCCATGTCGAACACGGCGATGAGCTGCTCTTTGGTCTTGTCCAGACCATAGGCGAGCGCAGCCGCGGTGGGCTCGTTGATGATGCGCTTGACGTCGAGGCCGGCGATCTTGCCGGCATCCTTGGTCGCCTGGCGCTGGCTATCGTTGAAGTACGCCGGGACGGTCACGACCGCTTCGGTCACCGTCTCGCCCAGGTACTCCTCGGCGGCGCGCTTGAGCTTCATCAGCACGCGCGCACCGATCTCTGGCGGCGAGTAGCGCTTGCCGCGGATCTCGATCCCCGCGTCACCGTTGCCGGCCGCGACGACCTTGAAGGGAACGCGCTTCGATTCCTCTTGGACGATGGAGTCGGAGTACTTCCGACCCATGAAGCGCTTGCTGGAGAACACGGTGTTCTCCGGGTTGGTGATGGCCTGACGACGGGCGATCTGTCCAACGAGGACCTCGCCCTTCTCGTCGAAGGCGACCACCGAGGGGGTCAGGCGTGCGCCTTCCTCGTTGGGGATGACCTTGGGCTCCTTGCCTTCCATGATCGCAACCACGGAGTTGGTCGTGCCCAGGTCGATACCGATGATCTTGCCCATGACGTCTTTTTCCTCAGCAGGATTGTGTGCTGGGCAACCTAAGTAGACCGCATCTGCCCGTCAAGCCTCGCCCCCGCACTTCTAACGGTCAGGATCGAACCTGCTCCTTCGCCCAGGATCGCCTCGGGGATACGCCCGACGGCGCTCTCGGAGCGAGATTCACGGAGAGCGATCGGAGTCTCTTCTCCGCCCCCGTGTCGTCTAGAACAGTCGCTTCAGCCAACCGACGAGGCCGGTCTTCTCCGGAATCCCGATCTCCACGAGCGCGGTCTGCAGCTCGTGCTCGTCGAACCAGAGGCCGTGCTTCGCGCAGCGATCGATCGTGGTCGACGCACCGAGCGTCTCGACGATCATCGCCTCGCTGCACACGGGACACGCACGCGGTCCGGCCTCCCCCGTCGGTGCCGCGAGCTCGTACGGCTGACTCGCCATCTCCTCGACGAGCGCCTCGAGCGCGCCTCGCTCGACGAACGCGCCGCGGCAGCCGTTACAGCTCCACCGGTCACCGGCGAAGCGAAGCGCGCGCGCGTCCTGTGCCGGACACGCGGGGCACGCGAGATCGTGATCGCGATACGTGTCGACCGGCATCGCGGTTCGAGGCCGCTTGCGAGGCCGATGGCGCCACGCGCTGATCGCGAGCCCCGCGCTGGCCGGTCGATGTTGTGGGACCGGGAGACCATCGTTTCCTTTGCGCCCACCCGCGCCGCGCGTCGCGACGCCGTGCGACGACGCCCATCGGCGACCGACGATGGCGAACACGCCCGTGAGCACGTTGGGTCCGCACCAGAGACCATCCGTCTCGCACCGCAAGAACGGCAGCCTCAGCTCCGTCTTGTCGAGCGTGATCTTGCACGCCACGAGCGACCCACCGCACCGCGGACACGGCGTCTGGGTCGATTGGTCGTCGCGAAACGAGAGCGCGAAGGGCTTCCCTGCCGCGACGTCCTCGCACGCCGACGTGAAGTCCGCGACGGCGAGCATCATGCCCTCGCACTGATCGCACACGAGGCGCTTCGCGAACGCGCGTAACGGCGCTGCGCACGACGGGCACGTGTTGGTGGAACTGCGATAGGCGTCGTTCATCGCGGCCGTCCTTCCTCACCCGATGCCCCCACAACGACGAACGTCCCGACCCCTTGGCGAAGGGTCGGGACAGCGCCGTCACGTCGAGGAATGCGATCGCTCGCACGCCTCGATCATACGTCAGACCGTGGCCTGATTTTCGGCTTGCGCAGCGCGCGCGAGGTCCGTGATGGACGGAGGCGGATCCTTGAGCGCGAGCGCGAGGACCTCGTCCATGCGCTTCACGCTGTGGATCTCCATCTCCTTCTTCACTTCCTCGGGGACGTCGATCAGATCCTTCACGTTGCGGTCGGGGATGATCACGCGCTTGATACCGGCGCGGTGCGCGGCGAGGAGCTTCTCCTTCACGCCGCCGATCTGCAGCACGTTTCCGCGCAGCGTGATCTCGCCGGTCATCGCGACGTCGGGCCGCACGGGCACGCCCGTGAACAGCGACACGAGCGCCGTGTACATCGTGATGCCTGCCGACGGCCCATCCTTGGGAACCGCGCCCGCGGGCACGTGGACGTGGAGGTCCTTGTTCTCGAGGAAGTTGCCCGGGTCGAGCCCGAGCGCCGCGGCGCGACCACGCACGAACGAGAGCGCGGCCGTGACCGACTCCTTCATGACGTCGCCGAGCTGACCGGTCAGCGTCAACTTGCCCTTACCGGGCATCTGCGATGCCTCGATGAACAAGATGTCGCCGCCGACGGCCGTCCACGCGAGCCCCGTGGCGACGCCCGGCTCGGCCGTGCGCTCCGCGACTTCGCTGACGAACTTCTTGGGACCCAAGAACTCCTCGACCTCGGCCGGCGTGAGGACCTCGTGGTCCTTGGCTTGGCCCTCGGCCACCTTGACGGCGACCGCGCGGAACACGCTACCGATCTCGCGCTCGAGGTTACGAACGCCAGCTTCGCGCGTGTACGAGTCCACGATCTCGAAGATCGCGTCGTCGGTCATCTCCGCACGCTCCTCGGTGAGGCCGTGATCCTCGAGCTGCTTGGGCACGAGGAACTTGCGCGCGATGTTCTTCTTGTCCTGACGCGTGTAGCCCGCGAGCTCGATGATCTCGAGACGATCGCGAAGCGCCCACGGAATCGGATCGAGCTGGTTCGCCGTGGCGATGAACAGCACCTTCGAGAGATCGAACGTCACCTCGAGGTAGTGATCCGAGAACGTGGAGTTCTGCTCGGGGTCGAGGACCTCGAGGAGCGCGGACGCGGGGTCACCACGGAAGTCGTGGCCGAGCTTGTCGATCTCGTCGAGGACGAAGACCGGGTTGTTCGTGCCCGCTTTCTTGATGCCCTGGATGATGCGGCCCGGCAGCGATCCGACGTACGTGCGCCGGTGACCGCGGATCTCGGCCTCGTCTCGCACGCCACCGAGCGAGATGCGGCCGAACTTGCGGCCGATCGCGCGAGCGACCGACCGACCGAGCGACGTCTTCCCGACGCCGGGGGGACCCGCCAGACACAGGATCGGTCCCTTCTTGTCGTTCTTCAGCTTGCGCACGGCCATGTACTCGACGATGCGCTTCTTCACCTTGTCGAGGTCGTAGTGATCCTCGTCGAGGCAACGACGAACTTCGGAGAGCTCGATGTGATCTTCGGTGGAGACCGACCACGGGAGCTCGACGAGCCACTCGAGGTACGTGCGCGTGACGGTGTACTCCGCGCTCGACGGCTGCATGCCCTTCAGGCGATCCAGCTGCTTCTTGGCAACCTTCTCTGCCTCCTCGGGCATCTTGGCCTTCGTGATCTTCTCGCCGAACTCGTCGAGGTCACCGCCGCCATCATCGAGCTCGCCGAGCTCTTCCTTGATGGCCTTGAGCTGCTGACGCAGCACGTACTCGCGCTGGTTGCGGCCCATCTCCTCTTGCACCTGCGTGTTGATGCGCTCGCGAACCTTGAGCACTTCGAGCTGGCGCGAGAGGAACTGGAGGACCTTGCGAACGCGGGTCTTGAGATCGAACGTCTCGAGGACGTCCTGCTTCTCGCCGACCTCGAGCTCGAGGTGACTCGTGATGAGGTCCGCGAGGTGCCCCGCTTCGGTGACGCTGTCGACGAGCGCGCCCGCTTCCTTGGGCAGCTCGGGCATGAGCTTCACGACGCGCTTGGCGATGTCCTTCAGGTTCATCACGAGCGCGTCGAGCTCGACATCGCTCGACGTCGGATCGGGAACGCTGCGCACCTTCGCCGCGAGGAACGGCTCCGCGCCGTCGAAGGTGGACACCTCGAAGCGCGAGACGCCTTGCAGGATGACGCTGAAGTTGTCCTTCGCGAGCTTGATGACCTTCAGGATGCGCGCAGCACATCCAATCATGTAGAGGTCGCCGCTGCCCGGATCCTCCGTTCGTGCGTCCTTCTGGGTCAGGATCCCGATGACGGGACGCTCTTTCGCGATCGCGTCTTCGACGAGACGAACGCTCTTACGACGGCCGACGTCGATCGGAATAATCGCCCCCGGAAACAACACCGAGTTGCGGAGCGGAAGGATGGGGAGCGTGTCCGGGATTTCCACCGGCTGTTCCCCACCTGCCTTGGGCTTGGTCATAGTTTGGAACCTAGCGAGGCGCGCTCTTACGCGTCAAGCCAACCTGCCCGTAATGACAGTCGGTTTTGGGCGAGCGAACCAGCTCGGCAAGGTGGACGTGAGGCTGAGGCCCCTGCCGATCTCGCCTCCAGCCGTGGAGGTCCGGAGCGTGTCGACTGCCTAGTCGATTGGCCCAGGCAATCACAGCGTCGCCCCCGGTCAACTACGCGACTCCATTCGCGGGCACGAGGGCACACCAGCTGCACGACGGCGAGCGCATGGAGGTCTCGTGAAGAAGTTCGTTGCTGTTTGTTTGCTCGTGTGGCTCGGCCACGAAGGCGCTGCGTCCGCTGCGGGTCCGGACTGGTGCAAGAGCGCATCGAGCGCCAATTACGAGCTGAAGGATCTGTCGTCGCAGGACGTCGAGCGCGTCATCTCCACGCTCGCGATGGCGACGTGCAAGCCCACGGCGGAGGCCACCGCGAACAAGGCGGCGATCGAGAAGTCTCGGCAAGCCTGGGGCAAGAAGCTCGGCATGAACGACAGCGACTGGGCCGACGCGGTCGCGTTCGCGAACGTCGACGGGCGACCGTCGGACCCCGCCCTGTCGACGAAGGACCTCGCGAAGCTGACGCCGATCGATCAGTACGTCGCGATCCGCGTCGGCTTCTCGGACAACGGCGCCCCGTTCGAGAACTACGTCTACCTGGCGGACATGCTCGAGTCGAACCTCACCGAGGTCGGCAGGCTCGGCTACATCGAGGCGTGCACGCACTCGCCGAGCTCGCCCGACGAGGGCGACGCGGTTCGGTTCGCCATCTGTCAGGGTGACATCGACGTGTTCGACGCCGCGAAGTTCTCGACGCAGCTTCGCAGCGACACCGCTCACAAGCCCGAGCAGAAGATGCGGCTGCGCCTCCAGGCGTACGAGCTGCCGGCAAAGCTCGCCGAGCACCGCAAGGCCGTCGAGCAGATCTACGCGAAGGACGCGGCCTACAAGAAGCTGTGGGACGCCGCGAAGAAGGGCCGCGCGGCGTGGAAGGCGACGTTCGCCTCACAACAGGATCTCCTCGCGCTCGCGCTCACGATGGACACGTTCCAGTTCTCGCGATCCCGTAAAGCGTTCGAGGGCTGCGCGGCGGCGACCGAGAAAGCGCTCCACGCCACGGTGACGGCGAAGGTGCCGGCGAAGCTGTTCGCCGACGCCAAAGACATTCGGATGGATCCGTACGCGGGCGTAGCCAAGGCCGTCGGCGCCAAGATGCTGGACATCCCCGAGCTCGCGTTCGTCGCGGGGCCGTACATCATCTGTCACGGACAGCGCGGCTCGGCCGAGTTCCTGTCGTACTTCCTCGACAACATCCCCGGCCAACGCGGGCCACGCGCGGGTGCGTTCACCGAGATCACGAGGACGCCGATCGTCCTCGACGACATGAACGCGAAGATCAACTACTCCACGTCGTGGAACCATCCGTTCTCGCGCGGCCACGGCTCGCTCGGCAGCGCCGGTGGCGCCGTGAAGACGGTCAAGGAGACGGATGGCGTACTCGTCGTCGCGCTCGAGAAGCTCCTCGTGAAGCGCAAGGAGTGCGTGCAGAGCCATCGCACGAACCGGATCACGCGCATCAACCGCGACGGCACGCTCGACTACGAGCTCGTCTGCGACAAGATGGGTGTCCGGACGTACGACGAGACGTGGGCCGATTTCCGGATCGATCCCGCGTACAAATCCGTGCTGAAGCCGGGCGTGCTGTTCTCCGCCGTGCAACACGAGGACAGCAGCAAGGGCGCCGACATCCTCGCGCTGTGGCCCAAGA
>JAEYYV010000313.1 GCA_023428295.1 Pseudomonadota bacterium
GGTCGCCGCCCGTGCAATGCCAGCGGCATCTGGTGTAGGCGATCAAGACTCAATGCCGTCGGCCACAGCCGACCACCCCCGCCCGATCACCCCCCGACGTACCGCTTGCGCGTGCCCGCACCGATCTGCGTGAGCAGGACGTTCGGCGCGCAGCCGAGCCGTTCCGCCACCGGCTCCAGCGGATGCTCGGCGCTGAAGACCACCGCCTTCGCCCCCTCGGCGAGCGCTGCGGGAGGAACATCCGTCACGTCGAGCATCGTCAGGTTCATGGCGATGCCGCCCACGGGCCGCACCGCGAAGCCGCCGATATGGACCGTGCCAATCTCGGCGAAGCGCTGCGGCAGCCCGTTGGCGTAGCCGATCGCCACCGTCGCGACGCGGGACGGGCGATCCAGCACGGTGACGCCGCGATAGCCGAGCCGCCTGCCGGCCGGATATTCCGCCACCCTGACGATCGGCGCCGTGAGTTCGTAGCAGGGGACAAGGCCATCCTGCCAAAGCGCCGAGGTCTGCACGCCGAACAGTCCGCTGCCGACGCGCGCCACGTCGAAATGCCAGGCTTTCGTCATGTAGACACCCGCCGACGCCGCAAGGCTGATCGGCGCGCGCGGCAGCGGCCGCAGCCACTCCAGCAGCCGGCTTCGCTGTTCGGCGTTCTCCGGATCGCCGGGCAGGTTGTAGGCGGCGAGGTGCGTCAGCCAGAGGCGGACGTCGAGATGATCGAACATGCCGCCGTGGGCCGCGAGGACCGATAGCTCCTCCTCGCACAGACCGAGACGCCCGAGCCCGGTATCCACTTGGATAGCGACCGGCACTCGGCGCCGGCCGATCATGCCCTGGCGGGCGCAGTGCTCCACCTCGGCCAGTGTCGCCAGCGCCGGCACCACGCCGGCGGCCTCGAAATCGCGGACATGGGCACCGCCCAGCCCCATCAGCGCATGGACGGTCGCGTCCGGCGCCAGCGCACGAACGCGCAGGGCCTCCTCGAGATCGCCGGCCCAGAAATCGCGACAGCCTGTCTCGGTCAGCAGGCGCACGACCGGATCGAGGCCGACCCCATAGGCGTTCGACTTGACGACGGCCGAGAGCACCCGCCCCTGGTAGCGTCGTCGCATCGACAGGTAGTTGGAGCGGATCGCGGCGAGGTCGATCCGCAGCGACGGCGCGGTGTCGGGCAGCGACGGGGCCAGCAGCAAGGGCATGGCTGGAGAAGGCAGGCCGCTCACGCCGGCGCCCGGTACCAGAGTTCCCGCGTGCCATCCTGGCGCTTGCGCCAGCGCACGCCGGACCAGCCCGCGGCCGCCAGGGCGAGCTGGCGTTCGATCTCGTCCGCGCCGCACCAGACGCCCTGCCCAGTCGTCTCCGCGTCCGACGCCAGGTCGCGGTAGAGCAGGTAACGAAGATGGCCGCCGTATTTCTGGATCAGGCCGCGCACCATGAAACCGGCGTCGAGCAGGTTTTGCCAGCTCCGGGCGTTTCCAGGCGCCGCCGTGGCGTACAGATGCCCGAGCGCGAGCCGCTGCGCCTCCTCCACCCGGAGGCGGATGAGGGCGTCGTGGATGCCCTCCCCCCAGGCGTGCGGCAGGACGGAGGCTCCCGCCAGCTTGGCGAGGCGGTCAGGGGAGCTGAGGCCGAGCTGTAGGCGCGCGTCCTCCGACGGCGGCAGGTCGAGCTGCAGAACGCCGTAGCCGACGAGGCCGTGCTCTCCGAAGGCGCCGATGATCCGGCCGCCGCCCGACAGGATGCGCTGGAAGAAATCCAGCGATTCCGGCTTGATCAGGTCCGGCCGGCCGACCGCGTCGATCGCGGCCCGGTGCAGCGCGAAGACCGTGTCCAGGTCGCGCGTTCCGAGGCCGGCGAAGGAAACCGGGCCGGCGATCAAGGTCTCGCTATCGACCATCTAGGCCCCGTCCCACGAACGCCGTTCAGCCTGTCAGGACCTCGGCGTAGTTCAGCATGTCGATCGGCGGATACAGTTCCAGCTGCTTTGCCACCGGCATGTTAATAATGAGCGAAAAGCGCTTCAGCGTCTCGATCGGTATCTGCCGGACCGGCACTTCCTTCCTCAGGATCTTCACCGCCTTCGATGCCGCCAGCTGGCCGACCGAATAGTAGCGGCTGATCAGCGCGACCAGCGCCCCGCCCTGCCTGATCGCCAGCTCTGCCGCCCCGAAGGTCGGCAGCCGTGCGGCCAGCGCGGCCGGCGAGACGCGGTCGTATTGCGTGCCCAGGAAAGTGTCCGGCAGAAGGTAGAGCCAGTTAGCGCCCTCGGCTGCGATCTCGGCGACCAGTTCCTCGATGCCGTCGGGCGACGGACGCCCTTCGCCATCGACCCGGAACTGCCGTTCGACCAGCCCGAAGCCCATCGTCCCCTGCAGCCCGCGCAGTTCCTCGACGATCGAGACGGAGTTCTGCTCGGAAGCGGTGTAGAGCACGCCGAGCCGTTCGATCGGCCGATAGGACTGCATGGCGCGAAGCTGCGTCTCCGTCGGCACGACGTGGACGGCGCCGGTGAGGTTGCGGTCCGG
>JAEYYV010000390.1 GCA_023428295.1 Pseudomonadota bacterium
CGTTCGCGTTCGAGAGCTATCGAGACGTCACGTCACGGGCAAGGTCGTTCCGCAGAAGCGCGACATCATCCACGCCACGATCCGCGGATCGGTCGCGCAGTGCCGCGAGTGCCCACGTGGGCCCAACCATCGGTGCGCTGCGATCGCGAGCCGGTTGGGCCGCGCAGGACCACGTCACAACCGCGCAAACGATCCTGCCAAGCAACAACAGCCCGAACGTTCGCGTTCGAGAGCTATCGAGACGTCACATCACCGGGAAAGGTTGTTCCGCGGAGGCGCGACATCACCCACGCCACGATCCGCGGATCGGTCGCGCGTGCCGCGAGTGCCCACGTGGGCCCAACCATCGGTGCGCTGCGATCGCGAGCCGGTCGGGCCGCGCAGGACCACGTAACATCACGGGCAAGGTCCTTCCGCAGAGGCGCGACATCCCACGCCACGATCCGCGGATTAGTCGCGCAGTGCTGCGAGTGCCCACGTGGGCCCAACACTCGGTGCGCTGCGATCGCGAGCCGGTCGGGCCGCGCAGGACCACGTCACAACCGCGCAAACGATCCTGCCAAGCAACAACAGCCCTAACGTTCGCGTTCGAGAGCTATCGAGCCGTCACATCACTGGCAAGGTCGTTCCGCAGAAGCGCGACATCATCCACGCCACGATCCGCGGATCGGTCGCGCATGCCGCGAGTGCCCACGTGGGCCCAACCATCGGTGCGCTGCGATCGCGAGCCGGTCGGGCCGCGCAGGACCACGTCACATCACGGGCAAGGTCGTTCCGCGGATCGAGCTTCATCGCTCGTGCATCAAGCGCGCGAACGCCTCGACGAGGACGCGCGGGTTGTCGATGGCACGCTCCGCAGCTTTGCGTCCTGCTTCGTGCTCGAGCGCGTACGTCACCTCGGTGCCACCGTCGACAGCGGTGAAGCGCGCGAAGCCGCGCACGGCGCCCGTCTCGCCAGGCCGAGGCTGCCACCGCACGACATGCTCGACGACGTCGTACGTGTAATCGAGCGAGTAGAGGAGATCCGCGGCGAACTCGAACTGGATCTCGCGCGGCAATCCGTTGGCACCGCTCTCGATCACGAGCGCTGCGCGGAGGCCGGGCACCCACGCGGTCATGTGCTCCGGATCGGTGAACACGCGCCAGCACTCGTCGAGCGGGCGACCCACGACGGTGCTGACGATCTGCATCGGCGACATGGTATTCGATCGCATGCTGTTTCGCTGGTTGACCGAGCGGCGTCGCGCGCGACTTCTCGAGAAGGAGTTTCCGGCTGCGTGGCGCGAGTACCTCGAGACGAACGTGAAGGCCTACGCGCTCCTCGACGAGACGGAGCAGAAGCGCCTGCGCGACCTCGTGCAGGTGTTCATCGCGGAGAAGCACTGGGAGGGCTGCGGCGGACTCGAGCTCACCGAGGAGATGCAGGTCACGATCGCGGGGAGCGCGTGCCTCGTGATCCTCGGGCGCGATCACGATCTGCTGACGGAGGTGGAATCGATCCTCGTCTATCCGAGCGGCGTGGTGCTGCCCGATCGACAAGCGGGCTTCTTCGACGGGCGCCCGCGCATCGTGGGCGAAGGCACGGACGTGCTCGGCCTCGCGCACATGGGCGGGCCCATGGTCCTCGCGTGGGACTCGGTGCTGGAGGGCGCGCGCGATCATCGCGACGGCCGCAACCTCGTGATCCACGAGGTCGCGCACAAGATCGATTTCCTCGATGGAGAGGCCGATGGAACGCCTCCGCTCGACACGGCGGAGCAGCGGCGCGCGTGGGCGCGTGCGTGCAGCGAAGCGTACCTCGCGCACAAGGACCGCACGGAGAACGTGCTGCGCGACTACGCGACGACCAACGAAGCCGAGTTCTTCGCCGTGGCGAGCGAGATGTTCTTCGAGCGACCTGCGCGCATCGCCAAGGAGCTGCCCGCGCTGTACGCGGTGATGCGCGACTTCTACAAGCTCGATCTCGCAGCGCGCGCGCCTACTTGAGGTTCAAGCAGGCGCGGATCTGAACGTCCTTGGTGAACACGTTGTCCCAGTACGGCTGATCGGCGAGCTGCACGGCACCGGACAGCTCGAGAACGAGCGCGCAGTCGTTGCGAGCGGCCGCTGCTTTGGCCTGCGTGAACATCGCCGCGGGGTTCGTCGGCGAAGGTTGCGACGGTGTCTCGCTCGGCGGCGTGATCGGCGACGTGATCGGCGGCGGCGTGGTTGTCGGCGCCGTGTTCAGCGGCGGCGGGATCACCGGCGGCCGTTGGCGCCGCGATGCGCGTGGCACGAGCAACGCTTCCTCGTCGATGTTCGGCGGAATCCCCTGCGGGAAGCGCGCCCATCGCGACAGCTCCTCGAGCGAGTTGTCCTCGGGATACTCGAGCTCGACGTGGGCAGACTCGGCGGCGACCGCGATCGCCGTCGAGATGATCCACACGGGCGCCGTGAGCGCGAGGAAGAAGCCGTGGCTGATCGTGGACAGCGTACCGAGGAGGCCGAACACGCCGAGGCCGCCTTCGTACTCGTACGTGTACACGCTCGCCTTCGCGACATCCGCGGTGCGCACGTAGACGAGCGCGGCGCCCGGCTGTCCGACGCGCAGGATGTGCACGTACTCGCGCGTGATCGAGATCAGCTCGCCTTGCACCTGCCATCCCGCGGTCGAGGTGGCGACGATCCACCCGCCGACGCCCTCGGTCTGCATCTTCTGGATCGTGGGTTGGCGTGGATCGGGATTGGAGACGCACGCGGTCGCGAACGTGGCGAGCGCGAGAGCGGCGACGAGCTCACGGGTGCGCATAACGGCTCCTCCAGAACAGCTCTTCGGCCTTCGGTTCGAGCTTCTTGTACGCGGGAGCCAGCTCTTTGAGCATCTGCTCCGGCGTGACGAACATGCGGAGCGCGGCGATGGGGTTCTCTTCCTTCAGCCACTCCTTGCGCATCCACTCGAGGTAGTAGCCGCGGCTATCGAGGAAGAGCTCGTACTCGGTGCCCGCGGGCTGCGGCGGCAACGTGTAGCCAAACTCGTACCGATCGCCGGGCATCGTAACGACGGGGAACGTCGTCGCTGGCGTGCGGCCCGCGTTGTAATGTGGCGAGATGGTGCCGCTGATGGTTTGCGGCGCGAGGCGAATCGGCGTGGCCTTGCCCGTGATCGTCGCGAGGGCGATCGAGTCGATGCGCCACCCGCCCCGCGGCAGTGACAGACGCACACGCTCGCCCGCATCGCCGGGCGGCAACATCACGAGGTGCACGTCGGTGGCGATCGGTCCCGTCTCGTAGATATCGCCGACGGTGTGCCACTCGCCGTCACGCAGGATCTGGACATCGATCTGGCCGAGCTTCTGGAGCACGCGGCCACCTTTGCGCGCGGACGTGTCACCGCGCTCGAGCAATGCGAGCCACGAGGTCGCGGTGGTGCCGAGGTACGCGAGGCCTTGATACAGGAGGAACGTCGTCACGAGCGACTGGCGCGCAGCGACGACGAGCGCTTGCTGCGATCCGCTGCCCGGCGGAAACGCGAGCTCGATCGTCTCGCGCGCGGCGAGATCGTTCTCGTCGGTGAGGCTCGAGCGCTCGTCGGTGTCGACGAGCTTCACCTGCGCGAGGCAATCGCCTTCGGGCGCGGTGCACGCGGTGGGTTGCGATACGCGCGATGCGCTCCACAGGTCGGTGCCATCGGCGAGCACGCGACCACCCGGTGGCCTCGGCACCGCGAGAAGGTCGGCGGCTTTGACGACGTGCGTCTCGTACGCTTCGTTCGTCATCGTCAGGGTGAACGGACCCGGGCGACCCGTGGTGCGCCACAGCGAGTCGATGTCGTTGCTCTCGAGCGCGGGCGAGATGGCGTCGGAGAAGCCCTCGGCCTGGAGCACGGGGCGACCGCCGTGATCGTCGGGCGCGTAGAACGTGGGGCACGAACCGAAGCAGTTCTTCGGCTCGATGATGCACGCGGTGGTGACGACGGCGGAGAGTCCGGCGATCACCGCGAGCCCCGCGACCGCCGGCGACGTAACGATGGTGTTGGTCTCGAACAGCGCGACATCGGCGAACGGCACGCGATACGAGCGAGCCGACTCGACGCGTCGGTCGGTGCCGTGCAGCTCGCCGGAGCCGACGATCGATCGTGTGGCCTCGTCGATCTTCCACGCCGAGAGGACGTACATCTCGCCCGTCTTCATGTGGCACTTCAGGTACGGCGCCTCCATGTCGACGGTCTGGAGCGTCCGTCCCACCTTCCGTTCCAGTCGACGTGGGCACCCCGCCGACACGACCGCGAGAACGAGCGCGAGCGCTGCTTTGTTCCGCATGTACCCTTGTCGCACGAGTGGCGGCCGAACGAACACGGCGCGCGCAGATTGCCAGTTCTTGACGTCGCCGTGAGTGATCCGTAAGCCGGCGGGGCGCGACAGGAAACGGCGTTACGATGGACCTCGATGAGGTGGACATCGACGTGTTTCGTCGTGGCGATAGCCGCGATCGCGGGGGGCTGTGGGGCAGGGGAGACCCGTGTGGATCCGGGGGATCTCGAGCTGCACGACCTGCTCGGCGTGGCGCCGGAGGTCGCGATGGCGTGGGACGCGGATCAGCGCGCCTCTGCGCGTCGTGTTCTCGCGACCGCGCTCGACGACGAATCGATCGACGCACTCGGCGGAGCGATCAAACCGACGGCGGAGCTCGTGCTCGCGAATGACTGGGATGGTCACACCTGGAGTGGACTCGCGGGGCGTGGCACGAGCCTGTTGTCGACGCTGGCGATGGACTCGGGGCATCGCGCGGGGCGCGTTGTCATCGTGCCGGGACCGCGCGCGCCATCGATCTCGACGTACGAGGATAATCGGCTCGTCGTGAACCCGGTCGTACTCGCCGCGATCGAGCCGAGCACGAACGAGCTAGCGACGGCCCAGCAGCTCGATCGTGTCGTCCCCGCCGTGACCACGTCGCGTGTCGCCGCACCGAACGCGTATCAGCCAGTGACACCCGAAGCCGTGGCAGCGTCCGGCAACCCGTACAGCTTCTATGGCTCGGTGGCCGAGTGCGCGTTCGCGCAACGCGCGCGGTGCGAATCGTGCGTCACGAACAACTCGTGCGATCCGGTGACCAACAGCGACGGCACCGCCGAGTGTAATCGCCTCGCCGAGGACAACGGTCGCGGCTACTACTTGATCTGCGTCAACCTCGCTCTCGCGATCTCGTCCGTCGAGAACTGCGCGCTCGAGAAGGCATCGGGCTGCGCGCGCGACACCGACGCCGCGGACTCGCTCGCGGAGCTCGAGAACAACGCGCGGTTCCTCGACGATGCAGCGTGCGCCGCGCCGCTCGATGCGTGCCTCGGCGAGATCTACGGTGCACCGCCCGAGGACTTCCCGGGCCTCGACGGTGGCATCGTTCCACCGCGCGAGCCGCGCAATACGACGATCGACTGCGGCGACAGCTGCAGCAGCAGTAACAACAACTGCGAGGCGGATCCGAGCTGCGATTGCTCCGGCCCGTCGTGCAACAACTCGTTCTCGTGCGATTCGACGTGCGCCAACTCCAACTCGGGCAACACGAACTGCGGCAACTGTGACAGCTGCGATAGCAGCAGCGGTGGTGGCGGTGGTGGAGGAGGCGGCGGCGGTTGCGACAGCTCGAGCTCGAGCAGCGGCGGCGATTGCGGCGGCAACAACAACTGCAGCGGCGGCGATTGCGGCGGTGGCTGCGAAGGCGGCGGCTGTAGCGGTGGCGACGGCTGCAACAACAGCGGCGGCGGTGGCTGCAACAGCGGCGGTGGTGGCGGTAGCTGCAATGTCGCGAAGCGCCAATCGTCATCGGGCGGCTTCGCGCTGTGGTTCTCGCTCGGCTTCGCGTTCGCGCCGCTTCCGGCCGCGATGATCGTGCTGCGCCGTGCGCGCAGACGCACGCGGAGGACCAGCGCGTCGATCGGCGTGAAGGGCGAGGAGGTGGCGTCGTGAGAGACAACCTCGTCGCGTGGCTGGAGCAGTTTCTTCCGTCGAGCGTGGCGGCCACGATCGCTCCCTCGTGGTTCATGTGCATCGGGCTCGCGGGGCTGTCCACGCTGCTGCTCGTGTGCATGATCGCGAAGCGGCGCGGCATCGACACGGGTGTCGTCGCGAGCATCATCGTGTGGGCGTACTTCGCCGCCGTGATCGCGGGCATCGCGATGCCGGCGGCGATCGAGTGCGTGTCGAGGCTCGTCACCACGGGCCGCTTCCAGATCCACTGGGCCGGCATGACCTCGTTCTGGGGCTACCTCGCGGCGTTCGTGGCGATGGCGATCGCGTGCCGTCGTCATCAGCTGTCGTTCGCCCGCTTCGGCGATCTCGTCGCCGCGCCGCTCGGAGTCGCGCTCGTGTTCGCGCGGCTCGGCTGCTTCGCCGGCGGTTGTGACTACGGCAAGGTCACGTCGGTGCCGTGGGCCGTGCGGTTTCCGGCGCAGAGCTCTGCGTGGCGCGATCACGTGCGCTCGGGCCTCTTGCCTGCCGATCGCGCGGAGTCCTTGCCCGTGCATCCGACGCAGCTCTACGAAGCCGGGCTCGGCCTTGTCATCCTCGGCGTGGCGCTCGTCGCTGCGCGCACGCGGTGGGGACGCGCGGGCAATGGCCGCGTGATCCTCGCGTGCGCGGCGACGTACGCGATCGGCCGCATCGGGATCGAGACGCTGCGCGGTGATCTCGGCCGCGGCATCTACGCGGGACTCTCGAGCGGACAGATCTTCTCGATCGGCGTGCTCGTCGCGATCGCGATCGGCATGTTGCTCGCGCATCGTCGACGTGCGGTGCTCGTCGCGACCGCCGCGAGCGCCGCGCTGATGCTCGTCACGCTCGGCGAGATCGGCGATGCACACGCGCAACCGCAGCCGCAACCGTACCCACAGCCGCAACCGCAGCCGCAGCCGTATCCACAGCCGCAGCCGTACCCACAGCCGCAGCCGCAGCCGTATCCACAGCAGCCGTATCCACAGCAGCCGTACCCGCAGCAGCCGCCGCAGGTCGCGCAACCCGCCGAAGCGGAGACGCCGCCGACGAGTCACGTGCGCGTCGGCGTGCTGATCGGCCTCGCGAGCCCGATGAACCGTCGCTCGAACCAAGTGCTGCCGCTCGGCGGGCCGACGATCTCGGTCGGCTGGCTCGGCTCGCGCGCTGCTCTGTGGCTCGACTTCGACAGCCTCGGCAACTCCGACGCGTCGCACGGCACGCTGCTGCTCTCGGGCGGTACCGGCACGCAGATCAACGATCGCTTGTTCCTCGGCGGGCGCGTCGGTGTGGGCAGGACGCTCGTGAACTTCGAGCGCGATGCCTTCGAGGACGTCTCGGGCACCAGCTTTCGCTTCGAAGCGATCGCCGAGTACGCGCTGTCCAAGAAGTGGATGGCGTGGGTCCGGCCGATCACCGTGGACATCCTCACCGCCGCGGATCTCGGTGGACCCATCACCACGTATCAGATGCGCATCGGCATCGCGTACTCGTTCGGCGTTGGCGGTAAGCCCGCGCGCGCGGCGGTGCAACCGCAGCCGTACCCGTATCCGCAACAGCCGTACCCGTATCCGCCGCCGCAGCAGCCGATGCCGCAACCCACGCCGGACCCGGTTCCGCCGCCGGATCCGCAGAGCGCACCTGCGCCGCAACCTGCCCCGACCACGCAACCCGACGCCCCGAGGACCCCATGAGCAACGGATGGCGCACTCTCAGCCTCGTCCTCGGCATCGCCTGTAGCTGGCAGGCGTATCGCGGCTGCACGCGTCCCGCTCCGACGGTGACGCAGGCCGAATGCGGGGAGGCGCCGCGCGGCCGCGATCGCGATCGCAGCGACGCCACGCGTGCCGATCGCACCGCGCGAGGCACAGCGGTGCGTGACACGTGGAGCGACACCGCTTCGGATGCGCGGGCCCCGCAGCTCTCCGACGGTGTGTCCGTGTTCGGCATGAAGCTGCCGGGCTGGGCGCGATCGCTCATGCCGCAAGCGGGCGAGGACATGCGCGCCTATCGCGATCGCATGATCCCGCTCGCGCAACTCGCGCTCGCCCCGCATCGCAATCGCGTCGCGCGATCGAGTGATGACATGGCGAGGACCATGAACCTCGACGATCGCCAGCGCGCGGAGCTCGACGCCGCGGCCAAGGACACCGCGCAGGCGATCGAGGATCGCTTGTTCAACGCCGTCCTCTCGGGCGAGATCCAGCCCTCGACGTTCAAACCCATGGTCGGCGTGGCGGTCGCGCGCGACGTGCTCGATCTCGTCGACCGCGGGAATAAAAGGTTCCTTGCTTCGCTGCGCACCGAACAGCGCACTTCGTTGGCAAATCATCCCTTCGACTTCGGCGACTACCTGCTGTTCTCGACGAAGTGGGAGGACGCGATCAGCGGCTTGTAAGCGTGGCGTCTCGTGTATGGTCGCCGCTCATGCCGGAACCAAAGGTCAAGAAGAGTCCCTGGGCGAAGTTTGGCAAGGCGCTTCACATCGCTGTCGTCGTCGCGTTCTTCCTGCCGTTCTTCGGCATCTCGTGTAGCGACAAAGACATGCCGGGCGACAGCATCGACATCATCACGATCTCGGGCGCGGACATGGCCTTCGGTTGCGAGCCGGGCGGCATGATCTCCGAGGCCAAGAACAATAGAGACGTGGGCGGCATGGGCGACGGCGATCTGAAGATCGACAAGGTCAAGATCGAGCCGCTCGCGATCATCGCGCTCATCGCTGCAGTCGGTGGCGTGCTCGCCGCGTTCTTGCTCAAGGGACGCAAGGCCGTCATGGGCTCGCTCGTCGCGACGGTGCTCTGCCTCGGCGCGGTCATCGGCATCGCGGCCAAGGTCGGCGGCGAGATCGATTCGGCGATCACCGACAAGATGAAGGTCGACATGGAGAAGAGCTCCATGATGCGCGACTCGAAGATCGAGTCCGGCTTCCGTATGGGCTTCTTCATCGCCCTCGGCAGCCTCGTGGCCTGCGGTGCGCTCGCCGCGCTCAGCCTCAAGCAGCGGGACGAGGTGATGCCCGACGTCGTGCCGCCGCCGTCCCCGCCGATGGCTTAGCCGCGACGAGCGTTCTTGCCCGCGGCCTTCGCCATCTTGCGCGCGCCGGGGTGAGACTCGAGAACCTGACGAGCGAGCTTCTGCAGCTCGGGGTGCACGCGGAACTGCGGCGAGAGGAAGCGACCCAGGTGGTTCGGATCTTCCTCGGCGAGCGCCGTCAGATCGTTGCGCGCCGGCACGCGCTGGTTGGACGCGAACTTCGCGAACACCTTTGCGATGCGCGCCTGCAGCATGACCTGATCGCCGTTCTGCTTGGGACGCGTGATCGTCTCGATCAGCGCGAGCGCTTCCTTGGGCTTGCCCGTGCGCGCCAACGCCTCGGCGACGATCGCGGCCGCCATCGGCCGGATCTCTTTGCGCTCGGGGTTGTCGAGGTTCATCGTGCTCGCCGCTTTGGCAGCGTCCTGCGTGCGGCCCATGCCGAGATAGAGCTGCGTCTTTAGCAGCGCGACGTCGTCCTGCATGGCAGGCGGGAACTTCGAGAGCTCGACGGGCTCGAGCATCTTGAGCGCGGCCTTGGGATCATCGGCGGCGACGAGCTGCGCGCGCGCGAACAGGTTCACCGGAGCGTTCGCGTCCTTGCCCTCGGACAGCTTGGCGATCGCATCGCGCCGCGCTTCCGGAGACTGCGTCGCGTTCTGGAGGATGTTGACCAGGCCCTTCTGCTTCCGCAGCATGCGGAACGCCCAGATCAGCACGCCGATCAGGATCGTGGTGAGGACGCTCGTGATGACGAGCAGCACCGTGCTGCCCGTCTGGATCGTGAACGCCCAGACGACGGCGACGATGACGCCGATGATGATCAGGTTCTTCTTTTTGATCCCGCCGACCTGGGCGGGCTGCGGCGCTTCGTCCGGCGTCTCCTCCGGCTCGCTCGCTGACTTCTCGTTCTTGGCCACGCCATCCCGTACCATGAAAGGTGCTGGTGCGCGCTCAGATCCTGCTCGTAGTGCTTCTCGTCGGTTGCGCGCCGAACAGGCCCACCTGTCCGACGGCGCCTGCGGTCGGTCCGGGCCCCGCGTTCCTGTGGAAAGTCCAGCGCGGTGAAGGCCCCGTGCTGTGGTTGTTCGGGACCATTCACGACGCGGGCATCGAGCTCGTGCCGGCGATCGCGCTCGACGCGCTCGATGCATCGCCGCGCTTTGCCTCCGAGACGGGCACGGCGGAGGCGGACCGCGATGCGCGTCGCGAGCTGTCGTTCTATCGCTCGGGCAAGGGCATCGATCAGTCGCTCGGCGATGACTGGTACGACCTGCGCGACACGCTGCGCGGACGGATCAAAGAAGCGGACCTGGCGCGCGCGCGTCCGTGGCTCGCGCTGATCCTGCTCGCCAACGAAGGCGCGCCCAAGACGATCGCGATGGACAAACAGCTCGGCGATCGTGCGGACGACAAGGACAAGCCGATCGATAACCTCGAGACCCCCGAAGCGCAGATGCGGGTGCTCGACAGCATCGTCACCGTCGAGGATCTGCGTGTCGCCATCCGCAACCACGGGCGGCTGTCGTGCGAGCACCAGGCGCTGATCGCCACGTATGCCGCTGGCGACCTCGCTGGCATCGAGCCGATGCTCGTGCTCCCGCGCACTGCGGAGCCGCTGCTCTTCGCGCGCAATCGTGCGTGGCTCCCGAAGCTCGAGAGCTACCTCGCCACGACCGGCGCGTTCGTCGCCGTGGGCCTCGGTCACATGCTCGGCGAGCAAGGGTTGCCGGTACTGTTGGCGAAGGCGGGATACACCGTGACGCGCACACCGTGAACGATTGCATTGACAACTATTGGTCGCGCGCCTAGTCTCGTCGCGTGAAGGATCAGTTCACGGGCGGAGCCATCGTCGTCGACAACGCGATCGGCTTCTGGATCCATCGCGTGTACCAAGCGTCGCGCAACGAGATGTATCGCGTGTTTCGCAACGCCGGCGAGGACATCACCCCCGAGCAATGGGCCGTGCTGATCCGGCTGTGGGAACGCGACGGGCAGTCGCAGTCCGAGCTGTCCGAAGCAACGTTTCGCGATGCACCGACGATGAGTCGCATCATCGATGGCCTCGTGTCGCGCGAGCTGCTCGAGCGTCGCGCGCATCCCGAGGACGGACGCGTTCGCCTCGTGCACCTCACGCGCGCTGGCAAGGCGCTGGAGAAGAAGCTGGTTCCGCTCGCGGAGAAGCTCGTCGGCGACCTCGTCGCTGGCATCGACGAGCGCGCGCAGGTCACCACGCGCAACACGCTTCGCAAGATGTTCGCGAACCTCGATCGCTAGTCCACGCGAGCTGCTCGACGCAGTCGTCGCGCGCAGAAACTTGCATTGACAATCATATGTCTCGAAAGGCTCCCCATGTTTGCTCCTCCATCCTGGTTCCTCCCGCTGACCGCAGAGACCGCCCCCGACCTCTCCAAGGGCATGATCGCTGCGTCCGCGAAGCAGCTCGGCTTTGTCGCATCGCCGATCGCGAAGGCCGCCGCATCGCCACCGCTCTTGAAGCACTTGCTCGGCGGGTTCCCGACCTTCGAGCAGAGCTCGCTCTCGCACGTCGAGCGTGAAGTGCTCGCGATGACGGTCGCGTACGAGGTCGGTTGTCACTACTGCATGGCGATGCACTCGGCGCTCGGTTCACGCATGCCGGACGTCGCTCCGCACATCGGCGCACTTCGCGAGGGCCGACCACTCTCGGACGCCAAGCTGGAGGCGCTGCGCCTGCTCGTCGTCGACGTCGTCCGCACTCATGCGCACGGATCGACCGAGTCGTGGGAGCGCTTCGCGAGCGCGGGCTTCACGGAGAAGAACGCGCTCGACGTGATCCTCGGCGTCGGCGTGTATCTCCTCTCGACGTACGTGAACGTCGCGACGCGGTCGGAGCTCGATGCACCGTTCGCCGCGTTTGCCTGGTCGAAGTGACGATCGGCTCCCGACAGAGTCTGGCGTTCGCACCCGCCGAACCCTCGACATCGCCGGTCATCTCCGCATGTCTCCGTCCGATCCTATCGGCGGCCTGCCGATCCTATCGATCGGGACGTCCCGTCACCGCGTCCTACAACGCCGCCCATGGCTACTCCGCGGTTGGTTCGCTCGGTGCTCGTAAGGGTGTTGGTCGCGCTCGCTCCGATGATCGCCGCGTGCAGCAGTCCCGGTAGCGGAGACGATGCTCCGGATCCGATCACATGCGAGAGCACACCGCTCGTCGCGCCGGGCCCCACCACGTTCGTGGACATCTCCGCGTCGAGTGGGATCCAGGTGAACAACTTCGTGCCGTCCCCGACGACGCCGATTCCGATCAACGATCACAGCCGCCTCGGCTTCGCGGACATCGACGGCGACGGCTGCGACGACATCGTCGCGCACGATCTGTTTCCGAACGCGCAGGCCAACATTCCGTTCACGCACCTCGTGTTCCGCAACAACTGCGACGGCACGTTCGAGGACGTGAGCGTGGTGTCCGGTCTTCGCGACGTACAGGCGGGCTTCTTTGCGTTTGGCGATGTGGACAACGACGGCGATCAAGACGTGTTCGCCGGCCTCGATATCCCGCTGCCCGGCAAGGCGAGCTCGCTATGGCTCAACGACGGCCGCGGCGTGTTCACGCAGAAGCTCGCGAGCGGGCTCGAGGGCGCCGTGGGCTCGACGACGGCGGGGAGCGCGGTGTTCGCTGACTTCAACAGCGACGGCAAGCTCGACATCTTCGTCGGCAATGGCCAGACCTCGTACAACGCTGTCGACGACCTGTTCCTCGGCAACGGCGACGGCACGTTCACCAAAGCGACGGAGCGTCTGCTCGGTCAGATCGCGAATCCGTCGAACGGATCTACCGCGTGCGACTACGACAACGACGGCGATCTCGATCTGTTCGTCAGCGTGTACGGCGTCTCGCAAGGTGGCGCGCAGAACATGCTGTTCCAGAACGACGGCGCCGGGAACTTCACCAACGTCGCCGTCGCGACAGGCTTTGCGAGCCTCGGCACCGGCAACTACTGGATCGCGTCGACGGGCATGGGCACGCAGATGGAGCCGAACAAGACGCCCGGCACGTACATCGGATCGAACGCGTTTGGCCTCGCGTGCGAGGACGTCGATGGCGATGGCGACCTCGACGTGGTGGTCAGCTCGATCTCGCATCCGGGCGGTGACTACAACCGCACGTGGTCCGATCCCACGGTGCTGCTCCTCAACACGGGCGCGGCCGGCGGCTACACGTTCGAGAACGCGTGGCTCGCGCGCGGCCTTCCCTACAACGAGGGCGACGTCGATGCGGGCCTCGTCGACTTCGACAACGACGGCCGCATGGACATCTCGCTCTCGCGCACGGACAAGTACGAGGGCGGCTACACGACCGAGATGCAGAAGGGCTGGTTCGGCCTCATGCACCAGAAGCCCGACGGGATGTTCGAGGTGCTCGATCGCGCGGTCGGTCTCACCGACGAGGATGGCGGGCCCGGCATGAAGGGCGCGCAGAACCACGCGTGGTCCGACATCGACCGCGACGGCGATCTCGATCTTCTGATCGGCGCGCGTGATCAGGGCGGCGGCCGCGCGAACCTTCTGTTCCGCAACGACCTCGGCTCCAAGCATCACTGGCTCGGCATCAAGCTCGTCGGTGGCGGCCCCGTGAATCGCGACGCGATCGGTGCGCGTGTGACGGTGACGGTCGGCGACATGACGATGGTGCGCGAGGTGAAGTCGAGCCGCGGCACGTACAACTCGATGGACACGCGCACGCTGTACTTCGGCTTCGGTGATCGCGCGTGCGATACGTTCTCGATCAGCATTCGCTGGCCGGACGGCACCGTGACCGAGCTCGACGCCGCGGACACGGGCATCGATCAGATCAAGACGATCACCTATGGGTGCGGCTCTTTCGCGTCGCGCCGGACGGGAGCGATTCCGATCACTTGACTAGTCTGAGCTGCGGGCGCTTCGGTGGCAGCGGGTTGGGGATCGCGCCGTCGGCGTAGCGTGACTGGTGAGTG
>JAEYYV010000407.1 GCA_023428295.1 Pseudomonadota bacterium
GTCCTCGCCGGTGGCGGCACCCTGGCGGCGATGAAGCTCGGCGGCGTCGGGGGCGACGACAGCGCGGACGCAGGCGTCGTCGCGATGAACGGCGATGCCACACCGGCGACCTACGTCGACGATGCGGGCATCCTCGTGCGCGCCGACGATGCGGGCATCGCGCGCGTCGACGATGCAGGCATCCCGCGCGCCGCCGATGACGCGGGTATACGCAGCGTCGCCGATGCCGGTGCGCGCGGACCACGCGATGCGGCCATGACACGCGGCATCGATGCCGGTGTTCGGACGCGTCCCGACGGCAGCATGGCCACGATGCCCGACGCGGTGATCGCACTTCCGATCGACGCTGCGGTCCTCGCGCCGATCGATGCAGCTCCCGCTACCGCGGTGCTCGTCGTCTCGAACAACCTGTGGTGCGACGTGTTCGTCGACGGCGACAAGCGCGGCCAGTTCCAACCGCCAAAGCCGCTGCGCGTGGAGGTCGAGGCCGGACGACACGCGGTCACGTGCAGTCAGCCGACGATCGTGGCGAACACCTGGACGCAAACGATCGTGGCGAAGCCCGGCGACAACGCGATCAAGGGCTCGTTCGTGACGGAGATCGAGATCGTGCTCGACGTCGCGACCACCATCGACGACAAGCCGTATCCCGCGGGCGCGACCGTGAAGGTGAAGCGCGGCACGGTGAAGATCGGCGACAAGTACGTCCCGATCGCCGGGCCCTGCACGGTGCGCAAAGACCTCCAGTGCTACCGATAAGCCCGAGCACTATCGGCGACTTCGCGGGATCTCGAGAAAGCCTGACACGCATGTCGCGATCGCTGCCCGAGCGACGAGCGGCGCGGGCGACGACGGCTCGTGATCCTTGCTACTTGCGCGTGGCAGGGTGGTTGCAGCACAACGGATCCGTGCATCGTGCGCTGATCCTCGTCGCCGTGGTGGGTGCCTTGCCCGGGTGCTTCTACTACGAGTCGATCAACCAGCGCCCCGCGATCGAGATCGAGAACCTCGACAGCAATCCGAAGAGCCCGGGCGACGAGGTCAACCTTCGCGCGATCACGCACGATCCCGACGGCGACTACGTGCAGCTGCGGTGGCGTGCCTACGCGTGCACCGACGCAGAGAAGTTCACCGACGCGGGCAATCGCCAGATCGCCGACGAGCGCGAGAGCTGCGATCAGGAGCCGTTCTACGAGAAGAGCGACGCGCAGGTGAGCTTCACCGTGCCCGCGGTCCGCGCGTTCATCGCGGAGGGCGAGCAGGTCTCCGCCGAGAGCGCCCTCGTGATCCTCGAGGCGACCGACGAGTATGGCGCTACCGCGAGGCCGCGCGCGGAGTTGATCATCCCGATCGTCAACAAGACGCCGACGATCGATCTCCTCGATCCACAGTCTCGCTACAACTTCGTCGAGGGAACGCCGGTGCGCGTGCTCGCGAAGGTCGGCGACGATGACGACGGGCCCGAGAACGTCGCGCTCGCGTGGGAGGTGATTCCGCCCGTGGCGACGGGGTTCGTCGCGTCGCTCGTCGATGCAGATCCGGCCGTGATCGTCGACGAGGACGACCCGGCGCACCTCCAGCACGCGAAGATCTTCACCGCGGCCAACGCCGGGATGTGGAAGGTGCGCGTGACGGTCGCGGATCGCTTGGGCCAAGAGGATCCCGCCGCGCATCCCGACAACATCGCGACCGACGACGTCAGCATCTTCATCGTGCCGGACCAGGCGCCGTGCCTCGCGCAGCTCTCGCCGATCGTTCCACCAGCAGGCGCGGTGCTGCCGATGTCCACGCCGACGCTCTTCCGCGTGCCGCGCGTGCGCGACGATCTTGATCCGTATCCCGTGATCCCCGACGACGATACGTTCGGTGCGACGAGGTTCCGCTGGTCGCTGCACAACCCGGGGGCGTCGACACACGCGGTCATCGCTGGTGCGACCGGCAACTCGCTGAGCCTCGATCCGAGCCACTACACGCCCGGTGACATCGTCGAGGTGCGCGTGGAGATCTTCGATCGCAAGAACACACCGATCCCGTGCCCCGACAGCGAAGCGACCTGCTCGACGATCTCGCAGCCGACGTGCCTGCAGCGCCAGACGTGGCGCGTGGAGGTGCGTTGATGCGCGCTCTCGTCCTCGCATCGCTCGCGTCGGTCGCATCGCTCGCGTCGCTCGGGGTCGCCGGCTGCGCGGGCGATGCGCTCGGTCCTTACGACATGTGCCAGACGAGCCTGTCGGTGACACCGTCGGGAAATCCGGTGGTGGGAACACCCGTGCGTGTCAGCGCGCTCGTCATCAACGAGTTCGGTGGCGTGCCGACGTACGAGTGGCGCGTTCGCTACAACCAGACGGACGTGTCGTTCAACGGACAGGGCAGCGAGGAGATCTCGTTCACACCCGACGAGCCCGGCACGTACGACGTCGACATGACGCCGAGCGCGGCCGGTGGTGCGTGTCAGAGCCGACAAGCGATGATCAACGTCGTCGAAGAAGAGCCAGGCACGGTGCAGGTCCGGCTGCGCGTGACACCGCCGCTCGGGGTCGACGTTCCACCGACGGAGCGCATCTTCCCGCTTCCCGCGGCCCCGACGTTCTCGCTCGGCGCGGTGGTGCTCGAGCCCGGCGTGACCACGAGCGGCAACATCGGGATGGCCGCGTACCTGCGCTTCATTCCGAGCGGCGAGCCCGAGGCTGTCGTCGAGACGTATGCGAACGCGTCCGGAGCGTACTCCGCGCGCACGCAGCTCGCGCCGCATCACATCCTCATCCAGCCCGTGGATCCCGCGTATCCGCCGCAGGTCTTCAGCGACAACTCGCTCGGTGCGAACGAGACGTACACGTTGTCGCCGGGCGTCGCGATCACGGGTGTCGTTCGTCAGCCCGGCGGCACGCCGCTCGCGGGCGCGAAGATCCAGGTGTTCCAGCATCACGCGAGCGGCATCGTGGTCCCGTCGACGATCGGCACGTCCGGCGCTGACGGAACATTCACGCTGCGCTCGCACACGGCGAATGGCACCGACGCGCGTGTCGTCGTGACGCCGCCGATCGCGAGTGGCTTGCCGCGGCTCGAGACGAGCAGCGCCGGCTTCGATTTCACGCAGGCGATCACCGTGACCTACGCGTCGTCGCTCGTCACGCGCAACGTCAGCGGTACGAGCGTGGTGCGCGGTGGCTCGCTCGCGAACGCGAAGGTCACCATCGTCGGTACGCTGCCGTTCTCCACCGCGGGAACGATCGCTGCGGGTGCATCGTCTGCGGCGAATGGATCCGTGCGCGTCCCGCTGACGGCAAACGGTAGCGGCGTGTTGCCGAGCGCGCTCGTGCCGGCAGCGAGCCTGTTCGCCGTGGTCGAGCCCGCGAACACGCCGGGTGACTCGGCGGTGGTCGCGTTCGACACGTCGACCGCCGTGCCATCGACGATCAACGCGCCCGCGATGATCCCGTTCGACATCACCACGCGATATAACGGCCTGCCGCTGGCGGGCGCACGCCTCGAGATGGTGCCGACCGGCGCGCTCGCCATGGCCGGCGTCGGCCCCACGGTGCTCGTCGCCGACGAAGCCGGCGTGATCGACGGCGCCACCGCGAGCGGCGCGCTCTACAAGGGCTACCTGACCGATCCATCGCGTCGAGGTGCACCGCGATACTTCCCGGCGCTGAGCTCGCAGATGATCGCGTCGCAGCTCCAAGCGATCGACTTCGCGCTGTCGCTCGTGATCAGCGGAACCCTGCACGTACAGGGGCAGACGAACCGCATCGACGGCGCGGCCGTGCAGGTGTTCTGCAACACCGACGATCAGGTCACGTGCGAGGGTCTCGAGCGCGATCGCCCGCTCGGCGAAGACGCGTCCACGTCGCAAGGAACGTTCGAGCTGGCCGTGGCGCGCCCCGCAGGGTTGTAGAATCGTCACGATGTTGCGGGCGCTCCTGATCCTCTTCGTGCTGCTGAGCGGCACTGCCTTCGCGGAGGATCGCGTCGCGCTGTTGCCCCTCGATGCGGAGAAGGGCCTCGAGATCTACGGACAGCCGGTCGCGAGCGAGCTCGCGCGTGCGCTGCGTGGCGCGAAGATCGAGACCGAGGTCATCGGCGCGAAGATGGCGGTGCCCGACAACGCGAAGCTGATCGTCGACGGGACCATCGCCGCTGGCAAGCCGAACAAGAACGACGTCGTGCTCACGCTGCGCATCCGCAATCCGATCGATGGCGTCACACTCGCCACCGTGTCGTCGACGGCAGCGGGCATCGCCAACATCGACAAGGCCGCGGCCGAGGTCTCGACGCGTCTCATGAGCGTGCTGCAAGAACGGCTCGCCGCGCTGCGTGCGACAACGACGAAGACGATCGAGCCCGATCGCACCAGCGGCGTCGGTCAACCGCCGGCGCTCGTGCCGCAGCTCCGTCCGATGCTCGCCGTCGTGGCGATGGCCGACATCGAGAGCGACTTCTTGCGCGCGGCACTCACCGCGCAGCTCGATGCGCAGCTGCGCCGCGTGTACCGCTCTCCGCAGCTCGTGGATCCGGCGAGGATGTCGCGCGAGCTCGCGACCGCGACGGTGAAGGACGCCGGGCTCGATCTCGGGATGCTCCTCGAGATCACGAGCTACACGCTCGAGTACAACGACGATCGCGTTCCCCTCGCACGCGCGCGCGTTCGCGTTCGCGTCGCCGATGCGGTGGGCATCGTGTTCGATCGCATCGTCGTCACCGACACGATCGTCGGCGAGAAGACGCTGTCGTTGCCGCAGCTCGCGGAGCGCGTCGCGCGCGAGGTGTTCGACATCGCGCGTCCTCACCTCAAGCGTCAGGTGCGCGCGTGGCGGTGAGGAGCGTCATCGCGCTCGTCATCGCGCTCGTCGTCGCCGCGAGCGCGAGCATCGCGCACGCGCAGGCTCCCGAGGAGCCGGTGGAGCTGAAGTCTCCGTCGGAGGTGCTGCGCGCGAGCATGGACGCGGCGACAGCCGGCGAATGGGGAAAGGTCGGCGAGCTCGTCGACACGCTCCTGCGCGGACAGCTCGGGCCGGCGGAGCTCGCCGAGGCGCATCGTCTCGCGGGCCTCGCCGCGTTCTTCTTGGATCGCAAGCCCGACGCCGAGCGCCACTTCCTCGCGTACCTGCAGCTCGATCTCGACGGGCAGCTCGACGCCGCGCTGTATCCGCCCGACGTGATCGTCTTCTTCACCGACGTGAAGTCCAAGAACAACGCCGAGCTTCGCGCGCGCCGGCCCAAGCAAAAGCGGTACTGGCAGCTATCGGTGTTGCCGCCGGTCGCGCAGTTTCAAAACGGCGATCGCGCGAAGGGCTGGATCCTCACCACGGCGCTCGTCGGCCTCGTCGGTACGAACCTCGTCACCTACGGGCTTCTATCGTCGTGGTGCGACAAGGATCGGACGTGCGATACCGGCGGCGATCGCACGTCCGCGGCCAGCAAGGCACGCGTGATCAACCTCGCGTCGGGGACCGGCGCGGTCCTGACGTTTGCCTACGGTGTGTACGACGGTGTGACGGAGTATCGACGCGACAGTGCGAGCCTCGAGCGCACGACCGCCTACATTTCCTCGTCGGGAAATGACGCATTCGTCGGAGTTGCGGGCTCGTTCTGAACGAAATCGGGGCCTATTGCCCACGGGCTAGCGACCACGGGACGCACGTGCAGGCTGCGACGTGTCGTCTGTGGCCTACGGAGAACAGGCCCCTTCTTCGTTGTGCTCTGTAACGAGCGTCGGCTACGATTCACAACGAGTGAGGCAGCCCGTCCCGTTCGGGAAATACCTCCTGCTCGATCGCATCAGCGTCGGCGGGATGGCCGAAGTCTTCAAAGCCAAGAGCTACGGCGTTGAAGGCTTCGAGAAGATCATCGCGATCAAGCGCATCTTGCCGACGATGGGCGAGGACCGCGACTTCATCAAGATGTTCATCGACGAGGCGAAGATCGCCGGTCAGCTCGCGCACGCGAACATCTGTCAGATCTTCGAGCTCGGTCGCATCGACGGCTCGCACTTCATCGCGATGGAGTACATCTGGGGCAAGGATCTGCTCCAGATCCAGAATCGCCTGCGCAAGGTGAAGCAGCAGATGCCGGTGCCGATGGCCTGCTTCTGCATCGCCAAGGTGCTCGAGGGTCTCGACTACGCGCATCGCAAGCGCGATCCGCTCGGGCGTCCGCTCGAGATCGTTCACCGCGATTGCTCGCCGCAGAACGTGCTCGTCTCGTACGAGGGCGAGGTCAAGGTCATCGACTTCGGCATCGCGAAGGCCACGTCGCGCAACTCGCGAACGATGGCCGGCGTGCTCAAAGGCAAGTTCGGGTACATGTCGCCCGAGCAGGTGCGTGGCCTCCCGCTCGATCGCCGCAGCGACATCTTCGCGCTCGGCACGATGCTCTACGAGTGCCTCACCGGCGAGCGCTTGTTCCAAGGCGAGACCGATTTCTCGACGCTCGAGAAGGTCCGCAACGTCGACGTTCAGAACCCGCGCGCGATCAACCCCGCGATCCCCGAGGCGATCGAGAAGGTGATCATGAAGGCGCTCGCGAAGGACGTCGACGATCGCTACCAGTGGTGCAGCGAGATGCTCGCGGATCTGCAAGCGTACTTGATGGCGCAAGACGCGGTGTTCACCGCGAAGTCTCTCTCGAGCTGGCTCAAGGAAGTCTTCTCGGGCGAGATCGAGAAGGAGCGCCAGCAGCTCGAGCAGTACAAGCGCGTCGGTCGCGATGGACTGATCGCGGGCGTTCCCGCTGCCGAAGCAAAGCTCGATGTCGTCGAGCACCTGGGCCAGGCGCCGGAGATCCCCGAGTCCGATGCGACGCAGCTCGGCGGTCCGAGCTTCGACGATATCGAGCGCGAGATCGCCAGTAACGCCGCACCCACGGTCGGGCCCGCGAGTGGATCTCCCGCGACGCGTCCGCCCGCAGACGATGGCGATTTCGGCGAAGAGGCTCCGACCGAGATCTTCGGCGAGATCGACAATCCACCCGCGGTCGCAGCCAAGCCCGCACCGCTTCCAGCAGCAGGGCGTCCCGCGACGGTCTCGCAGCCACCCACGTCGCGCCCGCCCAAGCCGCCGCCACGTGGTCAAACGCAGAGCCAACCCGCGATGGCCGCGATGGGCGCGGGCCCGCTGAGCGCGCAACGTCCCGCATCGATGCCGCCGCCGATGGCTGCGCAGCCGATGGCGATGCAGGGCGACCCGTCGATGGGTGCGCAGCCGATGGGCCCAATGGGCCAGATGGACCCGATGGGCCCAATGGATCCGATGGGAATGCAGCCGCCAGGCTACGTCCCCGTCGGAAGCTCGCCACCGCAAGGCTTCCCGCAGCAACAGCAGCCGTATCAGCAACCGTATCCGCCGCAGAACCAGTGGCAGGGCACGCCGAACCAGCCGATGCAGGCGCAGCAGCCGCCCGCGGCGCAGAAGACGATGCTCGGGATGCAGAGCCAGCCGATGCCTCCGCAGGGCAACTACGGCCAGCAATACCGGGTGAGTGGTCCGATTCCGACGCAGCAGCCGTACGGTCAGCAGCCATATCCCCAGCACTCGGGTCCGTATCCCGTCTCGCCGCAGTATCCGTCGAGCCCGCAGATGCCGAACTATGGCTACGGGCAAGCCGTCGAGCCGTCGGGCCCGATCCCCGTCACCTCGCCGACGCCGGCACCCAACAAGAAGAAGTCGTCGATCGGTCGCGACGTCGCGATCGGCATCGCGATCGCCGCGGTTGTCCTCGGCGGGTTCCTCGCGGTGAAGTTCCTCGTGCTCGACGCCGACAGTGGAAGCGGCACGGCGACGGGCTCCGCGGAGACCTCGACGATCGCGACGCTGCGCATGCAGCTGCCGGAAGGCACGAGCGCGGAGCTGTGGGTCGATGACAAGCGCATCGCCACCGTCTCCGACAAGAAGGAAGTCCCGGTCTCCAAGGGCATGCGACGAGTCAAGCTCGTCGGGCCGAACGGCACGAAGTGCGAGGCGACGCTCGATCTTCCGGGGGGAAAGATCACGCCGCTCGAATGCGCACTCAAGCCGGGCGGCCCGACGTCCACCGATGCGACGGGCAGCGGAAGCGCCGCCGTCGCGACACCTGACGTGGGCAGCGGCAGCGGAAGCGCCGCAGCCACGCCAGACGCCGGCAGCGGCAGTGGCGGCAGTGGGGCCGCCGGCTCGGGTGGTGGTGCGGGTGGCGGTAGCGCCATCGCGGCGGCGACGAACGACAAGATGCCTCCCGAGGACACGAAGCCGGCGGAGAAGATCGCCACGAACGAGACCAAGCCCGTCGAGGACAAGAAGCCCGTCGAGGTGAATCCGTTCGACAAGACGCCCATCAAGACGACCGTCGACAAGACCGTCGACAAGACCGTCGAGAAGAAGCCGACGACCGTCGTCGACAAGAAGCCGGCCGAGATCAAGGCAGTCGACAAGAAGCCGGTCGAGGACAAGAAGCCGCCGGAGAAGGTCACCACGACCGACAAGAAGCCCGTCGAGGACAAGAAGCCTGCAGAGAAGACCACGCCTGCCGCGGTCGACACGTCCGGCAAAGGCTATCTGCATGTCTTCAGCAAACCGTCCGCGAAGGTTCTTGTTGACGGTGTCGAGACGGGCCTGTCGACGCCGATCACCGGCCGCTCGATCTCGCTGACGCCCGGCCGCCACAAGGTCACGTTCCAGATCGGCGGAGACAAGTTCACCTACGCGGTGAACATCAAGGCGGGCGCGACCGAAGTGCTGTCGAAGGACCTTCCGGTCCAGTAGCGGTTACGACGACGCGGCTTTGTCGTCGGGACCGGACTCGAGCGCCTTCAGCTTGTTCTCGAGATCGTTGATGCGCTCGGCGAGTGCGCGCACGTCTTTGTTCACGCTGTGGAACGGCGAGATGCCTTCGATCGTCTCGCGAATGCGCGTGTCGACCTGCTTCTGCCATTCCTCGAGGCGATGCTTGCTGTGCTCGACCCACTCGCGCAGCGACGCGAGCGATCGCTTCTTGACCATCGCTTCGTCGTTGCCCTCGTCGGGCGGCGCGTCGTCCTCGCGTGGCGCGTCCTCGTCGTCGGAGTCCTTGCGCTTGCCGGGCAGGATGCTCTGCACGCGTCGCTGGGCCTCCGCGAACCACTCACCACCGCTTTGGATGATGTTGCGCATCGCGCCAAGAGGGAGGAAGGAGCGCTGCTTCTTCTCCTCCTCGAAGATGATTTGAGCCAGCGTGACCGTCGTCAGATCCTCTTTGGTCTTGTTGTCGACGATCTTTACGTCGTCACCCGCCCGGATCATCTCGCTGATCTGGTCGAGCGTGACGTAGCGGCTGTGCTCGGTGTCGTAAAGCTTGCGGTTTGCGTACCGCTTGATGATCCGAGTCTCCGCCATCCTCGACGAGGCTATCACGCAGCGCGGCAAGTCCGATAGTCGCGGGCTTCCATGCCACAATGTGTGAGTGGGCCCCGACGGCGTGATCACCCGCCTCAAGGCGATTCGAGACGCCCGGATGCGTGTTTTGGCGCTGATCGAGGCCCTCGGGCAGGGGGAGGCCGACGAGTGGGTCGAGACGCTGGCCGCGATCGTCGCCCGCTCGCACCTAGTGGACGACGCCGACGCGCTCGAGGCGCTCGAGAGCATCACGCAGGCGACGGCCGATCCCGGTCTGCCGTACGGGACGCGGCAGCGCCTGTACATCGCGGCGAGCGAGCGAGGACACGCGACGATCGCGCGATTGTTCCTCAGCGCATCACCGCCCACGGCCAACGAACGCCAGCTGAAGAAGCAGCTCGCGCCCGAGCGGCCGCTCAAACCGACGGGGCGCCCGCTCACGCTCGGCGAGCGCAAGGCGTTGGCGCGCACACACAAGCGGGAGGACTTGCTGCTGCTCATTCGCGACCCGCACCCTGCGGTCGTCGAGATCCTCCTCGGGAATCCGCATGTCACCGAGGCGGAGATCCTGCGGATCGCGTCGTTTCGCCCGGCGGTGCCCGAAGCGCTCACGAAGATCGCCGCGCATCCGCGATGGTCCGTGCGGCACGCGGTGAAGCGCGCGCTCGTCATGAATCCAGGCACGCCGCTCGCCGACGCGATCCGCATCGCGACCACGCTCCGCACGCAAGAGCTGCTCGAGCTCTCCACGGATCCGCAGCTGCCAGAGCTGCTGCGTCGTCAGTGCGCCGACCTCGCTGCGAGCACGCAGCGGCGGCCGCAAGCTTAGTCCGCGGCCTTCTTCTTCCGGCGAACGACGACCTCTTCCCACTCGCCGTCGTCCGTCGCGTCACCCTTCGCGAGCTCCTTCGGCTTCTTCGCGGAGGCAGCGAGCTGCTTCTTGTCGTCCTTGGTGGCGAGCTCCTCCGGCTCGTCGTCGTCGACCTTGGAAGAGCGTTTGAAGTTCTTGATGCTCCGGCCCAACGCATCACCGATTCCGGGCAGCTTGTTTGCTCCGAAGACGACGAGAACGATGAGGAGGATGATTACTAGCTCACCCATGCCGGGCATGGCGGACTCCTTGGTGGTGAGCCCAGGCTAGCACCGTTTCGCGTCGACACCGCGTTTGCGGCTTTTCAAAAGCCGGTCCTGAAAACTTGGTTCAAGGCAACCCCAGCACCTATGTTCAGGCGATGCGGCTCGTCGGTACAGGCCTCCTCGTTCTGGGCGTGTGGCTGGGGCGTTTTGGGGCAGCGAGTGCGGACGAATCGGTGCACCCCGGTCACCAGGCGGCGCCTCCGATCGGCAACGTCGAGCCGGGACTGTCCCAAGAGCTCGACGGTCGGCGCGCGGTTCGTGGCTGTGCGGTGGGCGAGACGTGCTCGCGGCCCGGCGACGAGCTGCGCGAGATCGAGGTCGAGCTGTTCCCGCGTCCCGATGCGAGCCCGTGGCTCGACGAGCGCGCCGCGCCCGGCTCGAAGCTCGAGGGCACCGCGCGCGTCGTGAAGAAGCCGAGCGAGCTGCGGCCAGATCAGCCGTGGCTCGACAACCTCGAGCTTCCCGATCTGCCGGTGCGCTGGACGCAGAAGCTCGTCGACTACCTGGTCTTCTACAAGAACGACCCGCGCGGCAGAAACATCATCGCGAGCTGGCTCTCCGATCAGGGGCGCTACAAGGACATGATCACGAGCTACCTGCGCAAGAACCACTTGCCGCAGGACCTGCTCTACGTCGCGATGATCGAGTCGTCGTACGACCCGAACACGCTGTCGCGCGCGGGCGCGCTCGGCCTGTGGCAGTTCATGCCCGACGGTGGACGCATCTACGGCCTCCGTCGCGATCGCTGGGTCGACGAGCGCAAGGACCCGCTGCGCTCGACGATCGCGCAGATGGACTACTTCCGTGATCTCTACCAGCGCTTCGGGGATTGGGATATCGCGCTCGGTGCGTTCAACGTCGGCTACGGCGCGATGCTGCGCTCGATCGCTCGTTACAACACCAACGACTTCTACCAGCTCTGCGACTACGAGAACGCGGTGCCGTGGGAGACGTGCCTGTATCCGCCCAAGGTCCTCGCGACGGCGATCGTCGGGCGCAACCGCGCGCTGTTCGGCGTGGACAAGATCAAGCTCGCGCCGCCGGAGATCTACGACGAGATCAGCGTGCCCACGTCGCTGCCGCTCTCGGTGATCGCGCGCGCGGCCAACGCGTCCGAGGCGGACATCAAGCGCCTGAACCCGCACCTGCGCAAAGGCCGCACGCCGCCCAACGAGCCCGGCTACGTGGTGCGCGTCCCCGTCGGCAAGAAGGCCGAGACCGCGCGCCGCATCGTCGAGCTGCAGACCGATTGGGACAACTACGACGCGCATGTCGTCGCGCACGGCGAGCGCTTCGAGGACATCGCGACCACGTATGGCATGTCGACGAGCGCGTTGCGCAAGCTGAACGGCGTGGAGCACGAGAGCGAGATCACGGGAGGCACCGTGCTCGTCGTGCCGCGGATCAGCGCCGAGGCGCGCGCGAAGAACCAAGCGAAGGCGAAAGCGAAGCTGCTCTCGTCGGGCGTGGACACCAGAGAAGGCGAAGCGCTGATCGTTCCGATTCCGGACAAGGACGCGCAGGTCGCCGGCAAGCGGCGCGTGTTCTATCGCGTGGTCACCGGCGACACGCTCAAGTCCGTCGCGAAGGCGATCGGCACCACGCGCGAGAAGCTCGCGACGTGGAACGACCTCGACCTGGAGGCCAACCTCCACCCGAAGATGGTGCTCGTCGCGTGGGTGTCGCCAGAGTTCGACGCCGACAAGGCCAACGTCTCGTTCCTCGACGAGGAAGGCCTCATCGTGGTCACGCGCGGCTCGACCGAGCACCTCGATCTCGCCGAGGCACGCACCGGCCGCGTTCGCGTGGAGTACGTCGCGCAGGGCAAGGAGAAGCTCGCCGACATCGCCAAGAAGTACGGTATGGGCTCGCACGATCTCGCGCGCATCAACCGCATCTCGTATTCGACCGTCCTCGAGAAGGGCGACAAGATCGTCGTCTACCAGGTCGTGGATCCCAAACGATCGGAGCGCGCGGAAGAGCAGTGGAAGAAGACACCGAAAGCGCAGAAG
>JAEYYV010000028.1 GCA_023428295.1 Pseudomonadota bacterium
ATTCCGGCGGCGGTGACGCTGGCGGAGGGGACTATGGCGGTGGTGGTGGTGGCGGTGGCTCGATCAGCGACGGCGATAACGGTTAGCCGGTAGCTCTGCTACGATCGCCTTCGTGCTCGATTGGCTCGGCTCGGTCCAGATTCGTCGGCGGACCGACGCGCGCGTCGAGCTGGACCTGACGCGTGCGACGGCGTGGACCGGTTGGGGCCTCGCCGCCGGTGGTGGCTGGCTCGTCACGCTCGGTCCGTTGTGGGCAACGCTCCTCGGTGTGATCGGGCTCGGCATCGGCGTTCTCCTCGGGACGCTGCGGCGAACGCTCGTGTTCGATCGCGAGGACGGCTTGCTCCGGAGCGAGCAGCGCATCCTCGGGATCCGGAAGCGCGCCTCGATCCCGTTGTTTCACCTGCGTGCCGTCGTGGTCGCGGCGCGGCACGGCATCTACATCGCGTACGTCGAGCGCCGGGTCGGACCCAAGATTCACCTCGACGAGGCGCGCCGTCCGGGACCCCTGATCGAGCTCGCGAAGGCGATCTCGGAGGTCACCGAGCTACGGTACGAGTACGACGCCACGCCGCGCGCCGCAGCGTCGGACTAGTGATAACGTGCCCCAGCTGATGCGTTGTACGGCTGTCATGTTGTTGGCGCTCACCGCGTGTAGCTCCTCGAGCTCGAGCGAGACCAAAGACGACAAGAAGGGCAGTGCGGAGCGAAAGCTCGCGGGCATCTACCCGGAGAACTTCCGCTGCGACAGCATCGCGAACGAAGAAGCGCTCACCGCGGTTCTCGCCGGCCCGGTGCGCACGCTCGATTCGCCGTCGTCGATTCCGCGCGGCGTTCCTCATCCATGTACGTACGAGGTGCAGCGCCAGCCGCAGCCCGAGTACTGGACGTTCGACTTCGACTGTCGCGATGGATACAAGCAGCGCGCGGACGCGCTGTTCGCGCAGTACACGCGCACGAGCTCCGAGCTCGTCGAGCAGTACAACAGCGCGGCCGATGCGGCGCCGGTGCCGGATCCCACGCCAAAGAAGAAAGAGCCGAAGAAGGATCTCGACGCGGGCGTCGATGCTCCGCAGCGCGCGCCCGAGGAGGCAGAGGCGGTGTCGGTGGGCGCGAAGGGTCTCGATCACCACGGCCAGGGCCTGTTGTTCATCGACGACGACGCGCCCTGTTACATCCGCATCGTCGGTCCCGATAAGGATCGCCGCTTCGCGCTCGCGCAGCTCATCGCGAAGAACCTGACGTTCGCGAATGCGCCGATGACTCCGCGACCGTTCAAGTGACCGAGTCGCGGTCCCTGATCGCGCTCGCGATTCCGCTTGCACTACAGCAGCTCGGGTTCCAGCTCATGGGAACCGTCGACGCCGCGTGGCTCGGTCGCTATAGCGACACCGCGCTCGCTGCAGCGGGCGTCGGCAACAACCTGCTGTTCGCGGTGACGTCGATAGGCATGGGCATCGTGATGGGCCTCGACACCGTGATCCCGCAAGCGGTCGGCGCGGGGCGGCACGCCGATGCGAGGCGCGCGCTGCACGGTGGATTTCGCCTCGCGATCCTCGTCGGGCTCGCTGCGACCGCCGTGGTGATCGCGACGCCCGTGATCCTCGATCTCGCGAGCGTGGATGCGGACGTGGCCGCGGAGGCGCGCCCGTACATCTACATGCGCGCCGTGGGCATCGTGCCCTTCCTGCTCTCGATCGCGCTGCGCAGCTATCTCGCCGCGCGCGACGTCACGCGGCCGCTCGTGCTCGCCGTCGTCCTCGGCAACATCGCGAACTACTTCCTCGACGGTGCGCTGATCTTCGGCGTGCCCTCGCTCGGCATTCCCGCGCTCGGCGTGATCGGCGCCGCCATCGCGACCATCACCGTGCAGCTCGGCATCGTCCTCGTATATGTCGCCGCGGTTCGCTCGCTCGACGGAGCGGGACGCACCGCCGAGCGTTCGACGCGCGCGGACCTCGTGGGCATCATGCGCTACGGCGCGCCCGTGGGCGGACAGATGTTCGCGGAGGTCGGCATCTTCGGCGTGGCCACGGTGATCGCCGCGCACATGGGCAAGGTGCCGGGCGCCGCGCACACCGTGGCGCTCACGCTGTGCTCGTTCACGTTCTCCGTCGCCGTCGGCATCGGCTCTGCGACGAGCGTCCGCGTCGGACATGCGGTCGGTGCGAAGGACCTCGCGCTCGCACGTCGTCGCGGCTTCCTCGGGCTCGGCGTCGGGCTCGCGGTGATGGGCGCGTTCGGGGTGGTGCTCGTCGCGCTGCCGTCGCAGATCGCGGGGCTGCTCACGAGCTCGGAGGCGATCGTCGAGGTGGCCGCTCCGCTGCTCGTGATCGCGGCGATCTTCCAGCTGTCCGACGGAACGCAGGCGATCGGCGCGGGTGCGCTGCGCGGCCTCGGCGACACCCGCGCCACGCTCGTCGGCAACATCATCGGGCACTACGGCATCGGCCTCGGCATCTCGCTCGCGCTCGGCTTTGGCGCGGACATGGGACCCGCGGGGCTGTGGTGGGGGCTCTCCGCGGGGCTCACCGCGACAGCGGCGTACCTCGTCGCGCGCTTCGTCGCCGGTACGAGGCGTACGCTATGATCGCTGCGTGCGTCGCTTCGCGCTCGTGATCGCGCTCGTCGCGTGCCGTCCCCCGGCGCCGGTCGAGGTCGCGGCGACCCCGAGCGCGGGCATCTCGATCGCGCTGTACCAGCTCCACGATCAGAGCTACGCGGTCGTCGACGATCGCCGTGTCGTGGACGTGCGCGACGGTGTGCTCGTCCTCGATCGCATCGATCCCGGCGCCGCGTTGCCCACGCTCGTGCTCGAGCCGCTGGCGAGTCGCGAGCTCGTCGTCGGTGCGTGCACGCGCGATATCGTCGAGCTCGCGCCCGGCACGGTCGCGCCGTCGTCGGTGCGTTGCGCGGTGACAGGGCCTGACGGCCAGCACCTCGTGCGCGTGTTGTATGTCTCGAACACGCTCGCCTATGGTGCGCAGCACGAGCTGTCGATGACTGCGGCGGACAAGGCGCTCTTGACCACGCGGTACGCGATCGCCACGCGGGCATGGGGTGGCAAGGCGGATGTCGTGTTGTTCGATGGCATGCCCGGTCGCGAGCAAGCGCCCGTCGAGATCGCGCGCGGGACGATCGTGCTCGACGGCTCGGTGGCGATCCTCGCGACACCCACGCAGACGATCGATGCGCGCTTGCGGCGCGTGTTTGGCGGCGAGGCGTGGAGCGACTCCGACGAGGACGACGTCGTTCCTGCGTCCGCGCACGCCGTGTGGGTGTGGCTCGAGCTGTTTGTTCCGCGAATCGCATCCGGTCCGATGCGCGCGAGCGTGCGCGTGGACGACGAGGACAACGACGACAACGACGACAACGGCGACAACGCCGTGCGTATCGTCGATGTTCCGCTCGCCTTTCGCGAGCAAGGCGCGCGCGCGTTGCGCTTGCCGCTGTGGATCGATCCAGCGCTGCGCGGATCCAACGTGCGCCGCCGCGTCGGACGGGCGGGTGCGGATCTGGCCGAGTGGTTCTCCGTCGTGATCAGCAACACCGGCACGAAGGACCGCGAGGTGTGGATCGAGCAGAACCTGCAACAGGGCGCGCGCCGCCGCGTCGTCACCTACGGTCAGCCGAGAAAGCCCACGCTCGGCAAGACACGCGCTCGCGCGAAGGTCCGCGTACCAGCGCAACAGTCGTCGCGCATGTCGTTCACGATCACCTATACGTACTGATCACTCGGGCGTGATCGTGAGCGAGAACGTGTACGGGTTCGTCGCCATGGCTGCGCCCGGCAGCACTTGGAAGATGTAGTCGCCGGGCGCGAGCGCCGAGCACAGCGGCGACATCGCGGGGCACGTGATCGTCTCGGTATCGAGGAAGCCGCGCGACTGCGCGAGCATCGTGCCCGTCGAGTCGAGGAGCTTCAGATCGAGATCGCCCTTCGGAGACGTCATGAACGAGATGCGGATCTGCACGCTCGCCGTGTTGGGCGGCACCGTGAACTTGTAGAAGTCCGTGTCCTCCGGATCGTTCGCGCAGATCGCGGCGGGGCCGGTATCGGTCGGCTCGATCATCGCAGCCGTCTCGACGGTGTCGTTCGGCTCCTTGTACATGCACTGCTCTTCCGTGTACGGCGTGTCCGGCGGAGCATCGATCGGAATCTGGCTATCCGAGAAATCGAGGATCAGTGAACAGCCCGTCGCCAGCGTCGTCACGACCAGACACAGAGGAAGCGAGCACTCCCGAACCATGTGCATGACGGTATGCGCCGCATACCAAGAACGTCAAGAGATCTGAGGCACTTAGCTCGTGTTCGTCGCTTGACCAGCGAGTTTGCCGACGGTAGGGTGCCCCGCGCACCGCATGTACCTGCAAGACCTCATCTTCACGCTCCAGAAGTTCTGGGCCGATCGCGGCTGTGTCGTCGAGCAGCCGGTCGACGTCTCGGTCGGCGCGGGCACGTTCCACCCCGCGACCTTCTTGCGCGTACTCGGTCCCGAGCCGTGGAACGCGGCGTTCGCGCAGTTCTGCCGGCGTCCGTCCGACGGTCGCTATGGCGAGAACCCCAACCGCGCGGGTGCCTATTACCAGTTCCAGGTCGGCCTCAAGCCGAGCCCGCTCCACGTGCAGGAGCTGTATCTCGATTCGCTGCGCGCGATCGGGATGGATCCGTCGGCGCACGACATTCGCTTCGTCGAGGACGATTGGGAATCGCCGACGCTCGGTGCGTGGGGACTCGGGTGGGAAGTCTGGTGCGACGGCATGGAGGTCACGCAGTTCACGTACTTCCAGCAGGCCGGCGGCATCGACCTGCTGCCCGTCACGGCGGAGCTCACGTACGGCGTCGAGCGCCTCGCGATGTACCTGCAGAACCGCGACAGCATGTACGACCTCCAGTGGGACAAGAACGTGACCTACGGGCAGCTGCGGCACCCGTGGGAGGTCGAGTACTCCACGTTCCACTTCGAGGAGCTCCGCCCCGAGCTCGAGTTCGCGAACTTCGACACGTTCGAGGGTGAGTGCAAGCGGCTCCTCGCGCGCCAGAAAGACGGCGTAGCGGCGCCGCTCGTGCTCCCTGCCTACGAGTTCTGCATGAAGGCATCGCACGCGTTCAACTCGCTCGACGCGAAGGGAGCGATCAGCGTGACCGAGCGCCAGCGCTTCATCGGTCGCGTGCGCGGTATGGCCAAGGCGTGCGCCGAGACGTACGTGTCTTCGCGCGCCGCGCTCGGCTTCCCGCTGTTGCCCAAGCACCTGCAAGCGCAGGCCGTCGAGGCGTATCGCGCGTCGATCGAGTCGGGCGTCAACGCTGCCGCGCTCGCCGCCGCGCGCAGCGTCGCTCCGCACGCCGAGGAGATCGTCCATGTCGCTTGAGCGAGGAACCGATCTTCTCTTCGAGATCGGGTGCGAAGAGATTCCCGCGAAGATGCTGACCCGTCAGCTCGAGGAGCTGCCCAAGCTCGTCGAGCAACGCCTCACCGCAGCGCGCCTCGAGCACCGAGGCATTCGCGTGCTCGGAACGCCGCGTCGCCTCGCGGTGATCGTGAAGGGGCTCGCCGATCGCCAGCCCGACCTGAACGAAGAGGTCGTCGGTCCGCCGATCAGCGCCGCGTTTGCTGCGGACGGAACGCTGACCAAAGCGGGGCAGGGCTTCGCCGCGAAGAACGGCGTGGATCCGGCGACGCTGCAGAAGCGCGAGGTCGCGGGCAAGAAGGGCGAGTACGTCGTGGCCGTGCGAAACGTCGTCGGACAAGAGACGCGTGGGCTTCTGCCCACGCTGCTCGCCGACATCGCGGGCGCGATCGCGTGGCCCAAGTCGCAGCGCTGGGGCTGGACCGAGACCACGTTCGTGCGTCCGGTGCAGTGGCTCGTGGCGCTCTACGGCGGCGAGGTCGTGCCGCTCACGTGGGCCGCGCTCACCGCGGGACGCCAATCGCGCGGACATCGCTTCTTGGCGAACGCGCCCGTCGAGATCGCGAACGCCGATGCGTACGTCGAGGCGCTGCGCGCCGCGTACGTCGTCGTCGATCCCGAGGCGCGCAAGGATCTGGTGCGCGCGGAGCTGTCGCGCCTCGAGACGGAGACGGGCCTTCGCGTTCGTCCCGACGACGCGCTGCTCGGTGAGGTGATCCACCTCGGCGAGTATCCCGTCGGTGTGTCGGGCGAGTTCGATCCGAGCTACCTCGAGATTCCCGAGGAGATCGTGGTCACGTCGATGCGTACGCATCAGCGCTACTTCGCGATGGAGAACCCGGCGACGGGGCGCCTCGCGAATCGCTTCGCCACGATGATGGCGACGGTCGTGAAGGATCCGAAGGTCGTCCAATCGGGTAACCAGAAGGTCATCGCGTCGCGCCTCTCCGACGGAAAGTTCTTCGTCAGCGAGGACCGCAAGAAGAGGTCATTCGACGCGTGGAACGCCAAGCTCGACGCCGTGGTGTTCCAAGCCAAGCTCGGCGATAGCGCCAAGACCATCGGTCACAAGGTGCGGCGGCTCGAGAAGATCACGGCCGCGCTCGCCACGTTCGCGCACGAGGATGTCGAGCTCGCGAAGTACGCGGCGCGCGTGTGCAAAGCGGACCTCGCGTCGCTCGCCGTCGGCGAGTTCCCCGAGCTGCAAGGCGTGATGGGCCGCCACTACGCGAAGGACTTCGGTCACCCCGATGCCGTCGCGATCGCCATCGACGAGCACTGGTGGCCCAAGGGCCAGGGCGCCGCGCTTCCGGCCACGCCCACCGGCGCGCTCGTGGCGCTCGCGGATCGCATGGACACCATCGTCGGCTGCTTCGCGGTGGGCCTCGAGCCGTCCGGCTCGGCGGATCCGTTTGGCCTGCGCCGCGCGGCCATCGGCATCTGGCAGATCCTCCTCGGTCGCCCCGCGTGGTCGACGCTGTGGACGCCGCTGTTCGCCTCCGCCGCCACCGCGCTGCAAGAGCAGGGCGTGAAGGTGGTGGCGGCGCCGTGGCTCGTCGAGGGTCGCTCGCGCACGCGCGACGAAGGGAGTGCGAAGGGGATCGAGGAGTTCTTTCGCGGACGCTTGCGCGGCATCCTCGTCGACAGCGGCATCCCGGCGCAGGACGTCGACGCGGCCCTCGCACAGGACTTCCGCGATCCCACCGACGCGCGCGCGCGTGCGCTCGCGTGCGCCAAGATCAGCAAGGAAGCGCGCGAGGTGTTCAAGCGCGTCGCGAACATCCTCGACGATGCGCGAGGAAAGAAGATCGAGATCGGGGCGGCGCCGCTGCCTGCGCTGTTCGTCGCGGACGTCGAGCGCAACCTGCACGCGGCGGTCGCTGCGGCGCAGGAGACCGAGAAGCCGATCCGCGATGCACGTGATTATCCGTCGGTGTTCGAGTCGCTCGAGAAGCTCCGTCCGACGGTGGCGCAGTTCTTCGACAAGGGTGGCGTCATGGTGATGGATCCGGATCACAAGCTCCGCGACAACCGGCTCGCGCTCCTCAACTGGTTCATCGAGCCGTACTTGCGGATCGCTGACTTCCGTTTGCTAGCAGGTGCCTCATGAAGTTCGTCAGGCAGTTCGGCGGCGGCAGCGCAGATGGCCGCGCCAAAGACAAAGCACTCCTCGGTGGAAAGGGCGCCAACCTCGCCGAGATGGCGTCGCTCGGGCTCCCGGTCCCGCCGGGCTTCACGATCACGACCGAGGTGTGTCGCCACGTGATGGCGAACGGCGCGGGCAACTATCCTGCGGAGCTCGCGGAGGAAGTGCAACACGCGCTCGCGAGGGTCGAACAGCTCACGTCGACGAAGTTCGGCGATGCGCAGAACCCGCTGCTCCTCAGCGTGCGCAGCGGAGCGCCGTCGAGCATGCCCGGCATGATGGACACGATCCTGAACCTCGGGCTCAACGACACCACGGTCGTGGCGCTCGCCACGAAGAGCGGCAACCCGCGGTTCGCGTGGGATTGCTATCGCCGGTTCGTAGCGATGTACGGCGAGGTTGTCCTCGGCGTGACGTCGCACGACGAGAGCGAGCCCGAGCCGTTCGACACGATCCTCGACGACGTGAAGCGCAAGCACCGCGCGAATCGCGATCAGGACCTGAACGAGGACGCGTTGCGCGAGGCCGTGGCGCTGTTCAAGGCCCAGGTGCTGAAGCGCACCGGCGAAGCGTTTCCCGATCACGTCGAGACGCAGCTGTGGGGCGCGATCGGCGCGGTGTTCCGCTCGTGGGACAACGCGCGTGCGGAGGCGTACCGCAAGATGTACGGAATTTCGTCGAGCATCGGCACGGCGGTGAACGTGCAGGCGATGGTGTTCGGCAACCTCGGCGACGACTGCGCGACGGGCGTGGCGTTCACGCGCAATCCCGCCACGGGAACCGCCGAGCTGTACGGCGAGTTCCTCACGAACGCCCAAGGCGAGGACGTGGTCGCGGGCGTTCGCACGCCAGAGCCGATCGCGGATCTCGCCAAGACGCAGCCGGCGGCGCACGCGGAGCTCGTGCGCGTCGCGAAGCTGCTCGAGGATCACTTCCGCGACATGCAGGATCTCGAGTTCACCATCCAGAAGGGGCAGCTGTTCATGCTGCAGACCCGCGCTGGCAAGCGCACCGGCAAGGCGATGGTGAAGGTCGCGGTCGACCTGGTCGCCGAGGGCAAGCTCACGCCGAACGAGGCGGTGCTGCGCATCGATCCCGCAAAGCTCGACGAGGTGCTGCACCCGACGATCGATCCGAAGGCGCGTCCGCCCGCGATCGGCAAGGGCTTGCCCGCGTCGCCCGGCGCTGCGATCGGTCGCGTCGTGTTCACGGCGACGGCTGCCGAGGAGTGGGCGGCGAGGGGCGAGCGGGTGATCCTCGTGCGAACCGATACGTCGCCCGAGGATATTCACGGCATGAAAGCCGCGGTCGGCATTCTCACCGCGCGCGGCGGCATGACGTCGCACAGCGCGGTGGTCGCGCGCGGCATGGGCAAGTGCTGCGTGACGGCGTGTACGAGCCTGCGCGTAGACGCGCCGAAGAAGTCGGCGCTGTTCGTCGCGAGCGCCACACAGAAGGAGCTGCGCCTCAAGGAGGGCGACACGCTCACGCTCGACGGCTCGACGGGCGAGGTGTTCCTCGGCTCGGCGCCGCTCGTTCCCGCGCAGCTCGGTAACGAGCTCGGCACGCTGATGGCCTGGGTCGATGCGGTGCGCACGCTGAAGGTGCGGACCAACGCGGACACGCCGACGGACGCGCGCACCGCGCGGAGCTTCGGCGCGGAGGGCATCGGCCTGTGCCGCACCGAGCACATGTTCTTCCAGCCCGAGCGCATCCTCGCCGTACGCGAGATGATCCTCGCTGCCGACGAAGCGGGACGCCGCGCGGCGCTCGCGAAGATCCTGCCGATGCAGAAGTCGGACTTCGTCGAGCTGTTCCGTGTGATGGACGGACTTCCCGTCACGATCCGCTTGCTCGATCCGCCGCTGCACGAGTTCTTGCCGCACACGCAGAAGGACATCGACGAGGTCGCTGCGGAGATGAACGTCTCGGCGCAGGCGATCACGGCCAAGACGGCCGAGCTCACCGAGGCGAACCCGATGCTCGGTCACCGCGGATGCCGCTTGGGCATCACGTTCCCCGAGATCTACGAGATCCAAGCGCAAGCGATCGGCGAGGCCGCGCGCGAGGTGGCGGCCGCCGGCGTGAGCGTCAGTCCGGAGATCATGATCCCGCTCGTCATGGTGGCGGAAGAGCTACGCCGGTTGCGCGAGCTCGTGTCGACCACGATGACCAAGGCGCTCGCGGGCGCCGACATCCCGTTCACGATCGGCACGATGATCGAGCTGCCGCGCGCGTGCGTGATCGCGGATCGCATCGCGGAGCACGCGGACTTCTTCTCGTTCGGCACCAACGATCTCACGCAGACCACGTTCGGTCTCTCGCGCGACGACGCCGGCCGCTTCTTGCCGGCGTACGTCGACGCAGGCGTGGTGCCGGTCGATCCCTTCGTCGTCCTCGATCAAGACGGTGTGGGAGCGCTGATCGAGCTGGGAGTGCGCGGCGGTCGCGCCACGCGACCGGCCTCAAGGTCGGCATTTGCGGCGAGCACGGCGGCGAGCCGAGCTCCGTAGAGTTCTGTCATCGCGCGGGGTTCGACTACGTGTCGTGCTCGCCTTTCCGAGTCCCGATCGCCCGCGTCGCAGCGGCTCGCGCGGCTCTCCAGGGGACGACGAAGTGACCGATATCATGCAGGCAACCCGAGCACGTGGCCGAGGGTCGAAGCGAACACCCTCGACTATGAAGATGAGTTTCGCGACGTTGGGATTGCTCCTCGCTGCCTGCACGGCGGATGAAGCCGACACCCGACCGCGAGAGGACGAGCTGTTCTTTCCGACGGGCATCGCTGTCTCGCCCGACGAGAAGGTCGCGTTCGTGGTCAACGCGAACTCCGAGCTGCGCTGGGACTCGGGGTCGATCATGGTGCTCGATCTCGACGAGGTGGATCGTGTCGTCGATGCGTGGGTGACGCAGCGGGTGATTCCGATCGAGGACGTCGACAAAGACGGCAGAGATTTCTCCGAGTCCGACGCGGTCAAGAAGCCACTCGACATCCACGGCAACGGCAGCAAGGACGAGTGCATCCGCGACCCCGATCACACCGAGACCCTTCAGTGTGACGAGGCGATGTTCTTCAACCAGCGCGACGCCGCTCGCATCGGCAACTTCGCGACGGATGTCTCCATCCAGGATCTGGGCAACGGCAACCTGCGGTTGTTCGTTCCGACGCGCGGCGATCCGTCGATCACCTGGACCGACTGGAATGGCCAGGGGCTCGAGTGCGTGCAGTGCGACAGCAGCGTCGAGCACCGCCTCTCGTTCCTCTACAACGATGGCGACAAGTTCCCGGGCATCCCCGAGGAGCCGTACAGCGTGTATGCGGACAGCGCGGGCCAGTACGCGATGGTCACGCACCTGACGACGGGCTCGGTCACGCTCGTCGATTCGCCAAAGGACACGAAGGACGTCGTCGTCACCGACGTGCTGCAAGGCATCTTCGGTGCGGACGGCAACGGCTTCCGTGGCGCGACCGGCGTCACGGGCAGCCCGAGCACTGGCATCGTGTACGTCGGCAGCCGCACGGAGGATCGCATCCAGACGTTCACCGTCGGTCGCCCCGCCAACGGCGAGAGGCCGTACCTCCTGCCGGGCAAGTGGTTCTTCCTCGATGCAGTCGGCGGGCTCGCCGGCGGCTCGTCCGATACGCGCGGGATGACGTTCTCGACTGACGGCAACCGCATGTTCCTCGTCAATCGCCGCCCGCCGACGCTTCAGGTGTTCGACACGACGATCGCACCGACCGGTGTGCCGCGCGACAAGTTGCTCGGCGCGTCGGACATCTGCCGTCAGGGCTCGGCCGTCGCGGTGTCCGGAACGGGCACGGACGAGCGCGCGTACGTGACGTGCTTCCAGGACGGCCAGATCTACGTCGTGGATCCGTCGAACGGCGTGTTCGTCGAGGACATCATCCTCTCCGGGCGCGGACCGTACGGCGTGGCAGCGGCGGGCACGCGCGGCAAGCTGTACGTGACGAACTTCCTCGAGGATACGGTCTCGGTGATCGATATCGCGCCGTCGTCGCCAACTCGCAACCGTGTCGTGCTTCGCATCGGCATTCCGAGGGCACTGTGAAGATTCGAGTTGTATCCACGCTGCTGCTCGCTGCCAGCGCCGCGCTCGTCTCGTGTGGCGAGACGACCACCACGGGCATCATCCAGGTCAACCTCGATCGCCCGGTCGACATCGCGTTCTCGTGTTGGGGCGGCCTTCGCCTCACCAACGGCGAAGAGGCGACTCCCGAACAGTCCGTCGTCTACAGCGCTCAGCCCCTGTCGTCGTGCGACTACGTCGGCACGAGGACCTCGGAAGACCCTCTGCGTCCGCTGGGACAACACGACCTCGGCGGCCTCGGGCAGTCGGTCGCGCCCGTCGAGTACTACGGCTTTGTCCTGCAGCAGGGCCCGGGCACGGTCTCGCTCGTCAAACTCCCGCCCAAGGTGGACTTCCAGATCAACGACACGCAGGTGCAAGTCCTCGACGCGGATCCGCTCACGCCGGGCGTGAACGGCATCAGCGTCGGCGAGGATCCGATCGCGATCGCGCCGGACGTTGGTGGCTGCTACCAGATCGTCGCGAACGCGGGGACGTGTGACCTGAGCGTCATCGACGCCGGCACGGCTGTCAGCGCCGCCCTCAACATCGAGAAGAACGCCGCGAACGCCGCCGTGAAGGTGAATCGCTTGGCGATCAAGAACGCGGCGGGCGAAGAGATTCTCGCGCGCCCCGCTGCGATGGTCGGCTCGCCACCGGGCGGCGATCTCGGGTTCGCGTGTCCCGCCGAGCCCACTGGCGTCGTGTACCTCGCGTATCCGTCGTGCCATCTCGTCGCCGCTGTCGATTCGGCGTCCGGGACCATCGTCGGTGGCATCGATTACTCGTCGGGAACGCCGACGATCACCGACGGCAACGTGTCGTGTCCCGCCGAGTGCGGTGGCGGCGGCACGTTCACCGCGGGCATTCGTCCGACGGCGCTCGACCTCGAGCGCGATCCGGTCAACGGCGGAACGCGCCTGCTGATCGGCGCCGAGAACTCGTCGCAGCTCACCCTCGCGAGCATCAACGTCGATGGCTTGCCGGCGTCCCTGCAGCCGGTGGTCCTCGAGGACACCATGGATGGCGGGATGGGCGTGATCTCGGTCGCGATCGGTCCGCAGATCGGTGCTGGCGGATTCGCCGGGGTGATCGATGACGACGCCGTGGGCGGTCAGTTCCAGTTTGTCTACGCGATCGCCACCGACGACACGGTGCGCGTCGCCGACGTGCTCGACGTCAACGCGGAGTGCGACACGAACGTCGATCCTCGATTGATCGACGAGCTACGCAGCGTGCGTGATCTGTCGTGCTTTCCCGTCGGAGCAGCGAGCACGCCGGCGCGCCGCCCCGACGCGCGCGGTCCCGGCATCCACCTCCCGGGTTCGCTACACGACGTGGTGCCCACGTCGCTCGATATCGTGAAGTCTCCCAAGTCGACCGCGGAGACAAGTCCGTCGCGACTCATCGGGTACTTCGCGATGGTCAGCGCATCGAACGGCAGCGTCTACATCATCGACATCGACGATGACGCGCGGCCGGACTACAAGGATCCCGATGCGCCGCTGTTCGTGCAGCTGCCTCTCGCCATCTCGCATCACCTTCGCGATGCGGTCCCTGCGCGCGATCTGACAAACCTCGTTCCCCGGTCGCAAGACAACATGGGGAACGTGAAGCCGGAGAGCCGGTACTGCGACAACACCATCGTCGCCGTCGCACCGGACCCGGATTCTCAGTCCGGCAACGCGGGCGGTGTTCGCTCCACCGCGAACCCCACGCGCAACGTTCCGGCGGGCGTCGTCGCGGCCGAGAAGATCAGCCAGCTCCCGTCGCTGCGTCAGGTGCAATGCGCCGGCACCGAGCTCGGTGCGAGCACCGCGCGCCCGGTGTCCGAACTGTCGTTCTTCGCGCCCGATGAGGTTCGCGACATCGTCTATCAAGACCTGATCAAGCTGATCAACGAGATCTGGACGATGACGTACGAGGGCTCGTTGTCCATCGACACGGCGGACACCGACGTCGATGGTCCGCCGATCCGCGTCAGCCAGCTGACCATCGACGAGCTCGGCATGCACCTCGTCGATTCTGCAAAGCCGTTCTGCGAGGCAGGCGTCGAGCAGTGGGACATCGTGCAGATGCGGGGCTGCGATCCATCGCTCGGCGACGGTCAATGCCCCGTGGGCTACACCTGCTTCGTCCATCCCGACAGCCAGATCACGGGCCTCGGCGCGTGCATGCTGAAGACCGAGGCAGAGCGCCTCGCCGATGCGTGCAAGGACTACCTGACCACCTCCCGTCGCTACACGGTCGGTCGCTCGTCGAGCGGCGAGCTCCGCCTCTTGCCGCGCAAGCGTCAGCTCATGACGAGCCCGATCGACGGCTGCACGGACACCGAGCAGTGCACGGCGCTCGCGAACTACGGGCGACAGCTCGCCGGCTCCTCGCATCCCTCGCTGGACATCACGCCCGCGAGCACGCGCAAGTACGAGTGCCGCGCGGATCCCGATCGCCCGCCGCTCGACGGTCCGGGCCAGACGGGCAAGCGGTGTATCGAGGTCTGCACGCAGACGTCGGACTGCACCGCCGGCTCGGTCTGTCGTGACGGTGTGTGCATGGAGGGCGTGATTCCGCCGCAGTCGTGCGTGAACGCGCCGCAGCGCTACGAGCTGCGCGTGCACGATGCGTTCGCGGTGCTCGGCACCCGCTCGGGCTACATCCACTCGACGGTCCGCGATCCAGCCACCGATCGCTGCGTTCGCGATCCGGCGGGGCATCCGTTCGAGACGGGTCGCATCCCGCTCTCCGCGCCGCCGTGCGACCCCACAGCCGACGAGCGCACGGGGCGCCGCCCCGACGGAACGTTCGGGCCGAACCCGTGCTCGCTGACGGTGGAGCATGTGGAGAACGTGCCGAACTACGTGCCGGGGACGTGCGAGCTCTCGGATCCCACGACGGTGACGGTGGCGCGCCAAGCGCCCGCGATCCGATTCCACGGTCGCGGGTTCATGCTCCACCTCGTCGATCCGACGTATCCGGGCGACAGCGCGTGCATCAAGGACGGGCAGGGAACGCTCGCGGGCGTGCCCACGGTGTTCCCGAACTATCAGCTGACCTGGCGTCAGACGGGCGGGTTCACGCCGCTCACGGTGCCGACGATCAAGCCCGCGTACCCGGTCAAGGTGGTGCGCGGACCGCTCGACAGCATCTGGGTCATCGACGAGGGCGACTACCTGTCGTCGTCGCTGAGCGAGAACTCCACGCGCGGCAAGGTGTTCCGCGTCGACCCGACGTCGTTGCGCACGATCAAGCTCGAGTAGCAGCGGCCAAAAACTGGCGCACCGGCGCGCCTCGCGAAAGTCTCGGGGTATGCCCAGCCGCGAGTCGGAGCTGTATAAGGACAAGGTCGAGGTCAGCCTCGACGGTCGCCAGATCTTTTATTTGTTCTTCGGCGGGGCCGTCATCGTGGGCATCGTGTTTGTCCTCGGTGTCCTCGTGGGGCGACGCGTGGAAGCGCGCGGCCACGTGGATCGCGCGAGGACGACGGCTGCTGCCGATCCGCTCGCGGCGCTCGATCGACTCGAGGGCAGCGGCGAGATGGCGTTTCGCGGCGCGCTGACCGGTAAGGAGGCCACGGCGCCCGTCGAGAAGAAGATCGACCAGATCGCCGCCGAGAAGAAGAAGGCCGACAAGACCGAGGCGAAGTCCGAGAAGAAGGACGCGAAGAAGGAAGAGGCGAAGGTCGAGCCGAAGAAAGACGAGGCGAAGTCCGACAAGAACGACGACGCGAAGTCCGAGAAGAAGGACGAGGCGAAGGTCGAGGCGAAGGTCGAGAAGAAAGACGAGGCGAAGGTCGAGAAGAAAGACGAGCCGAAGTCCGAGAAGAAGGACGAGGCGAAGTCCGACAAGAAGGCCGACAGCAAGGACGTCGCCACCCAAGAGCCGAAGGCAGAGACGCCGAAAGAAGAGAAGACGCGCTACACGCTCCAGCTCTCGTCGTTCCAAGACAAGGCCGAAGCCGAGGCCTACCTGGCGAAGGTGAAGGAGCAGGGCTACCCGGCGCAGATCACGCAGGCCGAGGTCGAGGGCAAGGGCACGTTCTATCGCGTGCGCATGGGGACATATCGATCGCTCGACGCGGCGACGACGGCGAAGGCGGACTTCGAGAAGACCTCGAGCAAGTCCGCGTCGATCATGAAGCTCTGATCGAAGCGCTTATCTAGTCGGCTTGCCGACCGAGACGCGCCACGGGACGTCGCCGTCGGAGGGGAGGCCGATCAGCGCGACGTCGTCGGTGGTAGGGCCTGGAACCAGCGCGAGCTCGGTGCCCGGTGTCCACGGGCAATCCACCAGCGTGAGCGAGTGCGCTTGGCAGTGCAGCCGCACCGGACCCCGCGGCGTGGCGATCACGACGACGGGAGAGCCGGGGTGGCTGATCACGCGTTCGATCGCGGCGCCCACGGCGTGACGGAACGGGCGTCCGTCCGAGAGGCGATAGATGAAGATGTCGGGCGTGCTCGCGTGCGTCGCCCACACGTGCCCGAACGCGTTCCCGAGCGTGCGTGGCTGCGGCGGCAAGGGAAGCTGCGGTCGCGTCAGGGCGCGGCCGGACGTCGCGTCGTGAAGTTGCTGCAGGTCTTTGCGCATCACGAACAGGAACTGATCGGGCACGCCGACCACATGCTCGACGGGAACGCCGTTGACGTCGCACGGCTGGGCCGCGAGTCCGGTTCCCGCGGTGCGCACGAGGATGACCTTGGTCTGCGCGCCTTGCGCGTCGGGACCGACGAGCGCGAGCCGCGAACCGCTCACGGCAGCAAATGCGAGCTTCGCGTCGAGGTCGAGCTTCGCGAGCGGCGTGAGGTCGGCGCCGATCAGCTCGATCCGCGTGGGCACCGGCGCGTGCGCGTTGGACACGCGCGCGAGGACCATCGGCGGACCGACCCAGGCGAGCGCGTCGTTCTCGTCGGGGAGTGTCAGCTTCTTCTTGGGGCCCGCGAGCGGTCCCGCGAGCGAGTACAGCGATACCTCGCGTCCGCGGCGGTGAATCGCCCACTGTCCGTCGAACGATGCAGCGAGCACCTTACTTGTTGCCGAATCCGCGGATGATTTTCACGATCTCGTCGAGCACCTGCGGCTGATCCTTCAGCTGCGGCTGCCCGGGCATCATGCCGCTCTTGCCAACGGCCTGACCGCCCTCGAGGATGATCTTCTTGAGCTCGTCGTCGGTGGTCGCGCTCTGCCACTCGGCGTCGGTGTAGTTGCGCGGTTTGGGATTCAGGCTCTCGGACGCGGGGCCATTCCCCGTGCCGTCGAGGCCGTGGCACGTCGAGCACACGTTGTCGAACAGGAGCTTTGCTTGCTGCGCCGGCGTGGGACCGTTCTCGCCGATCGTGTTCGGATCGGACGGCCCGGTCTCGGGCTTCGCGTTGGGGCTTCCCGACGTGGGCTCGGGTGGCTTGTCGCCCTTGCCGCAGGCAGAGAGCAAGACGATCGCAACCAGCAGGCTTCGCATCCAGCTAGCCTACTCGGATGAATCCTTGCGCGTAAAGGTGCGGACGAGCTTGGTGCCGACGATGGTCAGCTTGACTTCGTACAGGGACTTCTTCTCGTCGCAGTCGAGATCGCCGACCGCCCGCAGGGTCGCGAACGTCCCGCTCGGATCGGGGGCGTACTCGTACGTGTACCGGAACGGCTCGTCGATGGAGAAGGCGAGCTCGCGCCAGCCCGCGCCGGCCCACAAGGTGGGATCCACGCTGCACTCGCCGTTGCCCTGCTCGCAACAGCCGGGGGTGGGCGTGGGACCGGCGGCGATCGCCGGCAGCTTGCCGGTGGCGGCGAACGTCTGCGCGACGCGATCGGCGAGGTACTCGAGCAGCTCGTCGGCTTCCTTGGCGCGCGTGTTGGCCGTGCACGCACGCTTGGCGGACGGGCACGTCGCGATCGCGCAGAGCGATACGAGCAAGAGGACGTAGCGAAGACGACGCCACCACATACGGGGTGTGCCGACGCTATAGCATCAGGGCGCCGCCGCCGGTGCAGGCTTTCCGTGCTGCTCGACGAGCGTGGGCCAATTTTGATCCGCGGCTGCCTTGTGCTTCGCGGGGTCGGCGTCGAACAGCTTCTTGAACTCGGCGTTCGTGAACAGGAGGAGCTGGCCTTCGTAGATCTCGAACACCTCGGGCTGCACGGGCGAGAGGCGACCCTGCGCCATCGCGTACGCGCAGTAGCCACCGTACTGCGGCGCGAACTTCGCCGGCTCGGCGCTGAACGCGTCCTTGTTCTCGGGCGAGGAGAACCAGAAGTTCGCGCCGCCGTGCGCCACCGCGTTGTCGGCGGAGCCGGGCGTGACGTTACCGTCCGTGTGATACGCGACCGAATCGAAGCCGAGGATCGCGGTGCCTTCCTCGTCAGCATTGACGAGGATCTTCGCGGTCGCGGGTGCCGGATCCGTGGTGGGTTGCGTGGCCGGCGGAGGCGCTTTGCTGCCGCAACCGATCGCGAGTCCGAGAGCGAGGACGATAGAGAGGCGAGTCATCGCGCAAGCCTAATACGGAGCCGCTCGTCGTGCTCGACGCGCTCGGCGAATCGCTCGATGATCTTCGCGGTCGCGCGTGGTGCCTCGAGCTGCGGACCGTGGCCCACGCCGCGCATCACGACGAGCTCCGCGCGCGGGAGGCCCGCGACGAGATCCAGCGCGACCGACTTGTCGATGATGCGGTCCTGCTCGCCGTGGATCACGAGGGCAGGGCGATCGATGCCGCCGATCGCGCGCGGCACGCCGTCGGTGTCGCTGCTCGCGAGGATGAACCCGCGAAACAAGCGATGCAGCTGAACGGCGCGCTTCACGCGCTGCATGATCACGTGACGGATCACCGCTTTCCCGACGGGCGGTGGGCGCTCCATCACGATGTCCATGAACTTGTCGACATCCTCTTCGCGCGGGATGAGCGGGTTCTCTCCGTCGATCCACGCGCGCGCACCGCCATCGTGTACGTCGCGGCCGATCGACGCGACGAGCACCATGCCGGCGACGCGATCGGGGTAGCTCGCTGCCAACCGCAGCGTGACGCCGCCACCCATCGAGTTGCCGCACACGACCGCGCGATCGATGCCCGCACGATCCATCACGCGCAGCACCGCTTCCGCGTGATGACGGATCGATGCCTCCGCTTCCGTCCTCGGCCGCACGCTCTCGAGCACGTCCGCGCTCGCGCCGTGCCCGGGCAGATCGATCATCGCGATGCCACGCGCACGCGTCATCAGCGCCGACATCACGAGCCACGTCTCTTTGTCGCCGCCAAAGCCATGCACGCACACGAGCGGCAACCCGCGCTTGCCCGCACGCACGTAGTACGCGACGCCATCGTCGGTGCGCTGCGTCTTCACGCCCGCCGCGACCGCGATCGCTCTCTGCATCGCGTGCAGCTGCACGCCACCCACCGCGACCTCGAGATCCGTGCGCCACGACATCGTCACTCGCTGAGCGCCTCGACGAACGCACCGAGGTTCGTGCGCTCCGCTTCGGTCAGCGTGACCACGGTCAAGGCGGGTTCGATGATCGACGGATCGGCGCCTTGCCCTCTGCCGCCCGCGAGGTGCCAATCGATCGCCGCGTCCAGGCTCGTCGCGCTCGCGTCGTGAAAGAACGCCTTGCGCTTCGCGGCGCCGCGCAGCCCGGGCGTGCGAAACGCGCCGAGCTTGCTCTTGTCGCCACTGCGCCCGCGTCCCTCGTCATTCGTCGCGATCAGGCCCAGCCGGTGATACGCGTGGTCCGTGTACAGCGGCGGTGGATGACACGTCGCGCACTGCGCTTTGCCCACGAACAGCTGATAGCCCGCCTTGAGGCTCGCGGGCGCCGCCGGATCCTTCTCGAGCTTGTCCCACGGTGCGCCGCCGCTATAGCGCGTGACCACGAACGCCTCGAGCGCCAACCGCGCGGTCGTCACCGCATCGGTGCTCGCCGTCATCGTGCGTGCGAAGTGCGGCCGATACTCGGGCAGCTCCACGATCCGCGCGACGCTCGTCGGTGCGTCGTCGCCCATCTGTCCGCGTATGTGCGGCCCGAACAGCGCCTCCATCGTCGGCGATCGCCCGTCCCAGCCGAGCTCGGTCGCCCACGCGACGTTCACGAGGCTCGGCGCGCGCCGCAAGTTCAACTTGCCGGCGGCGGTCTCCTGCCGCGCCGGGCCGCTATATCCCTCGGCCGGCACGTGACACGTCGCGCACGACACCTTGCCGCTGATCGAGAGGCGCGGATCGCCAAACAGCAGCTCGCCGAGGGCGACGAGCTCGGGCGTCGCCGTCGACGCAGGGGGCACTGGCAGCCCGGCAGGAACCGCCGGCAGCGGGGGCGCGGGCGGCAGCGGCAGGATCGCCGTGCCCGCGTCGCCCGTCACCGCGATGCTCGCGCCGGCATCCTTGCGATCCACGCGCGCCTTCTCGCTGCCCTTGGGACAGCCGCTCACGCCGAGCAACACGAGCGCGCTTGCCAACGAGATCGAACGCACGGGGGCGCAGCCTACCACCCGTCGCTCGCACGCGCAGCGACCCCTTTAACGCACGAGATTGTCGCGGCGTTCGTCGGCGTCGCTCGACTCACTGACGCGAGCGGCACCATGGCACTTGGCACTGGTGCATGTCGCGCGCGAGGATTCGCTCGCGTTGTTCTTGTTCGCGGCGAGCTGCGGTTCGTCGTTGTCGCTTGCAGTCGCGGCGTTGTTGTTGGCGGGGACGGCCGCTGACTACGTGCGGAAGCGTCCGAGCAGCGTCTCGTCCTCGAGGTGCTGCGCGATCGCGACCGCGCGTGCGTGCGCGTCGGCGTCGCTCGCGATGCGTGCATAGTTGCGAAGCGCCATCGCGCGACCGCGCAAGTGACCGCCGTCGCCCGCGTGCTCGATGGCGGCGAGCGCGAACTGCGCGGCGTCGGGCTCGCCGAGTCTCCAGCGTGCGTAGGCGATGCCGTTCGCGCGACGCGTACGAGCGAACGTGGGCCCCTCATCGGGCATCGCGCGATAGATCGCCTCGGCGGCCGCGTGCTCGCCGCGCTGGTTGAGCTCGTACGCACGATGATCCGCGAGGCGTGCGAGGAGGCAGGCGCGATCGTGCGAGTCGTCGAGCGCCTCGATGAGCGGCGTGGCATCGTCGAGCAGCGCCGGGACGGCGGCGAGGTTCGTGCGCGAGGCGACATAGCCCCGGATCAGGATGGCCTCGATGCGCGCGGCGAGAGGCGCGCCGGCGACGAGGTCGGCGCGTGCGCGGTCGAGGATCGCGAGCGCGTCGTCGAGGTCGGCCAAGCGCAGCGCGATGGACGCGCGCGCGACGGCGAGCCACGCGCGACCCGCGCGCGCTTCGGTGATCGGCGGCTTGTCCCAGACGCGCACGAGGTCCTCGCACATCGACACGGGAAGCTCGGCGACGCGCGAGTGGTACTGGCCGAGTTGGCGCACGCGTTCGTCGATGGCGGTGGGCAGCCCGAACAGCGCGACCGCGCGCGTGCCCCACGTGCCCCCTGCGTGCGTGCCGCGTGTGCGCAGGCGGCGCAAGGCGCGCTCGATGGAGCCGACATCTTCCTTGTAGCCGCGCGCGGCGCAGAGCTTGTCGGCGACCGCGGCGAGCGATCCGCACTGCGAGGTCAGCCAGTCGACGTAGTCCGCCCAGTCGAAGCCGGCGTGTCCGGAATCGTGTCCTGGTCGGCGCGCCACGAGGTCACTATCGTGGATCGCAGAGAACGTGTCATGCGTACCCTCATCATTGGAGATATTCACGGCTGCTACACAGAGCTCATGGAGCTGATGGACGCGGCTGCGTTGGCGACGAGCGATGTCGTCGTGTCGGTCGGCGACCTCGTCGATCGCGGCCCCGCACCAGCCGAGGTCGTGCGCTGGTTTCGCCAACGCGCGGGCTCGGTGGTGGTGATGGGCAACCACGAGCGCAAGCACGTGCGCGATGTCCTGTCGTACTCGCAGGAGGTCACGCGGTGCCAGATGGCGGACGACTACGCCGACGGTGTCGCGTGGATGCGCGGCTTGCCGTACTTCTACGAGACGCCCGAGGTGCGCGTCGTGCACGCGGCGATGATTCCGGGTGTGCCCCTCGCGACGCAGCCCGAGGAGATCCTGTCGGGCACCACGTCGGGCGAAGCGAAGCTGAAGAAGATCATTCCCGATCGCTGGTGGCACGAGGCGTACGACGACGACGTGCCGGTGGCGTTCGGTCATCACGTCGTCGGTCCCGAGCCGCTCGTGCGCGAGGGCAAGGTCTATGGTCTCGACACGGGCGCGTGTCACGGCCGGCGACTGACGGCGCTGTCGTTGCCCGACGGCAAGATCTACTCGGTGCCCGCGCGCGCGAACTATTGGCACGAGGTCGGCCGTACGTACCAGGTGCCCGTGCTGCGGCAGAAGCCGTGGGCGACGATGGCGTGGAAGAAGCTCGACGAGACGATCGCGGATCTCGAGCATCGCCCGGCGCCCGACACGGCGGCGTTCCTCGCGAACATCACGCGATGGGCAACCGCGCTGCGTACACTCGCGACGACGCTTCCGGGACGCGTCGAGCAGATCGCGGCCGAGCTGCGGGCGACGCACGGTGCGGACGGCTACGACGCGGCGATCCGCGAGCACCCGGCCAAGCCACTGCTCCACAAGCTCGCTCGCGGCCGGCTGACCGAGAAGGACATCTGGGAGCGCTGCACGTCCGCGCGAGCGACGCTCGCGCTCGCGCACAAGCTGGGTGTCGACACGGCAGCGATCACGTCGCCGGTGTGATCACGCGCGCAGTCGATGCCGAAGACGAAGCGCATCGCGATGCCGTGCTGCCACACGCTCGCGGCGCCGCTCCGTCAGCGCGTGGGCATGCGATCGCGCGCGACCTCGAGCACCGCGAGCGCACTGTCGACGCGATTGAACGGCGGCATGACGTAGACGCCCTGCACGCGATGCTTCACGGCGGCGAGTGCCTCCTGCGCGATCTTGATGCCCTCGACGCGCGCGAGCGGACCGCCCACCTTGGCCATGCGCTCGCGATACTCGGTGGGGATCGACATGCCCGGCACTTCGTTGTGCAGGAACTCCGCGTTGCGATGGGACGCGAGCGGAAGCACGCCGACCATCACGGGTAGGCCGAGTGGCTTCGCGTCGTCGAGGAATCGCTCGAGCGTGCGCGGATCGTAGACCGGCTGGGTCATCACGACCTCTGCGCCCGCGAGCTTCTTCTCCTCGAGGCGGCGCAGCTCGCGATCGCGATCGTGCGCCGCAGGCTCCGCGCCCGTCGCGAGGACGAACGTGGTGGGCTCGCATTCCTTGCCCGCCGGATCGACGCCCGCGTTGAGGCCAGCGGCGATGCGCAGAAGCCCGATCGAGTCGACGTCGTACACCGGCGTCGAGAATGGGTAGTCGCCCATCTTCGGCGGATCGCCGGTGATGATGACCAGGTTCTTGAGGCCCAACCCCTGCGCGCCGAGCAGGTGCGCGACGAGGCCGAGGAAGCTGCGATCGCGCGCGCACACGTGGAGGATCGGCTCGGCCTCGGTCTCCGCGGCGAGGCGCGCGCACACGGCGACGTTGGCCATGCGCGCGGACGCGCGAGGACCGTCCGCGATGTTGACCACGTCGACGCCGCCCGCGAGTAGCTCGGTGACTTGCTGCTTGGTCTTGGTGAGATCGGAGCCGGAGGGCGCCGTGAGCTCGACGGAGACGACCCACTCGCCGCGCGCGAGTCGCGCGCCCATGCGGCTGCGATCGGCGAGCGCGATCTTGGCGGGCGCGACGTGGCGTGGTGTCGAGACTTCGATCGCGGCGACCTCGCGATCGCTCGGCAGCTCGACCTGCTCGCCGCGCAGCATGCGAACGGCGCCGAGCATGGCGCGCGTGTGCGCGGGCGTGGTGCCGCAACAACCACCGACGAGCCGCACGCCCGACTTGAGCATGCGCCGCGCGAACACGCCGAAGTGCTCGGGGTTCGCGACGTAGAGCGTGCGTCCCTCGACGGACGCGGGCATGCCGGCGTTGGGCTGCGCGATGACGGGCTTGCCGCGACCGACCATGCCGATCGCGACTTGATACAGCTCGGCCGGGCCGATGCCGCAGTTGCCGCCGATGACGTCGGCTCCCGCCGCGATCATGCGATCCGCGATCTCGCCGGGGCCGAGGCCGCCGTCGGACTTCGCGTGCTCGTCGAACACCATCATCGCGATCACCGGGACGCGCGGTCCACGCTGCTTCGCGACCTCGATCGCGGTCTCGAGCTCGAGGATCGAGCCGAACGTCTCGAGCATGATCGCGTCGACGCCGGCGAGCACGAGCGTGTCGATCTGCTCCGCGAGCGCAAAGCGCGCGAGCTTGCGCTCCGACGCGCTCGCCACGCCAAAGCGTACGCCCGTGGGGCCAACGGCGCCGGCGACGAACGCGCGGTCCCCCGCGGCGCTACGCGCGAGCGCGACAGCGGCCTTGTTGATCGCGGTCGCTTGCTCGGCGAGTCCGTGTCGCGCGAGCGCCATGCGGTTCGAGCCAAACGTGTTGGTCTCGATCAGCTCGGCGCCCGCATGCACGTAGTCCTGATGGACGGTGCGGATGAGCTCGGGCTGGCTGAGGTTCAGCTCGTCGTAGCTGCGCGTGTGCAAGACGCCGCGCTCGTAGAGCAGCGAGCCCATCGCGCCGTCGAGGAGCAGCGGGCCGTTGGCGAGCGCGTCGGCGAGCGTCGGACGTGTCATCGCCGCATCTCGCGTCCGGCAAAGCCGAGGGCACCGAGCTTGCGCCTCACGTCGCGCAGCGCATCGCCGCGGCCGACCTGCGCGAGGTGACCGCCATCGAACCACGCGATGGGAACGTCCCAATGCGCGGCGAGCGCTTCGGCTTGCTCGGGCGGCGTGATGCGATCGCCGCGGCCAGCGATCACGCTGAGGCGATCGCGAGGCACGCGTGAAGGTCGCGTGGTGGGGGCGTGCACGGCGAACGCGTCGACGAGCAGATCCTCGGTGATGCCTGCTTTGACCGCACGCACGCGCGCCGGGCTGTTCTCGCCGTGTCGCCACATGAGCGATGCCATGGACACCGCGGGGATCATCGCGACGGCGAAGTCGATGCCGCCGATCTCGTCGGGGCCCGCCACGCTCGCCCACAGGCTCGTCGTGTACCCGCCGAGTGACATGCCCATCGCGCCGACGGCCGACGCACCGCGCGCTCGCAGAAACACCGCGAGCGAACGCAGATCGAAGATCGCCTGACCGAAGCCTTCATTGGTGCGCAGCGGATTGGGCGACGGAAACAACGCACCGCTCGATCCGAAGCCGCCACCCGGTGCGCGCACACCGTGATACGGCAGCACGAACGCGGCGACGTCGTAGCCGTGGCGAAGCCAGTACGGCACCACGAACGCGCGCGCGGTGACCCAGTGGTTGCCGCCGCCCCAGCCGTGCAGCACGACGATCGTGGGGCGGCCCTTGCCGCTCGTCCACCATCGCGCGTGCGCCGTGAGGTTCTCCGTGGCGCGCACGAACATCTCGCGCGCGGGCGGCGCGAACGGCTCGTAGTCCGACGCCCAGCTGAGGTCCACGACCTGCGTGCCGAGCGGACCATCACCGGCGGGCGCGACGGACATGTGCGGCGAGGATGGGGCAGGGAAGAAGCGGCTCGGCGTTCCGAGCGTGTCGTCGCTGTAGAGCCTCGCGGCCTCGATCAGCTTGGTGCGCGCGTCGGTCGCGTCGAGCCTCGGTGTGCGCGGCGCCATCCGGCGCTCCATGAAGCGCACGACGCCTCGATCGATCGCCGCACTTGCTCGGGTGAACAGATTCGCCACGCTGGGGCCAACCCTACCGCAGATGCGGAATCACGTCAGCGCCGCGACCCGTCAGGACGTGAAGCCGCAGGCACGTGAATCAGATCCGCGCTATCACCGTCTTCATGACCATGCGCTGGAGCCTCGCCCTCGCTGTCACCGCGCTCGCCGCGCCTGTCGCCGCGGACACGTTCGGCGGGTTCTCGGGCGTCGAGAGGCACTACCTGGTCAACCAGGACAAGATCTGCACCCCGCTGCCCGCGAGCGCGACGAGCGGCGCGCCGCAGTGCGAGAAGGCGGGCGCGGACGTGGTCGCGAAGCTCTCGATCAAGGCGCCGCTTCCGCAGAAGGCCAGAGGCGACAAGGCGGCCTACGCGGCGACGGCGTCGGGACGCACGCTGACCATCACGCGCAACGGCGCGGAGGTCGTCGCGTGGACGAGCATGGATGCCATCTCCAAGGTCGTCGAGGTGTACGCGAGCGAGTACAACGATCGCGTCGCGGTCGCGTACATCACGCGTCGCATGGGCAAAGACGTGACCGACGTGATCGCGTTCACGATCACCAAAGGCGCGGGTACCACCGCGGATCCGCAAACACCCACGACCACGACCACGCCTCCGACCACGCCGACCACGCCGACCACGCCCGCGCAGCCGACCGTCGCAGAGGATCCACGTGTCACCAAGGCGGTGACCGCAGCGCGCAAAGCAGCAAAGGCGAAGGCCGCGTCGGCGTGGCAAGCGGTCCTCGCGATCGACGCGGATCACTCCGAGGCGCACTACCAGCTCGCGTCGATCGCCATCGGCGCGAAGAAGAAGGAGGAAGCCCTCGCGCAGCTCGGCGCGCTCGCACAGTCGACGCGAACCGATGCGATCGAGTGGTTGATCGAGGCGCGCTATGCAGCGGCGTTCGCGTCGCTGCGCGCGGAGCCCGCGTTCCGCGAGAAGACCGGCTTGGATCGCAAGCCGTCCGCGTCGGTCAGCGCGTACGAGCGATTGATGGGCTTTGGCGGGCAGTGGGAGCAAACGGGCACGAGCTGCGACAAGCCCGAGGTGAAGTTCACCGCCACACGCGATCGCGTCGTTCGCATTCGCGTGAAGAGCAAGTGCGGCGGGCAGGGGTACGATCTGCCGTTCAAGGGCACGTGGAGCCTCGATGGCGATCGCGTGGTGCTCACGTTTGCCACGCGCGGTAAGGCGGTGTCCGCCGACGATCAAGCCGCGTGCAAGTTCGAGCAAGCCGGCGACGAGGACTCGCTGCGCTGCGTGCTCGATCGCGACATCGACTTCGTCGTGCTGCCGACCCGCCGGTGATGCTCGCATTCGCGCTGTCGAATTCTCGACAGTGATCGCGCCGCGATTTGCCGCGTGCACGAGCAGAGCGACGGCGCGAGTTTCGATACGCTCGGTCTTCGTGCGGTGGTTCTGCGTCCTCGCGTTTGTCGCTGCCGTATCGGGTGACGTCCGCGCCGACGACAGCGCGCCGCCGCCGCCGACCATCGTTCGCGAGCCGGGGCTGCATTGCTCGGAGTGCAGGCCACACGCGAAGACGTGGCAGCGCGTCGTCGGAACCGTGGTCACCGCATCGCCGCTCGGTTTCGTCGCGCGCGGTGTGGGCAGCTGGTACGTGAACGACTCGCGCACGGCGAAGCGGCTCGCCAAGCTCGGTGCCCTCGGTCTCGGCATGATGATCGCCGGCGGCGTTCCGACAGGTGTCAGCGGCGGCAATCCATACCTGCTCGTGCCGTTCGTGCCGATGCTCGTCCTCGGCACCGGCCTGTTCGTGCAGACATGGGCCGCGGACATCTTCAACGCGGCAGGCGTCGACCAGATCGGCCAGCCGCGTGCGCGCGTTCCATGGGCGATCGAAGCGGGCCTCGTCTACACGAGAGACGCGTACCGCAACCGCGCCATGGTTCGCGGCGCCGCACGCGTGGCGAGTGGACGCCTCGAGCTCGGCGCCACCGCCTACGCTCTCGACCGGAAGGGCACGTACGTCGCGGGCGACCTCTCGATCGGCGTGCGCATCCTCGGATCCGAGGCGCACGGTGGCCGGATCGACGACGGCAGCTACGTGATCGTTCGCGGCACCGCGCGCATGCGCGACGACGCCGAGGATCGCGTGCAGGTCGCGACCGGCGAGATCGAGGTCGCGGGTCGCTTGGATCTGTATCGGGTGTCGAACGTGCTCGACGGCAGCTTCGCCGAGATGTCGATCGGTGGCGGCCTCGAGCGCGCTGCGTTCGAGACCGAGGACGAGAAGGGCGGGTTGCTCCTCGGTCGCTTCGCGTACGGCGTCTATCTCGGACAGCGCGGTGAAGCGCAGCTGTTCTACGATCACCGCCGCGACAGCTTCGCCGGCGGCATCGCTGCGTACCGCGCGGCAGGCTTCGTGGGCTCCGTCGGTGCGATGGCAGACGTGCGCGTGCGCGGACGATGGGGAGTACACGCCGAGCTCGAGATCGGAAGCGCGTGGGTCACGTCGCTCGCGCTGCGCTATCAAGGAGGACCGCCGTGAAGCTCGTCGTCGCCATGTGTCTCGTCGTAGCGTGCACGCGTCCGAGTGAAGACCGCGCGTACGCGGAGCTCGAGGTCGGACAGGCAACGATCGCGGATGCGTCTGTCGTGGTCGAAGGCGGCCTCGCGGTCGTGCGCGACCTGACGGATCACAAGCTCGAGCTGTGGGCCAACGCGCCCGACATTCGCATCGCGCTCGTCCTCGGCGACACCGCCGCCGGCGATTGGAAGATCATCGTTCGTAACTCGCTCCCCGATGCGGTGCTGCGCGAAGAGATCGGTGACGGCTCCGCACAGACCTCGCGAACCGGCGATGACGGCCCGACCGTCGCCACGTTCGAGCTGCCGCTCTCCGCAGGCACGCACTCGCTGCGCGTCGGCCCTCTCGACGCCGACACGCTCGAGCCGTTTCACGTCGCTGCGATGGCCGACATCCAGAAGGCGCTGCCCACCGTCGACGAGGTGTTCGCAGAGATCAACTCGGTCGATGGCGTGCGGTTCGTGGTGGGCATGGGGGACATCACCGAGCGGTCCGAGGACTCGGAGTACGAGATGTTCGATCGGCAGCTCGCGTACCTACGCGTGCCGTTCTACACGACGCTCGGTAACCACGAGCTGTGGGAGTCGCCGCAGAAGTTCTTCGATCGCTATGGCCGCGCGAGCTTTCAGTTCGAGTTCAAAGGCGTGATGTTCACCTTCGCGGACTCGGGAGATGCCGCGATCGATCCACTCGTGAACGAGCAGCTGATCGAGTGGCTCCGCAAGGCGCGCTACAAGACGAGCGTGTTCCTCACGCACATGCCGCCGATCGATCCGGTGGGCATTCGCTACGGATCGTTTCGCAGCACCCGCGACGGGCAGCGCTTGCTCGGCGAGCTTGTCGATGCGCAGGTCGACCTGACGCTGTACGGCCACATCCACACGTTCGTGGAGTACGACAATGGCGGCATCCCCGCGTTCATCTCGGGTGGGGGCGGCGCGCAGCCGATGAAGGGCGACAGCATCGATCGTCACTTTCTCGTCGTGCACTTCGACGCGACGCAGACCGGGGCAGCACGGCTCACCCCCAAGGTCCCAGGTGTGCCGGGCGGAGTGCGCAAGGTCGATCTCCACCGCATTCCTGACTGATGCGTGAGTACGTGTGGGGTAGCCCACGCTTGGGCGTGAACGCCGAGGGAGGAGCCGGCCACTAACGAAGTCGCACGTTATGCTGCTTCGGGTGAAGCGCGACACGGGCCCCACGCCCGCATTGGATCAGGCCGACGAGGCCGACCTGATCGCGCGCTGTCGTGCGCACGAACGCGCGGCCCACGACGAGCTGTATCACCGCTTCCGCCGCCAGGTGGCCGCGAACCTCTATCGCGTCCTCGGCGATCGCACGGACCTCGACGATCTCGTGCAAGAGGTCTTCGTGATCGCCTTCCGTGGGTTGGAACGCTTTCGCGGCGACGCGCGCCTCTCGACGTGGATCTACCGCATCTGCGTCAACGTCGCGCTCGGACGGATTCGCACGCGCAAGCGCAAGCCGCCGCCGATCGGCGTCTCGGACCTCGACGCTGCGGCGATCGATCCGAGCATGACCGAGCGTCCCGAGACTCCAGACCGCACGCTCGAGCGCCACCAGGATCAAGCGCGCGTGTATCGCGCCCTCGAGGCGCTCGCGCCCAAGAAGCGCATCGTCCTCTACCTTCACGAGATCGAAGGACTCGACCTCAAGGAGATCGCGTATCTCGTCGACTCGAACCCGGTGACCGTACGCACGCGGCTGTTCTACGCGCGTCGCGAGTTCTATCGCGTCATCGCCGGCGACACGGCACTCGACGCGAGCGAGGTCGATACCAGCGAGGCCGACGGATGAGTGGCCACGTCAAACCCGAGCGTTGGGCCGATCTGTACGCGGGACGCGTCGGCGATACCGAGCGCGCCGAGATGCAAGCGCACGCGAAGCTCTGCAAGCCGTGCAAGCGCGCGCGCGATCGCGTGGGGCGCGCGAGCGATTCGTTCACCGCGATTCGCGAGCAGTCGAGCCCCGAGCTTCCATGGGATGGCGTGCGCGCCCGCGTGCACTGGTCCGTCTCGAAACAGCGTCGCGATCAAGAAGCAGCCAAGCAGGCACCGCCGCGCGGCCGCTTGTTCGGGTGGATCGGCGTCTCGCTCGCCGCAGCCGCAGGCGTCGCGGTTGCCGTGATCGCGCTGATGCCCGACGAGCCTGCCCAGCCCGACGAGAGTGCTGCCGCGCCGATCGCCAACGCGCCCGTCGCGCCACCTACCGCGCACGTTGCACCGCCAGCCCCGATCGCCGGTCTCGTCTCGCGCATCGCGGGACAGACGAGTGACGTACTCGTGGATGGCGTGCGCCCGACGGATCTGTTCGCGCGCAAGCTGGTCGCGGGCAGCGTGATCGCCACCGGCGAAGGCCGCATCGACGTGCAGTTCGGGGACGCGAGCGCGTTCGCTCTCGGCCCGCGCTCCACGCTCGAGTTGCGCCGCTTCGACGCCGACGCGATCGAGCTGCGCGTCGACGGCACGCTCGACGTCGAGGTCGCTCCGCGCGCCGCCCATCAGCGCTTCGTTGTCGTCGCGGGGACGCACACGGTCGAGGTGCGCGGTACGCAGTTTCAAGTGCGCCGCAGCGAGACCGAGACTACCGTCGCGTGTCGTCACGGGCTCGTCGCCGTCGGCGACACCACGACCAACGTCGAGGTCGGCGCCGCGCGCCAGATCGCGATCCGCGCAGGGCAGGCGCTCAGCGCCGAGCACGTCGTGCCGCTCTCCGTGGACGAGCTCGCGCGGCTCGCGGATGCCACGCCGCTCCGTGTGCCCGCGTGGACCGATGTCGACACGCTCTTGCCCTCGTCTGCTCCGCTCGAGATCGCGACGGTGGGACGCCGCGACGTTCGCGTCGATGGCATCGAGCTCGGCGCTGCGCCGATGATCGTGCGCGTGATGCCAGGGCGTCACACGGTCGAGGCCACCGATCACGCGGGCCGCTATCGCCGCGCGGGGTGGATCGATGTCGCGGCGCCGAAAGCAAACGCCACGCCCGCGCGTCTCGAGGTCGCGGCCGAGCCGCCGCCCAACACCAACGGCGTCGCCGAGCGCCGCCGCCAGCTCAGGGCCGGCATCGATCGCCAGAAGCTCGCGGGCTGTACGCGATCGATGGCCAAGGCCGGACTGACCGACACGTTCGTTCAGGTCGAGATCGCCGTCGACGTCGCGGGCGCGATCGGCTTTCTGAACGTCATCGACACGGACCTTCCGACCAGCACCGCCGCCTGCGTGCGCGAGGCGCTCGCCGAGGTCTCGTTCGGCAAGGGCCTCGCCGCGACCTGGCGCGAGCGCATCGATCTCTGAATCGGGTGGTCACGTATCTCTGAGCCATCTCTCAGAATCCTGATGCGCTCCGTCGATGTTTCGCGGGCTTATCACGCGGCACGTCGCGTGCTCGTGACGCGGTCATGCGCCTCGCCCTGGTCCTCGCCGTCATGCTCGTTCCCGCGGTCGCCGTCGCCGGCCCGATCACCGCTGGCGTCAACCTCGGCATCGATCACAGCAAGGAGGCGGCGCAGAGCGGCACCGATGCGAGCCGCACGTTCGGTCTGTTCGGGCGCCTCGGCCTGACCCCGCGACTCTCCGCACAGCTCGAGGTCTCGAAGATCCGTAGCGCCGACGAGTCGACCGAGATCCGCAGCGTCACGGGCCTGCTCGTCGTGGATCTCTCGTCGAGTGCGACGCTTGTCCCCGTGCTGCTCGTCGGGTTCGGTGGCGACTGGTCCGAGTCGAGCTACGGCGACTGCGTTGTCTGCGCGGTCGACTCGACGCAGAGCGCGACGCACATCGAGGGCGGCTTCGGCCTCGAGTACCGCGCGCCGGGTGGGCTCACGATCGGCGCGGACGTGCGCATGGGCGGTCGCTCGATGGACAACCACGACGTGGTGATCCAGGACGCCCCCGTTCGCGCGCTGTACTACCCGGCTGGCATGCGCGAGGGCGAGTACCGCAACGCGCGCATTCGCCTGGGCATCCGCTTCTAACGGCAGCTGCCGGGCATCGCGGCGATCCACTCGCGGATCAGCGCGGTGCCTTCCTCGTCGACGAGGTTGCGACCGATCTCCGGCATCTTGATGTCGGGCTCCGTCGATTCGAGGCGGAACATCACGATCGATTCGTCGGGCCGACCCGGCACGATGCTGAACAAGCGCCCGCCAGAGCCGCGACCCGCCGCGACGGGTGGCTTGCACACGCCAAACTCGACGGGCTCGGTCTGCGCGAGATCGAGATACAAGCCGCTCGTGCGCGCAGCCCCGCGCGGGTTGTGGCAATGCGCGCAGTTGATGTCGAGCCACGCTCGTGCGCGCTCGTCGAGCGTCCCGGCGTGCGCGTCGAACGCATCGGGCGCTTTGGGCCACGCCGATGCGTCGGGCGCATCCGCGAGCACGCCGCGCGCGATCAGATCCTCGAGCTGATCATCGCGATTGATGTGGCGCGCTTTGGGGCCGAGAAGATCGACGGTGTCGTCGTGATCCGCGTGGCACAGCTTGCACTGGTTCTTGTTGGGCACCGCGTAGGCGTTGGTGCGCTCGGCGCCATCGTCGTGGATCCACGAGGCGTCGAGCGTGCCGCCCGCGATCGCGAGCTTCGCGTCGCCGGTGGAGTCGCCATAGATGTACGCCGCGCCGGTCCAGCCGCTGTCTTGCTTCACGAGCAGGCGCGTCTCGAGCAGGCGCTGATCGCCGGCCGGTACGCGACGATCGGCGAGATACGAGAACGTCTTCACCACGATCGTTCCGGTCGGCACGCCGAACGCGCCCGGATCGGCCCATGTCATCGCCTCGCCCTCGGGAACCGCGAAGAACCGCTGCTTGTGCGTGTAGTCCGAGAACAGCGGCGTATTCAAGTCGTACGGGATCACGCCGGCCGCGGGCGTCTGCGTCGCGATGTCGTCGAACAGGCCATAGTCCGACAAGCGATCGCACATCGCACCGTCGACGACCGTCGTGCGATCGCACGGTGGGGCGCTCGCGCCGTCGTCGCTGCACGCGACGAGACCGAGCAGGACAACGGCTCGCTTCACGGCAGCGTGACCGCAGGCAGCGCGGGCAGAGAGCAGTTCAGCGCCGTCATGTCGCGCGATGGCAGGTCGCCCTCGAACAGCGGCCACGCGAGGCTCAAGAAGTCCGCATCGCCGTTGTCGTGGATGCAGATGCGATCCGAATCGGCGAGCGGCATGCGCGCCGGATCGAGCAGGCCGTCCCACGCGATATCGGGAACGATGTACGGCGGCCCGCCGATCTCGCCGAGACCCGTGATCAGCGCAGCGCCGAGCTCGCCCGTGGGCTCGTCGGAGACGCCGCTGAACGTGTTGTCGTGGATGTGGATGCCCGTCGGGTACTGATCGTACTCGGGGTCATCCGGCGTCCCGATCGGCACGTAGCTGATCATGCCGAGGTTCACGGCCTTGTGATCGCGGATGGTGTTGTCGAAGATCTCGACGTCGTGCGCCGCGAGGATCACGATGCCCGTTCCCGTCGGCACCATCGCGACGATGTTGCCCGCTGGCGCGAAGTTCTCCGTGTTGTTCTCGAACACCTCGTTGTTGTAGAGGCGCGTCCTGGACCCGTTGGCCACATCGAGGCCGGGCAGGTTGAACACGAGGATGCCGCCGGTGTTGGTGGTCGCGGTGTTCTCGTACACGTCCGCGCCCGTCGAGTTCTCGATCTCGATGCCAGCGACGTTCAGCTCGGCGCGATTGCGGCGAACGATGATGTTGTGGCTCTGCCCGACGTAGATGCCGGCGTCCGATGCGCCCTTCACCACGGAGTCCTCGATCAGCACGTTCTCGCACTGCACGGGATAGAGCCCGTACGCGCCGTTGTTCTCGTCGGGGCCCCTGGTCCACTCGACGCGTGTCTTGTAGATGTGCACGCCGGTCGTGCCGAGGATCTTCAGCGCGTCTCCCGGCGAGTCCTCGAGACCGATGTCGTGAATCGTGAAGTTGTCGCCGGTGACGAGGATGCCTTGCGGACCCGTTGTCTGCTTCTTGAACGAGAGGCGCGTCGCGTTCATGCCCGCCCCTTTGATGGTCACGTTGTCGACATCGAGCGAGAGGTCACTCGTGAACGAGAACGTGCCTTCGCCAAACGCGATGGTGCCGCCGCTCTCGACCTCGATGAACGCCGTCTGGACCTCGGTCTGACTCGCGCCTTCGGCGAGTGCGATGCAGGTCCCGGTGACGCCTTCGCACGGGTCGTCCTCCCCGCACGCGGCGATCAGCGAGAGCAGGGCAAGACCGTAGGCGAATCGCATGGACACAAACTTCCCCGACCCGCCCAGCCAGTCAAGGTGAAACGCGTTTCGAGTCCGCAAGCACGGCTCACAATGCTGTGCCGATGCGGCCACACTCACGCGAGCGCGTGCGCGATCTTCTCGGCCGCGCGCGTCGCGAGCGCCATGATCGTCACCTGCGGGTTCACGCCGAGCGATGTCGGCACCGCTGCTCCGTCGACGACATAGAGCTTCTCGACATCGTGCATCTCGTGGTCGGGACCGACGACGCTCGTGCTCGGATCGCGCCCCATCCGCGCGGTCCCGAGCGGGTGATACGCCGACATGTCCAGATCCCACGCTTTGAGGTTCGTGCGGCGCAGGCGCTCGAGGTCCTTCGGTGACTCGAGCGCGTCGAAGCCATGAAACGGCGTGAGCACGCGCCTCGCACCGCTCGCGAAGAACACCTGCGCGAGCACGTCCATCGCGCGCTTGATGTGAGCGATATCCTGATCGGTCAGGTTGTACGTGATCATCGGTTGACCCATGACCTCGCGCACGCGACCGCGCGAGGTGTCCTCGACCATGAAGCCAAAGCTCGCGACGCGATCGTACGACTCCGCGATGCGAATGATGTCGGGGCCGATGATCTGCGTCATGCCCATCGTCATCTCGAGCGGCACGTTGGCTCCCTCGAACAAGATGCCCTCCTCGTGGAGCTCCTCGATCGAGTAGCCCTGGGGGATGCCGTTCCACGGCTGGATCTGCTCGTCGAACTCCGCGAGCGCACCAGAGGCAGGATGGATCGAGAGGTTCTGCCCGAGCTGCCCCGAGCGCGTACCCACGCCTTGGCGGGCGAGGACGAGCGGCGTGGTGAGCGCACCGCACGCGATGACGACCGCACGCGCACGCACCGTCAGCGTGTGACCTGTGCGCGTCGTGGCGACCACGCCTGCGGCGCGCCCGCTCTCGACGATGATGCGGTTCATGCGAAAGCCCGCGAACAGCTCGGCGCCCGCTTTGAGCGCCAGTGGGACGTAGCTGACGTTCGTGGAGCGCTTCGCGTCCGTGGGGCAACCGAACACGCAGACGCCTTGGCCATCACACGCAGGTGCGTTGCGCTTGAGCGGGCCGTGCCGCGAGAAGCCGAGCGCGTTGCAGCCGCGCTCGATCACGCGACCGTTGCCGCCCATCAACGACTTCTTGGCTGGCTCCACGCCGAGCACATCCTCGACGCGCGCGAAGTACCGATCCATCTGCGCGGGCCCGAGCTCGTCGAGCCCGAGGTGCTGTTGCCATTCGCGAAGGATGCGCTCGGGCGTGCGGTAACACGTGCCGCTGTTGACCGTGGTGGAGCCACCGACGGTCTGTCCGACGGGGATGGGGATGCCCGTGTTGCCGACGGAGAACGTGGCACCGCCTCGCTTGTACAGCGCTTGCTGCATGTCGAACGCGCGGCCCGTGAACTCGTGGCGCTCGAAGTACTTTCCTTCTTCGACGAACACGACCGCGAGCCCCGCCTCCGCGAGCTCGCGCCCGACCACCGCACCACCGGCGCCGGTTCCGATCACGACGACATCGGCTTCGATCGCGAGGTCTTTGTCGAGCGAGGTGTGCACGCGATCGCGCATGTACGCCGGCTTGGCTTCCGGCCGCACCTTCTCGGGCGAGTAGACGCAGCCGAGCCGCTTGTAGAGCGCGGGGTCGTCGAAGTGCGCCATCTTGAGCGGCGTGATGAGCGCGCGCACCGCGAGCCGACGCAGCGGATCCGCGTGTCTCCATCGCTCGAGGAGCGACAATCGCTTCTCGGGCACGAGGCGCGAGAACGAGCGACGCTCGTGGAGATACGCGCTCGCTTCGAGCCCCGCGAGCAAGCCGCCGAAGCCCTTGGTCACCGGGCTCGGCAGCGTGTCGGCGAACTGCTCGAACTTGTCGACGGTGGCTTTGCCGGCCGACGGCAAGAACGCACCCGCAGGCAGCGCCGCCTCGGCCACCGCGACGAGCGTCTGGTGCTGCTTGGGCGTCAGGCGAGCCATGCGGCTACCGTATCAGTGGTCGGACCACTGCGTCTATCATCTATCGATCGCTACCAGCCGGTCGACGCGAACGATCCGTCGAGGAGGCCATAGGTCGCGGTCAGTGTTCCGCCGATGAACAGCTCGCCAGAGTCCTGCGCCACATAGCCAGCGAGGCGGATGCCGGAGGCTTGGTTCATGAACATCGTGAACCCGACCTCGCCAGCGATGCGGAGGCCGCGCCGCGCCTCGCAGTCCATGCCCGTGCAGCCATCGCTCGATGCGATCACGGTGCCGGACAGATCGAGCACGCCGAGCGCGTCGCCGTGGTCGCCGTACGCGAAGCGTCGCAAGCGCCCCGTCGCACCGAACGCCCACGGTGAGGGCTGCGCGATCGAGCCATCGGGGTTCTCGCTGTCGGCGAACAAGCGCAGGCGTCCGAACGCGGTGCCGCTGATCTCCGCTTTGTCATCGGCGATCTGCTTGCCGTACCCCGCGCGCAACAGCAGCTGCTCGACGCGACCGCGCTGGTTCACGTTCGGCGTCTGCGGATTCATATCGTTCACCTCGGGGCGCAAGAGGAAGCCCTCGCCGAACGCGAGCTGGACGTCGAGGCCACTCGGACGCAGCGAGAGCTGGTTGTCGCGCAGCACTGTGAGGATCTCGTACGAGAGTCCCGCGTCGGGCTCGCCGAGGAGGATGCCGGCTTCGCGCAGGATCGCGACGGTGGCGACCATCGCGCGATACATCGAACTCTCGCCTCGAAGGCCCCACCACGCCATCTGCAGCTTGCGCGCGGTGGCGTCGTCGATCTGCTTACCGAGCGCGCGCGACGCGTCGAGCATGCGCGCGAGGCGGCGCACGCGGATCGCGGCGCCCACGTCGACGACGCGGCCATAGCCCACGCCGAGCGCGAACTGCAGATCCGCATACGTGCGCGTGTCCTTGATCGTGTCGTCGGGATCATCGTTCTCGATCGAGACATAGTTCAGCTGCATGCCCGCAGCGACCTGTCCGACGCCATAGATCTGGTTCTTGTAGAACCGCACCTCGCCGCCGCCGTCGATCGTCGCCTGCAGGCCCCGGTTCTGCGGCGACGACTCGGGGTTCACGAAGCCGCCGACGACATGCGCGCCGACATCGAAGCCCCACGCCATCTGCTCGCGCTCGACGCGCTTCTCGAAGCGACCGGCGATGTCTGCATCGAACGCGGGTCGCTTGCGAACCGTGTCGTACGACAGCGCTGCGGTTCCCGCCGCGAACGTCAGGCGATCGGTCGCGGCGATCGTGTCGTCGGGCAGAGCAGGGCCCGCAGGAATCTCGTCGGTCTTCGGTGACGATCCGCCGCCACCGAAGATCGGAGCGCCACCACCGGTCGGCTCCGTGCCACCGATCGCGGAGCCACCGATGCCCGGATCTGGATCGGGTGCATCGGGCTCGGTATCGGGCGGTGTCGTCGTCGTACCTCCGCCGGTCGGCGGCGTGCCGCCGCCCGTCGGCGCGGTCGCTCCACCCGACGGCAACTTTCCGAGCGCCTTCTTCGCGATGTCGCGCGTGGCTTTGTCGCGCGTCGCATCGTTGCTGATCTTGGTCAGCACCGGCACCGCCGACGCATCGCCGAGGTTGCCGAGCCCTTCGATCGCGATGTCGCCGATGATGTCGAACGTCTCGGTCTCGGCGAGCTTGATCAGCACGGGCACCGCGCGCTTGTCCTTGCTCTGGCCGAGCTTGCGCGCGGCCTCGCGACGCTTCTCTTTCCACGCCGAACGATCCTCGCCCGCGGGTTGCGTCTCGATGAGCTTCTGCAGCGCAGGCACGTCCACGGGCTGCGCGTGCGCCGCACCGCTCGCCAACGCGATCGCGATCGCGATGGACTTCCACCTGTGTGCGCGCATCAGAAGTCCCGTCCGAGCGTGAGGCAGTACATCTGGTTGGTGTTCGGATTGTTCGGCGAGCCGTCGACGCGCAGCTGATCGCACGTCGAAGCTGCGATGCAGTTCACGACAAGGCGCCGGCGATCGGCGGGCGTGTCCTCGATGCGATCCACGCACGTGCCCCAATCGAGCGAGTAGTCCTCCGACCCGTTCAGCGCGATCGCACCGCAGTCGACCATCCGCCAGCACACCGCTTCGACGGTGCGCTCGGTGTCGGGGCAATCGGTCAGCTCGCCGCCTTGTGCGCAGAAGTCGCGGGCACCGGGGCTCGCATCGTCACTCGCGCAGGCGACGACCGAGAGGAGAGCAAGCGCACTCGCGCTTGCGATACAGAATCCCTTCATCGCCGCCCATGATACCCGAGGCGCGCGGCGCACTCGCTATCGAGGGACTTCGTTAAGTGGTCGCCGTCTTGTTCTTCTTGCGCAGCAAGCGGTCCACCGGAACATCGGGGATCGACGCGGCGACGAGCTCTGCGACATCGAGCACGGCGATGGTGTCCTCGAGGTTCTTCGTCTTCATGCCGTCGGTCAGCATGATGTTGCAGAACGGGCAGGCGACGACCGCGGCGTTCACGTTGGCCGCGATGATCTCCTCGGTGCGGTTGTCGTTCACGCGCGTGCCCTCGTGCTCTTCCATGAACATGCGGCCACCGCCGGCGCCACAGCAGAAGCCGTGACGCTTGCTGCGCTCGAGCTCCTTGTAGCCGGCCACGCCGACCGCCTCGATCACCGCGCGCGGAGCTTCGAACTCCTTGTTCCAACGTCCGAGGTAGCAGCTGTCGTGATACGTGACCGTGCCGACCGTCGAGCCGGTGCTCTTGAGCTTGCCGGTCTCGAACAGGTGATCGAGCAGCTGCGTGTGATGCACCACCTCGAACTCCCCGCCGAACTGCGGGTAGTCGTGCCGCAGCGTGTGCAAGCAGTGCGGGCAGCTCGTGATCACCTTCTTCGCGTTGACGCTCTTCAGCGTCTCCACGTTCTGCTCCGCGAGCATCTGGAACATCATCTCGTTGCCCGTGCGGCGCGCCGGATCACCCGTGCATGCCTCCTGGTGACCGAGCACCGCGTAGTCCACGCCCGCGGTGTTGAGCACCTTCACCATCGCGCGCGTCTGCTTGATGATGCGCGCGTCGAACGCGCCCGCGCAGCCGACCCACAAGATGTACTCGGGATCGGCGTTCTCCTCGATCGTCGGGACGTCGAGGTCCTTCGCCCAATCCATGCGCTGATCGTTGGCGATGCCCCACGGATTGCTCTGGCGCTCGATGTTGCGATACGTGCGCTGCAATTCGCCCGGCGCCTTCTCCTGTTCGAGCACGAGGTTCTGGCGCATCTGGATGATCTTGAGCGGGTGTTCGATGAACACCGGGCAGACCTCCTGACACGCACCGCACGTGGTGCACGCCCACAGCGTGTCCTCCTGAATGCGGCCACCCGTCATCTTGGGCATGCCGTCGAGCTCGGCCTTCGTCGCCGCGATCTGCTCGCGTCCGAACACGACGTCGGGGTGCGGGTGCGCGTCGTCGAAGCCGTGCTCGGTCGCGTACGACTCGAGGCTCGCGAGCGACTTCTCTTGCTCTTTGATCTTCTCGCGCAGCGCGAACCGGTCGAGCATCTCGTAGCGGATGTCGTGCACGAGCTGCATCGGCGAGAGGTTCTTGCCGGTGTTGTACGCGGGGCAGTAGTTCGAGCAGCGCGCGCACTCGGTGCACGCGTACGTGTCGATCAGGCTCTTCCACGAGAACTGCTCGAAGCGCGACACGCCCCACTGGTTCTCGTCCTCGAGGTCCAGCTTCGGCAGATCGAGCGTGCGCTCGCTGCGGTTGCGCAAGAGGATGTTCGGCAGCGCGCCGAGCAAGTGGATGTGCTTGGAGTAGGGCAGGTAGTTCAAGAACGTCAGCACGACGATGATGTGCAGCCAGTACCCGAGGAACGCGCCGCGATGCACGCTCTCGGGGGGGAGCGGCGCGAGTGCGTGACCGATCGCGTTCGAGAACGGCATGTACGGGGCGCTGCCCGTGCCCGCGGTGATCGAGCCCGCGATCTCGTAGCCGTGATAGACGAAGTGGGTCAGCAGCACCGACGCGATCGCGCCGAGGATGAGGCCGGCGTCGAGGTTCATCGGGATCAGGCGCGGCCGCACGATGATGCGGCGAATGAACGACCACCCGATGACGAGCAGCACGATGCCGTACATCAGGTCGATCAGCAGGTAGAGCGGCTTGGCGATGATCGCCGGCAGCGAATGAATCGACACGCCGAAGAAGCCGGTCGCGAGCATGTCGAGGAACGCGACCTGGATGATGAAGAAGCCCGCGAAGATGAAGATGTGGTGCTTGCTGGTCCGATGCATCGGACCCTCTTCAGCGACCTTCTTCTGACCGAAGAAGTAGATGCCGACGTCGACGAGTCGACCTGCGATGTCATCGAGGCGCGGCCTCGGATCCGGGGCACCTTGACCGGCGGCGCGACCGAACAGCATCACCGTTCGCACGAAGAACGCGAGCGACGCGGCGATCAGGAGGATGAGGACGACCTGCTGCACGAGGCTGAGATATCACGCACTTCTCTCGAAGTGTTGCGAGTCACCGTTGCGATGCGCGCAATGAGTCGGGAGGTGGCGCGGCACCTGGTCGCACCGAGCGGCGACGCCACGTCACCGGCTTCGCGAGATCGTCGTAGATGCGGGCCGATCCACTACGAATGACGAGCACGCGAGGTGCATGAAGGTCGCTCGTGGCCGCGCAGAACATCCTGGTCGTCAGTGATCTCCACTTCGGGGAGGAGCTGCTTCCGGGTGCCTCCGTCGATCGCCGTCGCGCGGTGGAGCTCGGGGCCACCGCGTTCCGCGAGTTCCTCCGCTATCACACGGCTCGCCGGCGCGACGGTCGCCCATGGAGGCTCGTGGTCGCGGGCGATCTGTTCGACTTCATGTCGGTCGTGGTGGCATCCGTGCCGGAGCGACCTGCCAAGACGCGCGACGAGAAGGCGTTCGGCCTGCGCCGTGGCGCGGTCCCCAGCATCGAGCGGCTGAGGCAGATTTGCGAAGCGCATCGCCCGATGCTGCACGACCTCGCACGCTTCGCCGCGGCGGGACACACGATCGACATCATCGCTGGCAACCACGACGTCGAGCTGCTCCTCCCCGCGGTCGGCGAGGAGCTGCGCCGTCAGATCGCAGCGACCGGGCCGATCGACTCTGCGGCGCTCGAGCGCATCCGCGTGGTCCCGTGGTTCGTGTTCGTCCCGGGCGTCGCCTGGATCGAACACGGCCACGTCTATGACGAGGGCTGCTCCTTCGAGTTCAACCTCGCCCCCATGGATCCCAAGGACGGCTGGCTCATCCACAACGCCGACACCGCCGCCGTTCGCTACTTCGGCTCGGCCGCACCGGAGCTCGACCCGCACGGTATCGAGTCGTGGTCGTTCTGGGGCTACCTGCGCTACGCGATGTCTCACGGCCGAACGCGCTCCGCGATCTGGCTCGGCTACGCGCGGTTCGTGAAGTCGCTGTTCGTCGCGCGTGCGCTCCATCGCTCGCGCAAGCGCCGCGAGCGTCGTCGGCGCGAGCATCACGCGCGGCTCGCGCAGGTCGCGGCCGACAACGCGATGCCGATCGAGAAGCTTCGCGCGATCGATCGCCTCGCGCGCTCGCCCCTGACGCTGTCCGGGCGACGCGTCGCGCGCATGCTGATGCTCGATCGCTTCGGCATCGGGCTCGGGCTCGCGGTGCTCGCGATCGGGCTGCTCGCGCTGTTGCCGATCGCCTGGGCGCTCGTCGGGCTCGTCGCGGGCATCGGCGCATCGGTCGCCATCTCGCGTTGGCTCGGTGCGCACCTCGTGACGTCGCAGCTGCCGATGCGCTCGGTACCGGCACGCTTGCGAAAGCTCGTCGATGCGCCGGTGATCGTCTTTGGCCACACGCACGATCCGCGCTGGCAACGCCTGCACTCGGGCGGCATCTACGCCAACACGGGCACGTGGCTGCCGGCCACTCGCCCCGGTGTGCGGCGCAGCTTCACGCACGTGTTCATCTCGCCGAGCAGTCGCGGCGGCGCGCCGCAGTGCGAGCTCCGGCAGTGGCGCGAAGGCACGAGCGTTCCGTTCGATGCGGGCGCCAACGTCGGTGCCGGTGTGCACACGCTGCCGGGCGTCGCCGTCGAGATCTGAGGTTCCCAGCGCGCACACGTCAGCTGTGTGGGCAGGCGCGGCTCGTCGGTGATCGCGTTCGAAATCACCGTTCGTTCCAGTCGCTCGCCGTGGTGTTCGTGGTGTTCGTGGCGTTCGTCATGCTCGCTGCGCTCACAGTGACTGCTTCGCGACTCGCTAGTCACGCGCGCGGCTCCTCGGGCGGCGTGGCAGGTGCCCTTGCTCCTCGTCGCGCACGAGCACGCGCCGAGCGCCCGAACGTTGGTGCAGGTCTGAACGCTCGCCGCACAGCTGCGCATCGCGATCGAACGCATGCGCGTGAAGAATAGAGCCGTGGCGTCGGTGGCGTCGGTGGCGTCGGTGGCGTCGGTGGAGTCG
>JAEYYV010000077.1 GCA_023428295.1 Pseudomonadota bacterium
GAAATAGACGGGTGAGCGCGAATGCGCGAACCCCGAGAACCACGAGGACACTGACGTTTGAACAGACGACGTCTGGTCAAACGAAGTGATCCTTGGGGTTAGTTCGAGCGCTCGCCCGGATTCGCACCGAGGTGTTCGTGGTTTGCTGCCACGCGCCTATCTAGCTCGAGCCACGAGCGCACTCGTACCTTCGGGCGGAATCGCACCGCCTCTCCAAGCTTCGGAAACTCGGGTCGCGATCTACACGCGAAGGTATTGGTAGGGACCGAGGGGATTGCACCCTCCACGATCGATTTGTAAGAACGACCCCACCCCTAGGTGAGCTGATCCCCAATATGCAGTCGCGCCCCTGAAGGGAATCGAACCCTCCTAGATCTGATAGACAATCAGCTGCCGTCACCAGACGGCCCCAGGGACATAGATAGTTTCGTGGACCTGCAGGGAGTCGAACCCTGATCTCTGCGGTGCAAGCGCAGCGTCTTCCCATTGGACGACAAGGCCATGATTCTCGAGCGAGAGCTCGAGAGTGGAAGGGGACGATCGATTCGAACGATCAACCTCGTGCGTTCAGAGCGCAGTGTTCTGCCGATTGAACTAGTCCCCCAAAGAGAGAGTCGATGACGATGAGAGGTAGGTGACGCGCGACGGCCGCACGATTGCCGCCGGAACGGCCGTCGCGATCACGGTTGTCTTCACTCAGACGATCTCGGTGCCCTCGTCGTGCTCGATCTCGCCTGCCCAGTACACGTAGTCACGCCACGCGTCCGGGACCGACTTCGTGCTCACGCGGATCTGGACCGCGGGGATCCAGGCCGGGCGGACCGGCGTCGTGCGGAGCAGCATCTTCGCTTCTGCGGGCGTGCGGTTCGCCTTGCGAGCGTTGCACGCGTAGCAGCACGAAACGATGTTCTCCCACGACGTCTTGCCGCCACGCGACCGCGGAACGACGTGGTCGTACGTGAGCTTGTCGATCGTGCACTTGATGCCGCAGTACTGGCACCGGTAGTGGTCACGCGCGTAGATGTTCACGCGCGAGAACTTCACCGGCTTCGCATGGCGGCGAAACGCCTTGCGCAGGCGCACGACGGCCGGGACCTTGAGAAACAGCGATGCCGCGCGGACATCGGCGTCGTACTCCTCGACAACCTCTACCTTGTCGAGAGTCACCAGCGTCATCGCGCGCTGCCACGAGATGACCTTGATAGGCTCGTACCCCTGCGAGAGCAGGAGCGTCCGAGTAGTGTCAACATGCTGCATACAACACGCTCCTGGTTGCGGCCCACGGGATTGCGGGCGAGTTTGATCGGCCAGCGAGGCCGAGTCGTACCGTCGAGAGGATTCGAACCTCCAACACATGGCTTCTGAGACCACTGACTCTTCCGTTGGTCTACGACGGCAAACGAGCAGACTTGGTCGCGGAGGTCGGAGTCGCACCGACGTGGCCTGGCGTATGAAACCTGGCTGAGAACTCGCACTCTCCCCGCATCACGGATGGGTGCCGCCGGCCGGATTCGAACCGGCACTACCTAACCAAAAGGATCACCTCGTTTGACCAGACGTCGTCTGTTCAAACTTCAGTGTTCCTCGTGGTTCTCGCTTCTCGAACTAGAGACTCTGCCGTTGGTCTACGGCGGCATTTCCGTCGGGTGGGAATGCTGGGACTTGCACCCAGTTGCTCCTGAGGAGCCGCTGCTTTACAGGCAGGGCCGGTGATCTCTACCGTCAACATTCCCGACTTCATCATCGGAGGATCCGGGTGTCCCCGGAGGTGGGGTGATCGACCGGACTTGCACCGGCTTGAACATGGGCCACATCCATGTGCCTCGACTACTTCGGCCTCGATCACAGTCCGTCTGGATGGATTCGCACCACCAACCGTTCGCCTATCAAGCGACTACTCTGCTGTTGAGTTACAGACGGGAATTGCCGGGCGCTCTCTGCGTGGATTTGAACCACTCGGCTCGCGCCTTTACCAGATAACCATCACGCGATCGGCTCGACGAGCGAGCGAGGAAGTTGCACGACGGAAACAGAGAACGCTCGGCAGGGGAGATAGATGCATAGACCGAGTTGGATTCGAACCAACGACCCACAAATTTGCAATTTGATAACCGTCCACCGGCGGCCCGTTGCCGGACGAGAAATGGAGACGGCTTGGCTTGCGCCAACGCTCTCCCACTGAGCTACCGATCTATGCGCGCATCGATCTGGAGTCGAACCGATTACCCTCCATCGGCGGCCCGTTACCGGGCGAATGGTGACAGAGGAAAATTGCTCCCAAATGAGCTGTCGATGCGTCGGGGTGAGTGGACTTGAACCACCGGCCTCTCGGTCCCGAACCGAGCGCTCTGCCAATCTGAGCTACACCCCGGAGAAAGAAGCACGCCGCCTGGGAATTGAACCCAGCACGATCGGATTTGGAGTTCGATCTGGTCGCCAGACCTCGACGTAGAACAACCTGGTGCCGCCGGGAGGATTCGAACCTCCACCATCGATCTTCGCAGAATCGTGTCGCGTTCCTCGCAACGACGGCATGAACGGAAACCTGCAACGCTATGGACAAAGAGCGGAGCTCCGACGAATTAAGGGTTCGGTAATGGAGCTCCAACGGCCCACAACGATGGTCGGGATGACAGGAATCGCACCTGCGGCCTCGTGTTCCCCGAACACGCGCTCCTCTCCTGAGCTACATCCCGAGCAGAAACGGCGGAAGGTATAGGAATCGAACCCGGCCCCTCGGGGCTGACCTGTACTCGAGACAGGCGTGGCGCCTCGCCACCGTACCTTCCATAAAATGTGAGCAACGCTCGCGTTCGCGGATGGAGTAGGAATCGAACCCGGCCCTTGCGGGCATCGCGGACTAGCAGACCGGCCTGGCGCCAACGCCAGCTCTCCATCCAATCGTCGCAGCTGAGGGGATCGAACCCTCGCGTCCGCGGATATGAACCGCGACGGTGAACCCTGCACGAGCTGCGTTGCGTACGCGCGGCGGCGCAAAACGATCTGGTATCCGCGGCGGGAATTGCACCCGCGTTCTGCCGTTTGAAAAACGGAAGTCCTTCTACTGGACGACACGGACATGACAGCGCGTCATGGAATCGGTGACGGGACTTGCACCCGCATTCTCGGTTCGAGAGACCGCACTCCTACTGTTGGAGGACACCGACACGGATCGAAGAAGCTGCAGACGAAGAGTTGGAAGTCGAAGTGGTCATGCACGTAGTGCAGAGGACCGCCGCCCTTACCGCTCCACTCGCCTCGCGACGAACAGGTGACGGCAGCGAGCACGCGTGGGGCTCCAGCCGAAGCCGGGTCCGCCGACGATCTCTCGTCGACGAAGGAGCGTTGCGCTATCGCCGCACCGGTTACCCGGTGGTAGCTACATTTTGGCCGTTTAGTTACGGTAATCGACTTCCGTCGGCCCACAGAACCTTCGCGGGAACGGCTGGAGTTGCACCAGCTACCATTCGGTTAACAACCGACCGCTCATCTCGTTGAGCTTCGCTCCCAAATGCCGGCGACGAATCTTTCGACTCGCCACCAGCAGCTGTCGCAGGGGCCGCGCCTTCACTCGAGCGTCGCAGTGGTGATCAATCCACTACGCGCGAGCGAAGTCGGCAATGACCGGCGGGGTCGACGTGTCGAAACCGACAACATCGATCATACCGGCGTCGTTCGGGTCAGCGATGCTGAACCCGGTCGACGTCATTCCGACCACGACAAGCTTGGCCGGAATTCCCCGTGCGTCTCGGTACGCCCGCAGAGCCTGCGCAGGGTGCACGTTACCTGCCCAGGTCTCGTTGTCGGTGTAGACACAGAACGTGTCGACATCGACGCGGTGCTTTGCTGCCCAGATCATCGGAAGCGCACAGTCCGTTCCGCCCATGCTGAGCTTGCTGATCGACGCGACCACATCGTCCAGCCGCTGACGCGGCGAGATCGACAGGGTCGTGACACCCGACTCTCCACCACCCCACTGACCACCGTAGCCGCCCGTTTCCGAGGTGAACGCGATGAACGCGTGCTCACGCTCGGTCGCTGCGGTCACGAGGGACATCGCCGCGGATGCGATGCGAGGCGTGAGCCCCGCGATCCCGCCCACGTCGCCCGAGCTCATCGAGCCCGAGACGTCGAGTGCGAGCAGCATCCGCTTCCCCGCGGGCTCGACGAGACCGAAGCTCGCGTAGAACGCGGCGTCGAGCGCATCGATGATCGCGGGGACCGGCTGCCACGTGCCCTTGCCCTTCACGCTGCGTCCGGACTTGTAGGTCACGAGCGCGGCGAGAACGGCGATCGGGTGAACACGCGCCTTCGCGAGCCGCTGCGGGTCACGCAGCTGCGCCACGACCTTGGTCGTCGCCGCCGACATCGGCGCGATCACACCCACGCGAGTCATCGTCGCGAGGTTGCGAATCATCGCCGTCATCGGCATCGCTTCGAGGAGCGCCTCCCAGATCTCGGGGGACGTCAGCAGCTCCGTCGGAACACACTCACGCGGGATGCGCTTCTCGGCGACAAGCGTTGCTGCCGCCTTCACGTCATCCAGCTTCTTCAGCTCGTCCATCGCGACGATCAGCGCACACGCCGGATCCTCGCTCGCTCCCGAGGGGAGCTCGCCCTTCACCGCCCACGAGAACAGGCGATCGTGCGACGGCGATGCCGCGCGCGGGTGCGCCAACCGCAGGAGGTCTCGGTTCGACCAGCCGTCGCGCGACTGGTACTTCGCGAGCTGCAACGCGAGGTCACTCGCCGGCTTCGCGTTGAACCACGAGCCGACTGCCTTGCGCATTCCACGTCCCCATCCCCCGAAGCCCTGCGCGTACTCGGCGAAGTGCATCAGGTGGGTTCCGATGCGGCACACCTGGGGGAGTGCCGCATACGCCGCGCGGCGCGTTGCCTCGTCACCGAGCTTCGCGCACATCGCGAGGGAAAAGATCGCCGGATCGTTCTTGGGCGCGCGTCCCGCAAGAGAGGTAGCAACGATCCGAGCGACGGTAGCGGGTCCATCCGCGCTGATGCAGCGCGCGACGACGTTTGCGTTTTCGATCGTGAGCTCGCGCTCGCCGACGTAGTAGGTGCCCCCTTCGGAGCCAAGGACCAGGAAGCGGTCGAGGCGCGCCCAGTCATCGATCTGCCACGCGAAGCCCCCCGCCGAGTTCGGAACCTGGTTGGTGCCGGGGATGCGTTCGCTCTGCGAGGTGGTCTTGGTCGAGAAATACTTCTTGAAGTCGAACATCTGATCCTCCGGCCCACGTGTGTGGACGCGTTGTGCGCGACGCGACATGCGTCCTGCGCGTGGAGCCCCTCGTCGGACTCGAACCGACGACCTGCTGATTACGAAACAGCCGCTACAGCCAACTGAGCTTGAGGGGCGAAACCTGTCGTGCCTCTCGCCGGACTCGAACCGGCGACCGACCGCATACCAAGCGGTTGCTACATCCATGCTGAGCTTGAGAGGCGTTGGGTGCGGACCACGAGAGTCGAACTCGTTTGTACTGGGTGGAAGCCAGGCGCCTGAACCGGTCGGCCAGGTCCGCGTTACATGCGTCGCTCTCGCGTTGCTTCGCGTATCGATCCACGAACAGCTCGCTGGGTAGCGAGTGAAGTCGAGCTGGGTAGCTCGCTCTCGTGGGACACGCTGACTCGACGAACAGCCCGGGCAGGGCCCGAGTGAAGTCGACGCATGGAGCAGATGAGGGGAGTCGAACCCGCTAATTCCAGTGTGGCGCACTGGTGTGCCGACCGCGACACGTTCACCTGCATGGCGGTCTCCGAGGAGACCTTGGGTTTCGAGCCTGCGTCGGCGCCGGAGCGTGTTCGCAAGCTCTTCGTGGGTTGGGTGGGAATCGAACCCACGTCGCGCGGTTTAAGAGACCGGTGCAAAGACCAACATTTGCTACCAACCCAGAGCGCATCACGAAGTGATGCAGGACGCGAAGCGTCCAAGCCGACAACGTCGGCTGCGAGGGTTAACGCCGTGAGGCGTGCAACCCAGAGATCCTCCATCGCGCGCGTCTCGGTAAACCGTCCGGTTCCTGCTCGGTGCTACGCGAGCACGAGACGCGCGCGACGAAATCAAGAGTGATCAGACTTCGTGCGCAGCGCGGCGGCCATTCTCCTGGGCCGAGAGCGCTCGCCACACCGGTTCGCTTCGATGCTTCACCTGCTGGGATGCTTCCGCGCCGAGCGGCTCGCATCTTTCGGTTGCTCACATCGACATCCCGCGGTCGTGGTGCCGTTGCCTTTTCGTCCCTCCCTCTGGAATCGAACCAGAACCTCTCGGTCTTCAGCCGAGCGCGCAGACCAACTACGCGAGAGAGGGATACTTGCGCTGCGCGCGGTCGAGCTCGGAAGCTCCACCGATCGCGCAGCGCGATCTTCATCGTCATCAACTCTTCAGTTGTCAGAGAGCACCCGCGTGCGCAGGGCGCACCTCGGGCGTCGATGCAGCGGCGCGTGCTGGGGCATGCGCGTGCGCACCTATCTCGATTCGATATCTAGATTTGGAATCCAGATAACGAGTCTGAGAAACGGATTGTGTGGACTAGTTCGTAGTCCGCGACGTTGGATGTGAAACCCGAAAACGTCGAAGGGCCGCTGGGGAGGTCTTCCCTGGGCGGCCCTTCAGCTAGCTACGTGTGGACACGTACTTAGCGGTTGGACCCTCCGAGGGTGCTACCGTTCGTATCGGATTCGATGGCGGACTTCGACGCAAGCGTCGAGAAATACGCCACAAACGACCGACCCTGACGCGGCAGCTGACTCGCGCCGACGAGGACGACCTGACGGCACGATGGCCATCCTTTCGTCATGCGGGCGTTATGGAGCTTCCTGGTCAACATCGGGGTTCGTTTCTTTCGCCGCAGAAGAAGCAGCGATGGTTGATACGTATAAATGCGCTCTCGCGATCTGTCAAAGCTAATTTAATATCTATTTTCCATCAGAGGCGATCACTCCCCGACGGCGCGGAATTTCGCGGACAGATTTCAGCCGTCTAGCAGCCTCTCCGTCACAACGGATTTTTTGCGAGCGACACGAGCGTCACCGGCGCACCGATCGAGAGCTCGAGGTTCCTGCGTCTCCCCAAGAGCTCGCCACCCGCCTCGATCGCCGTCTCCTCGTCGAGCTCGACCGTCACCCGATCGCACAGGAAGTCCGTGACGTTCTTGGAGAAATACTCCCCGCGGAACGCCGCCGGTGTGCTCCGCAGGATCTCGAACAGCCCCGCATCTCCACAACGCAACTGGAACTTCCCTGCCCGCTCGCCCGCGAACGCGAACATCTTCAAGCCGAATCCGAAGTACGGAATCGTGGCTCCCGCCACGAGTGTGCACGCGCCTTCCCACAACCGCTGATCCTTGGCGATGGTGGCCCCGGTCGCGCCTTCTCGCTTCATCGCGATGGCGGGCGCGCCGCGATTGGTGACGATCACGTTCGGCCGTCTGGACGTCGCGAACCGAGGCACCGATCGCAGCGCGACGGACAACGCGTACCGCGCGCCGCCACCGATCACGCTGCGCGCGACGGGCACGCGATCCACCACGCGACTCACCGCCTCGTGATCCTCGAGCAACTGCGCGTCGACTCCCATGCCGACAAACGGCGCGCGCACACCGAGCACGTCGATCATCGGCACCTTGGTCCACGCGCCAAACCCGCGCGACAGCTTCACGAGATCTGTCTCGGGATCCTCGGTCGCGCCCACGGTGTCGGCGATCGCGTTACCCGATCCCAAGCGCAGAACGCCGATCGCGGGCTCTGGCTTGCCCGCTCCCCGACACGCTTCGGCGATCAGCGACAGCCCCATCACCACCGTTCCGTCACCACCTCCGAGCACCACGAGATCGAGTCCGCGCGCGAGCTCCGCACGCACGACGTACCGCGCTTCCTCGAGCGACTCCGTCACGCGCACGCGGCCGGGCATGGCGGCCTCGAGCTTCTCGCGCAGTCGTCCGCCAACGCGTCGCGCGTTGCCATTGACGATCGCGATGGCCCTCACGATCGAACGATACCGCAGCCTCCCGAGATGTCGGAGTTTGCGCCCGCGATTGCCACGAGCGAGCGCACACGCCAGCTTTGATGCATGCTCGACGCGTGACGAGAGAGCCGCGTCGGTGGCTTCGCATACTGCGCGGCATCGTGGAGGTCGGGACGATCCTCGTCGCGATTCCAACGCTCGTCCTCTGGTGCTCGGTGCCGAACACCAAGCCGCTCGCGGCGCGCAATCCAACGACCACGGCGTTCATCGAGCTGCGGCGCGAACAAGCGGCGAGCGCGGGAAAGGCGTTCGACCTGAAGCACGAGTGGCGTCCGCTCGGCAAGATCTCGCGGTATCTGCGCGCGGCCGTGGTGTACGCGGAGGACTGGCGGTTCTACGAGCACGATGGCGTGGATTGGGACGCGATCGAGAAGGCGGTCGACGCAAACCTCGCGAGAGGGTCGCTCGCGATCGGCGGCAGCACCATCACGCAGCAGCTCGCGAAGAACCTGTATCTGTCGCCGTCGCGGAGCTTCATCCGCAAGCTGCGCGAGATGCTGATCGCGTTCTCGCTCGAGGATGACCTCGGCAAGCAGCGCATCTTGGAGATCTACTTGAACGTCGTCGAGTGGGGCGATGGCGTGTTTGGGGCGGAGGCCGCCGCGCAGAAGTGGTTCCATCACTCGGCGCAGTCACTGACTCCCGCGGAGGCGGTGCGGCTCGCCATCGCGCTCCCGAATCCGTTCGAGCGCGCACCGAACGTGAAGTCCGCCATGCTGACGAAGAAGGCCGCGCGGCTGATCCGCCTGTTGCGGATGCAGGGACTCATCGACAAGGTCCAAGAGCGAGTAGCGCTCGACGCGGTGGGTGCGCCCCGCACGCCTGTCCTCGAGCGAGCGCCTTCGCGCGACGACGACGACTCCGAGGATCTCGCGGCTCCCGTGTCGTCACCCAGCGAGCTCTCGCCGTCATCGGGCGAGACGTTGGCGCCGTACTGACGCGAAGTCGCCCGGCGTGCGCGAACGGGGCGAGTCGATTCGCCGACCGGAATCTTCCGAGCTACGTGCGTCACGAGATCGAACGGCCACTTCGTGGACACTCTGTTCGCGAATCGCGCGTCGCAGTGAGTGGTGCTCGCATTGCATCGCATCTGCCCTACGGGAGAAACGGATGACTCGACTAGCAGACGGAACTGGTGCCTGGTCGCTGCTCGAGAGAGTGCTGCTCACGGACGTGGAGCTTCGTGACGCACCGCCGAGTACCTATGTAGTCCACACGCCGCTCGACGTGATCTGTCTGCTCGAGAGCGGACAGGTCGGGGAGGTCGTGCTGGGCGGAACCTTCGCGCAGAGTGGCTACATTCGAGCCTTCCTGCACGAGACCTATCCACGCTTGGTCGTCAGTAACCACGCCACAGAGCCAACGGTCCAGACCGCTACAAGAAACTCGGCGACGGCAGCGGCGAACGCGTCGGACTGATCGATGAACGGCCAGTGGCCGGCCGGTTCGATGCCGATCCATCGCGCGCCGACCGCATCGAGACGCGCGCGGCTCTCGGCGCAGATGCCACGAGGGACACCCGCGATGAACAGATGAGGGCACGACAGCGCGGCGAACCGCGGCGCGAGATCGCCTGCCGTCGAGATGCGGACCAAGTCCTTCGCGTTTGCCCACAGCGTGTCCGCGTGCGCGGCCACCATCGCGGCGTGATAGCCGGCGAGCGCGGGCTCGGTCGCGCCGCGCGCGTAGATGGCGGCGCGCATCTGTGCGAAGCCGTGCGCGCGAAAGTCGTCGAGCGAGTAGCCCGCAGCCCGCGCGCTGAACGTGCAGTCGCCGAGCGTCAGGTTGCCATCGACGTTCACGACGGCGCGAACGGGGCTGCGTTCGGCGACGAGCGTCGCGATCACGCCGCCCATCGAGTGGCCGACGAGGATCGCGGGAGGGCGATCTGCGAGCCACCGTGCGAGGTGATCCGCGTGCGCTTGCACCGTGTCGTGAACGATCGACGCGGGCGTTCGGCCGTAGCCCGGCATGTCGACGAGCACGTGCGCGAACGCCGCGAGCCGCGGATGACGAGTGATCGCGTCGAAGGAGACGGACCACTCGCCGAGGCCGTGGATCCAGACGATCGACGGCGCGGACGCATCGCCCGAGCGGCGCACGACCATGCCGTGCTCGACCGCCCAGGCGCCTGTCACGCGAACACTCGCTGGATGCGCGCGATCGCTTCCTCGATGTTCGCGCGCGAGTTGAACCCCGAGAGACGGAAGTAGCCTTCGCCCGCGGGTCCGAACCCCGAGCCCGGCGTCCCGACGACGTTGGCTTCGGCGAGGAGCTTGTCGAAGAACTCCCACGACGAGAGCTCTCCAGCCGTGCGCAACCAGATGTACGGCGCGTGCACGCCACCGAACACCGTGAAGCCCGCCGCGGTGAGCCCTTCCCGGAGCAGGCGAGCGTTCTCCATGTAGAACGCGATCTGCGCCGTCGTCTGCGCGAGCCCTGCCGGCGAGTACGCGGCGGCAGCTCCGCGCTGCACGACGTACGACGCACCGTTGAACTTGGTGGTGTGACGGCGCGCCCAGAGCGCGTTGAGCGACACGCGCGCGCCATCGGCGCCGACGCCCGTCACCGGTTTCGGCACGACCATGAACGCGCAGCGCACGCCCGTGAAGCCCGCGCGCTTGGAGAAGCTGCGCAGCTCGATCGCGACCTCGCGCGCGCCGGGGATCTCGTAGATCGAGTGCGGCAGCGACGGATCGGAGATGTAGCCCTCGTACGCCGCGTCGAACAGGATGATCGAGTCGTTCTTCTTGGCCCACGCGATCCACGCCTCGAGCTGCGCGCGCGTGGCGACCGTCCCGGTCGGGTTGTTCGGCGAGCACAGATAGACGATGTCGACCGGCTCGGCGGGAGGATCGGGTTGAAACCCGTTCTGCTCGTTGCCGACGAGATACGTGAGCCCGGTGAAGCGACCGTCGGCGCCCGGCGCGCCCGTGCGTCCAGCCATCACGTTCGAGTCGACATAGACGGGATAGACCGGATCCGTGACCGCGACGCGCGCCGCGAGCGAAAAGATCTCCTGCACGTTGCCGCTGTCGCACTTGCTGCCGTCGCTGACGAAGATCTCGTCGGACGCGATGTCGACGCCGCGCGCCTTGTAGTCGTGCTCGCGGATCGCCTCGACGAGGAAGTCGTAGCCTTGCTCGGGGCCGTAGCCGCGAAACGTCTCGCGCTTGCCCATCTCGTCGACGGCAGCGTGCATCGCTTCGACGATGGCCGGCGCGAGCGGCTCGGTGACATCGCCGATGCCGAGGCGGATCACCTTCGCGTCGGGATGCGCGGCCGAGAACGCGCGCACGCGGCGCCCGATCTCGGGGAACAGATATCCGGCAGGAAGCTTCGCGTAGTGCTCGTTGATGCGCGCCATATCGCGCGGAAGGTATCCGAAACGGTTGCCTCGCGCGACCGCAGTGCCAGCACCCAGGGCGAGCAACCTGCGAGCGCGCTGCGCAGACCAACGGTTCGTATGCGCGTGATGGTCTTGCTGCTCCTCCTCGCAGGCGCGTGCGCGCGCGATGTTCACGCTCGCTTCCCTGCCCCACCCGATGTTCCGACCGGAACGATCGTCCTCTTGTTGTCGAGTGCGGCGTCCGGTGTGTCGGTCGCGATCGAAGGACTGCTCGTCGTCGAGGACGAGCACACCGAGCGCGTCGTGATCTCCAACGTTCCGATCGGAACACAGGAGGTAGTGATGACAGCGAACGGCGCGAACCAAGCGATGAAGCTCTGGGTCGGCGGCGACCACGCGACGACCGTGCCGCTCGGCGTTCCCGATCCGACGCCTGGCCTCCTGAAGACGATCATCGGGACCGTGGTGTCGCTACTCGCGTACTCGCTCATCAACTGATCGCGGCATCGCTGGGCCTCACGCTCGAAGCGCAGCTCGCGCGAGTTACTTCGCGATGCGCGGCGACGGCGTCGACGATGACGACTCGCGCTTCGCCGTGCTCTTGAACCTACAGGTCGGCTGGAGCTTCTGAGCACCGACGCATCGTGAACCGCTCGTCACACCGCGCACGAATATCAGCGCTCTCGCGACGACGAACGCGCGTGGCACATGCGTTGCTGCCACGGCGCTCGTGCGTCGGGCGGCTCTCTTCATTTTCTTTTCGATTCCTGGAATAGCGTCGGCCCAGCGGTCCTTCGACGATGGCGCCGAGCTCCCGAAGGGCGCGTGGCCCGGCGTGGGTCTCGAGGATCTTCGCGGACTGCCCGAGTGCTCGATCGACGATCCACCAACACGCGTCGGTCGTGAGATCACGTGCCGGCCGCCGGTGCTGCCCTCGCGCTCGCACTACTCGCTCGCACTCGGCTGGAGCACGGGCCTCGTCGACACGCAGCGTGCGATCCGCGGGACGCACGCGCTCACGCTCGTGGCCGAGTGGTGGCTCGCGCGATCGCTCGGCGTGGGCGTGTACGGATCCCTCGGCGCGCTCGGCACCGAGATGACATCCGCGATCTCGAACGAAGCGCTCGCCACGTTGCGCTGGCGGCAGTTCACCGACGAGGTCGATCGCGACGCGTTCACGTTCTCGCTCGGCGTTGGCCACGCGTGGCGCGAGATGACGCTCGGCGGCGACGGTGCGATCGCGCGCGCCGCGATCACGCGCGATGTAGGCTGGATGGTCGGCGAGTCGAGCGGCCTCGTGTGGTCGTGGGAGCTCGCGATGGAGCAAGACCTCGGCGCGCTCGGCTACAGAACGTTCACCGCAGGCATTCGCACCGGCGTCGAGCGCGGTATTCGCGCGCCGAAGAACCTCGCGGAGCTCGATACGGATCCACCGTTTCGCTCGGCGATCTCGGGCGACTTCCGCGGCGGCCCGCAAGGCCTCGGCTTCGGCGCGGGACTCGACGTCACCTTCGGTGCGCACGTCGGATGGCGCACGACCGCGTTCTGGACGAGCCACGACGACGGCGATGGCGACAGCGGGATGCGCGCGAACTGGGGCGTGGAGACCGGACCGCGCGTCGCGATCACGACCGACCTGTTGCAGCCGTACGTCGAGGCGCAGAGCGGTCCCGCGCTGTTCGCTGGCCACGAGCTCGCGCTGCTCGCCGAAGCAGAGATCGGGCTCGGCCTCCCGCTGTTCTGCCAATCGCGAATCGACTTCGGTATTCGCGGGCAAGCGCGCGTCGACCATGGCTTCGAGCCCACGGCGATCTTCGGTGTGCTCCGTATCGCACACGGGACCGCCCTCCGTTCGGGCAGCGAGCTCGAGTGTGCGGCGCCGGCGCCGATCGCGCGCTGACGAACCGCAGCGGTCCGTTCGCGTCGGGTGGTACGATACCCACGATGCGCGCCGCGTTGTTCCTCCTCGCACTCGTCGGGTGCGGCCGCCTCGGCTTCGGCGAGGGCTCGCCGAACGGCGCGAACGGTGCGACCGATGCTGCCGTCGGCGAGGACGCGCTCGAATCGGGGCCAACGCCACAGTTCTGCGACGACCGCGTGGTCACGACGCTTCCGATCGGTCCGCTCGATGCCGTCGCGATCCGTGCGGTCGCACTCTCTGCGAGCTACGCGATCGCGATCGAGACGGTGGACCGGGACATTCCGTTGATCGAGGCCGATGCGTCCGCCGCGTTCGTGGCGACTCATATGCCGTTCAGGTCCACCTACGGGCCGCTCCGTGGAATGTCCGAGCACAACGATCTACCGGTCATTCAGCTGCGGAGCGAGGGCGACGGCTACATCAAGTACGTCCAGCCGGGGTGGGAGGCGTACGGGACCGGGCCCCTGGGGGGTGACGTGGAGATCGATCCCTCGTATGCGGAGCTGACGCCCAGCGCCGGCATCGCCGGACAGATCTTCGACGGCACCCTCTACGTCGGCGTGGTCCAAGACAACGACCCGGGCACGATCACGAGCGCGGACTACATCCCGACCGACGCGGTCAGCGCGTCGATCACGGTGAGCTCGGGCGGTGCACGCGTCGCCGTCGAGAAGACGGGCGGCGCGTGCGAGACGTTCATCGTGTCGCCCGACAACAAGACGCACAAGCACTACAGGTTCTCGCCGTGCTACGCCCCGAAGGTCGCCGCCATCGATGACATGTTCAGCGCGATCGTTCATCGCACCGACGACATCGGTCCCTATGCGGTGCACATCATTCCCGCCGACGCCGACGGCGTCGGCACGACGCTGCCACTTCCAGGCGCCACCTACGCGCGGATCGCTGCACGGATCGACGGCGCGATTTGGGTAGGTCATACGAGTGGCTCGTATCGCGGGCTGACGCGTATCGCGCCGAGCGGCGCAGTCCGCGAGCACCGCGAGAACGTGCCTGGCTTCTACTTCGATCTCACCGAGCGCGACGCGTTCTGGTACGACGGCGCGACCGTGCATGTCTCGACGCCATGCCTGAGGTAGAGTGCGCCCGGCATGTCCGCCGAGCGTAACGACTTCATCCGCGACATCATCGACGAGGATCTCCGCACCGGTCGTCACACGACCGTCGCGACGCGATTCCCGCCGGAGCCCAACGGCTATCTGCACATCGGTCACGCAAAAGCGATCTGCGTCGACTTCGGTGTCGCTCGCGATTACAACGGCACCTGCAACCTTCGCTACGACGACACGAACCCGGTCAAGGAAGACGTCGAGTACGTCGAAGCGATCGAGGCCGACGTGCGCTGGCTCGGCTTCGAGCCGTCTGCGGTGCTCTACTCGGCCGATTACTTCCCGCGCATGTACGAGCTCGCCGAGCGTCTGGTGCTCGAGGGCAAAGCGTACGTCGACGACTCGACCGACGAGCAGATCCGCGAGATGCGCGGCACGCTGAGCGAGCCCGGCACGCCATCGCCCAACCGCGATCGCCCGCCCGAGGAGAACCTCGCGCTGCTGCGCAAGATGAAAGCGGGTGACTTCCCCGACGGTGCGTGCGTGCTGCGCGCGAAGATCGATCTCGCGTCGTCGAACATGAAGATGCGCGACCCGCTGCTCTATCGCATCCGGCACGCGCACCACCATCGCACCGGCGATCAGTGGAAGATCTATCCGATGTATGACTACGCGCATCCGCTCGAGGATGCGATCGAAGGCATCACGCACTCGATCTGTACGCTCGAGTTCGAGAACAACCGCGAGCTGTACGACTGGGTCCTCGCCAACACGGGTCCGTGGAAGCCGCACCCCAAGCAGTACGAGATGGCGCGGCTCGTCCTCGACTACACCGTGATGTCCAAGCGCAAGCTGCTCACGCTCGTCACGGGCAAGCACGTGAGCGGATGGGACGATCCGCGCATGCCGACGATCGCGGGCATGCGCCGGCGCGGGTATTCGCCCGAAGCGCTGCGCGCGTTCTGCGACATGATCGGCGTCGCCAAGGCAAACTCCACCGTCGATATCGGCAAGCTCGAGTACTGCCTGCGCGACGATCTCAACAAGACCGCACCGCGCGTGATGGGCGTGTTGCGGCCGATCGAGGTGGAGCTCGTCGGCCCGGACGGAGCGTGGAGCGGACGCGAGACCATCGACGCGCCGTACTGGCCCAAGGACATCGTGGGGAAGACGGGCTCGCGCGATCTCTCGATCAGCGGGCGCGTACTGATCGATCGCGATGACTGGAGCGACGATCCGCCGAAGGACTATCAGCGCCTCGCCATGAACCGCACGGTGCGTCTGCGCCACGCGTACTGCATCACCGCGACCGAGGTCGTGGAGCGCGACGCGCAGGGCAACGTCACCAAGCTGCGCGCCACGATTCACCTCGAGACCAAGGGCGGTAAGCCGCTCGCCGACGGCAAGAAGCCCGACGGCGTGATCCACTGGGTCGATGCGGCGACGGCGGTGCCCGTGGAAGCGCGCCTCTACGAGCGGTTGTTCGCGGTGCCCAAGCCCGAGGAAGGCGGCGTCGACTTCCTGCAGCACCTCACGCCGAGCTCGCTCGAGGTCGTGACGACCGCGCGCGTGGAAGCGAGCCTCGCGAGCGCGCCGTCCGGATCGCGATGGCAGCTCGAGCGCGTCGGCTACTTCACGGTCGACCAGGACTCCACGCCGAGCGCGCTGATCCTCAATCGCACGATCACGCTGCGCGACGCGAAGATCGAGACCAGAGCGGCCGCGCCCGTCGAGAAGGCGCAGAAGAATCCCAAGGCGCAGTCGCGACCGAAGGGCAAGTCGCCGGCCGAGTATCGAGCAGAAGCGCGCGTGCGCGATGCATCGCTCGCCGCGGCGTTCGAGGCGTGGAAGCCGCTCGTCGGCGAGGAGTACGCCGATCTCCTGAGCGGTGACGTGGAGACCAAGGACCTGTTCACGACGGCGAGCGCGAACGTCGATCGGGCCCTCGCGGCGAAGTGGATGGTCAACGAGCTCCCGCGCGCGCTCGGCGATCGCGCGATCGCCACGCTACCCGCGTCGTTCGCGGGCGAGCTCGGACAGCTCCTCGCGGCGATCGAGAAGGGCGAGCTGTCCACCAACGCCGGCAAGGGGGTCCTCGCCGAGCTGGCGCGTACTGGCAAACCGTTCAGCGAGCTGCGCAGCGTGGCGTCCGCCCCGGCGGTGGATCTGGGCTCTGCCGTCGACGCGGTGATCGCCGCCAACCCGGACAAGGCCGCGCAGTACAAGGCCGGAAAGACTGGCCTCTTGGGCTTCTTCGTCGGGCAGGTCATGAAGGCGAGCCCCAACGCGGATGCAGCGGCGGTCAATCAGGCCGTTCGCGCTCGGCTGTCGTAATGCAGGCTGTGGGGTCTAGGGACCTGGGGCTCACAGCTCCCCCAAACGGGGAAATCATCCCAGTTGTCGCGACCTTGGCAACCGACCAAGATAGGAGACAGATGATGCGCCTCTTCGCCCTCCTGATCGTGCTGTCCGCCTGCGACGCGAGGATCAGCGCGGGCAGCGGCGACGACGTGCAGGACATCGATGCGGGTCCGCTCGATAGCGACGCGTCGACGGTGTTGCCCGATGCAGCGCCCGCGGACACCGGCGTCGCGTGTCTCCCATCGCAGGCACGCTCGGTCTACTTGAACTTCGACGGACAAGCGCTGACACGCAATGCTGCCGCGAGCGATGCGACGCAGAACCAAGCATCGTGGATGAACAAGGCGAACGGGACCGCGCCGGCGTATCGCGCGGGGAGCGGCACTCGCGCCGCGGACATCCAGCAGATCACCGACGGGATCAAAGCCGCACTCGCCGGCCTCAACGTCAACGTCGTGACCACGCGCCCCGCGACGGGTCCGTACATGATGATCGTGTTCGGTGGAACGGCCGCGAACGTCGGCTCGAACTTCGGTGGTGCGGTGCAGAAGCTCGACTGCGGCAACACCGTCGTCAGCGACGTCGCGTGGGTGGCGGATGCCGTCACACCGAACCAGCGCGTGATCAACTTCGCACTCGGAGCGATCGGTTTTGGCGTCGGCCTGGTGGCGACGAACAACTCCAACGACTGTATGTGCGGTTGGGATAACGCCTGCACGCAGACGACCAATCAGTGCACGTTCGGCACGGCGATCAACACGGATCCCAACGCGAACCAGACGTGTCCGAACCAGGCGACGCAGAACGAGCAGCAATCGATCCAACAGGCGTTCTGCCAGTAGCTCGTGCCATAATGGCCGCTACGTGATCGGGACGACGGTCGGCAGTTATCGCATCGTCTCCAAGCTGAGCATCGGCGGCATGGGGACGGTGTACCGTGCAGAGCACACGCTCATCGGGAAGACTGCGGCGGTCAAAGTCCTGCACCCCGAGCTGTCGGTGAACCAGGAGATCGTCGATCGCTTCTTCAACGAGGCAAAGGCGACGACCACCATCAATCACCCGGGCATCGTCGATGTCTTCGACTTCGGTTACATGGAGTCGGGCCACGCCTTCTTGGTGATGGAGTTTCTCGATGGCATGTCGCTCGCCGACCGCTGCGAGGCGGGAAAGATGTCCGAGGGCGAAGCGGCGATGTTGCTTCGTGGTGTGTGCAGCGCGCTGGCGGCGGCGCACGAGCGACACATCGTTCATCGCGATCTCAAACCCGACAACATCTTCTTGGTGCCCGACGCGGACAGCCCGCTCGGCGTGCGGCCCAAGATCCTCGATTTCGGCATCGCGAAGCTGACGGACGTCGGCATGGCGGGCACGGCCACCAAGACCGGCGCCGTGATGGGGACGCCGACGTACATGAGCCCGGAGCAGTGTCGCGGCACGGGTCAGGTGGATCACCGCGCGGACCTCTATTCGATCGGCTGCATCTTCTACGAGATGATCACGGGACGGCCGCCGTTCACCAACCTCGGCGCGGGCGAGCTCATCGGCGCACACCTCTTCGTTCCGCCGCGACCGCCGTCGAAGTTCTTGCCGACGATCACGCCCGAGACGTTGGCGCTGATCATGGCGCTGCTCGAGAAGACTCCCGCGAAGCGCCCGCAGTCCGCGAAGGAGCTCGGTGCGCGCCTCCTCGCGATCGCGCACGTGCACGACATCGGCAGGAACACGCCGAACCCGATGGCGCACACGCTGGCGCCGCTGCCGGTTCCGCCGCCGCTCGCGGAGGAGTCCGACCAGGAAGGCGATGCAGCGCTGTTGGACTCGATGCTCGCGGATCGTCCCGCGACGACGACGAGTCCACCCGTCGCAACACCTGCGGCGACTCCTGTCGAGCCGCTCGCCAAGCCGACCACGCTGTCGGGCGCCGCGACCAGCTCGATCATCGACGTGCCCCCGCGCTCGCGACGCGGCCTCGTGGCCGGCATCGGAGCGGCGGCGTTCGTCATGATCGCGGGCGTGGTGTTCGTGCTCGCATCCGGCGGCACGACGTCCACGACGTCCACGACGCCGACACCAGCGACACCAGCGACGGCAACGACGCCGACGGCCACGCCGGCACCGGCCTTGGTCGCAGATCCCGAGCCAACGCCGGCACCGACGCCCATTCCCGAGACCCCCGCCGTCGTGACCGACGGCGGC
>JAEYYV010000087.1 GCA_023428295.1 Pseudomonadota bacterium
GTCGGGCACGTGCGGCTCGAGCGCGACGACCGCGGCCGCAGGCGGCTCGACGAAGCGGTGCTCGCGCTCGCGCCCGGCGGCGAGCTGCGCGACGCGATGTGGGACGGCTTGTGCGCGTCCGTCGCCCTGCGCGATCGCTACTTGCTGCCCGCGGTGTGACGACCGCGTCGCTCGCGCTGCGCTGCGCGAGCTCAGAGCTCGAGCGTCGCGGCGAGATCGTAGTCGCTCGCCTGCGTGACACGCGCGCGCACGAGCGAGCCCGCAGGCACCGTGCCGTTCGCGAGGTACGTGACGCCATCGATGCCGGCCGCTTGGCCGTACCAGCGTCCCTCGAGCAGGTACTCGCTCTCGCTGGAGACACCATCGACGAGGACGTCGATCTCTTTGCCGACCATCGCCTCGTTTCGCTCGCGGCTGATCTTGCGCTGGATCTCCATCAGCGTCTGCTGGCGCTCCGCCATCACGTCGTCGGGCACGCGGTGCGGCAACATCGCGCTCGTCGTGCCCGGCTCCACGGAGTACGTGAACGCGCCGGCGCGATCGAACTTGGACTCCTCGACAAAGGCGCACAGCTCGGCGAACTCTTCAGGGGTCTCGCCCGGGTGGCCCACGATGAACGTGGTGCGCAGCACGAGGTCGTCGATGCGCGCGCGCAGCGTCTTCACGAGCTCCCGCGTCACGCGGCTCGAGTGACCGCGGCGCATGCGCTTCAGCATCGCGTCGCTGATGTGCTGCAGCGGCACGTCGATGTACTTCACGACCTTCGGCTCGCTCGCGATCACGTCGATCAGCTCGTTGTCGAACGCGCTCGGGAACGTGTAGTGGAGGCGAATCCACTCGATGCCATCGACCTTGCCGAGCTCGCGAAGGAGCTGCGCGAGCGTCTGGCGCGTCTCGGGCGAGCTGCCCTGATCCCAGCCGTAGCGCGTGAGATCTTGCGCGATGAGGTTCAACTCGAGCGCGCCGCTCTGCGCGAGCTTGCTTGCCTCCGCGACGATGTCGTCGATGCGCCGGCTGCGCTGCGGTCCGCGCAGCTTGGGGATGATGCAGAAGGAGCACGGGCGATCGCAGCCCTCGGCGATCTTCACGTACGCGGCGTGCGTCGCACCGATGCGCACGCGCGGCGCGTCGTGGTCATAGATGTACGTCGGCGTCTCGCTGACCTGGATGACCGGCAGCGCCTTCTTCTTTGTCTTCTTCTTGCCGCTCGGAAGGGTCTCCTCGACGCCGGGCGCGATCGCCTTGGCGAGCGACGGGAAGTCCGCGCTGCCGAGGATGTGATCGATCTCGGGGATGTCCTTCGCGAGCTCGTCGGCGTAGCGCTGTGCGAGGCAGCCGGTGACCACGAGCTTTCCTCGCGGGCCCTTGTGCTGCGCCATCTCGAGGATCGTGTCGATGCTCTCCTCTTTGGCCGCGTCGATGAACGCGCAGGTGTTCACCACGATCACGTCCGCGCCTTCCGGGGCGTCGACGAGATCGTGTCCCGCGGCTTGGACCTGTCCCAACATGAGCTCGGTGTCGACCTGGTTCTTCGGGCACCCGAGGGAGACGAAGTAGATCGAGGGACGGAGCGCGGGACGGATCGACGGGCCGGACATCAGGAGCGCGGCAGTCTGGTCTGGGCGCCCATGGGTGTCAATCGCGAACTCCCGTCGCGTTTTCCCGTGTCTGGGTCACGAGTTGCGCGGATCGTGGTGACCGTTCGGCGAGCGCTGCCCACTAAGCATCACGGGAGGACATCATGGCTCGCCTTGCCCTCATCGCGTCGGTCGTCGCATCGGTCGCAACATCGGTCGCACCAATCGTCGTTGCCGGTTGCACGACGGAGCCGCGCTCCTACTCGGCGTCCGTCTCGATCCATTTGAAGCTGAAGTCCGGAGACACCGAGAGCTCGGTCGTGACGAACGAGAAGGGCATCACCACGGAGAGCGGCAATCCGTTCGGCGCGTTTGTCGCCGAGGCGCAGCGCACGCTCGGCGGTCACGATCCCGCGGTGATCGATGTCGACAAGGTCGAGCTACGTCTCGGCGCGGACTCGAGTGGAGTGACCACGCTCGGCGACGTGTTCGATGGCGATGTCGACGTGCTGTTCCAGATGAACGATACGGGCAACACGTATCCCGTGGCGACGCGCGCGCTCGACGCGAGCACATCCGCGGGGCCGATCGCGCTCGACCTCGAGTTCCCTGCCGACGATGTCGACGAGGATCTCGCGCGAATGCTGACCGGCTCGTTCAAGGTGGTCGTACGCGGTGACGCGGCTGCTGGTTGGACGACCAAAGGCGCGGACGCAGACGTGCAGACGACGTTCCTCTTTGCCGCGTTTGAATGATTCTCTCTGCGCCGGCCACTACGTGACCGTTCGCTAGCTACCGCTTGTCGAGCTTGCGTTTCTGCACGTAGTACCCGATCGCGGCCACGGCGAGCGCCAGTGGCGTGATGCCCTGCCCGATCCGCTCACCGCGGTCGAAGGGCGTGAGCCCCGCTGGTGTGCCGATCATCGCGCCGACGATGCCGGCGATCACGACGCCGACGAGCACCACGGCGCCGAAGCACAGGACCGCGACCTTGGCCGGCGATCGCGGCGGCCGGGTGTTGTTGTCCGCGGTGCGATCCGCGGGCTTGTCCGCTGGCTCCGTCACGATCCACCCGACGGCGGATCGGCGATGACCTCGACGGTTCCATGCATGCGCAGGCGCGCGAACGCGAGCAGCGCGAAGCCGCCGAGGCCGACCGCGCCGCAGAGGATCATGACGTCGCCCTGCCCCCACAGACCGACGAGGGGCGCGAACACGCCCATCGCCACGCGGCGCGCCATCGACTCGACGGACAACACCGCCGCGCGCCGGCGCGAGTCAGCGATCTCCGCGTTGATGAGCGGCTTGGTCAGCGGCGAGTAGACGCCGTTCGCGATCGCCTGCACGACGAGCAACGCGAGAAGCCACGGCCCCGCGCTCGCGCCGGCGAGCCCGAGGAAGCTGACCGCGACTACGCCGAGCAGGCTCCACAAGAGCAGCTCGTCGCCGATTCGCTTGCGCAGCGCGTGCGTGCGGAACGCGACGAACGACGACACGCAATACACGCACGCGAACAGGATGCCGATCGAGACGAGGCCGAGACCTCGCGCTTGGAGATACGGCTGGTACAGATACACGGTCGCGCGCACGAGAACGAACACGACGGCCGAGTAGCCCACGAGCCACAGCAGGCGCGGGTTGCGAAGGACGTCGACGAGTGCGTTCGAGACTTGCCTCGTCGACGGCGCCGCGCGCGCGAGCTTGCGATCGTCTTCCATGAGGCACGCGATGATCGCGGCCACACCGGCGATGCCCGCCGTGACGATGTAGGGCAGCGCGAGATCGATCTCGGCGAGGAAGCCGCTCCCGAAGAACGCGACGGCGCTGCCGAGCAAGTGGAACGCGCTCGCCGTGGACTCGTGGCGGCTGTACTCGTGGACGCGATCGTGCTGGCGCAGGAAGTCGAACAGGTATGCCGAGTCGGCGCCGGAGCACAGCGCGATCGAGAGCGCGGCGAGCGCCTCTGCGATCGCGAGCTCGCCAAACGAGTACGACCGCGCCGCGATCGCGCACGACACGACCATCGTCAGCGCGCCCAGCAGCATCGAGCGGCGGCGACCCACGCGATCCGCGAACACGCCCGTCGGCACTTCGACGAGCACGACAACGCCACTGAAGATGCCGCCGAGCGCGAGCGACTCGCCGAACGTCAGGCCGCGCGAGGCCTGGAACAGCATGAAGATCGGCATGTACACGTAGCTCGTCGCGAGCAGGCGGAACGCGTAGAACAGCCCGAGGCTGCGAGAGAGAGTCACGGACGCTCCGACCACGCGAGGTCTCCCGCGAGCAGGAGGATCGACTCCGCGATCTGCACTCGATCCGTATCCTTGTTGCTCGCGAGCAGACCGACGAGCTCGGCCAGCAGCGGCGCGGGATCGAGGTCCGGATCGAGACGGCGCAGCGAGCGCGCTGCTTCGACGCGCAGCGACGGAATCGCGAGCTGCTCGGCGAGAACCGCACGCGCGGTGGGGTCGCCGAGCTGCGCGAGCGCCGACGCCGCGAACGCATTGAAGTGCGCGTCTTTGAGGAGTGCCTGGAGGTCCGGAATCACGTCAGTACGACCTGCGATGCCAAGCGCGATCGTCGCACGTGCGTGCTCGTCGCGCGAAGTCTTGGCATCGCCGCGGATGGCTTCGAGGGCGGCGATGGCCTTCTCGTCCTTTACATAAGCGAGCTGCTCGGCGGCACCGAGGCGCAACTGGCTCACCTCCAAGTACGCCTGGAGGACGGGCTTGCCCTTCTCCTCGCCGAGCATGGCCAGACGCCGTCCCGCCTCGAGCTTCACGTCGCGCCGGCCCGATCCGAGCCCGGCCACGAGCGCCGCCACGCCACGCTCGTCACCGCCGCGCGCGAGCGCATACGCGAGCTCGAGCTTGGCCAGCGTCGGATCCTTGCTCTCCTTCGCGAGCGCGGTCGCGAGCACGTCGATCGCCGCGGGGTCTTTGGTGCGCGCCAACGCGGCCGCGGCCACGCGCTGCACCCGCGGCGACTCCGACGCGAGGTTCTGCCGCAGCACGCTCTCGGCCTGCTTCAGCGCCGTGCTCGGATCCGGCTTCTCGATCGCGTGCGCATCCGCAGTCACCGCGACGGACGCGTCGTGCGTGACGGCGACCGGCGCAGTCGTCGGGCTCGTCGCGTCGGGCGTGGACAGCACGAAGCGATACACACCGAACGCGATCGCGCCCAGACCGAGCACCACCGCGATCACGAGCCCCGTGTTGCCGCCTTTCGCGCGAACGGGCTGCGAGAGCTCGCGCTGGCGTCGCTCCTCGAAGTCCGAGAGGCGAACGCCGCTGCGATCCGGATCTGGAATCGCATCGCCATCAACGACGGCCCACTTGTCGAGCGTCGAGTCGTCGCGCGCCTTCGCAGGCGCTGCCGTGTCGGGAATCGGCGTCGCGTCCTTGCGCGCATCGCGTGCACTCGTGACCACGCCCGACGCAGGCTCGTGAACGATCTCGATCACCGGTCCGGAATCGAGAGGCACGTGGACCTTGGGCACACCTCCCGCCGGCGTGCGGGGCTTGACCGGCGCGACGGGGAGCGCCGTCGGCTTGGTCTCCGCGTCCTTCGCGTGCTCGGCGCTGCAGTACGCCACGACCTTTCCCGCGCGCACGCCGACGTGACGCGCGCGCAGCGGATCGACCGCCTTCCCACAGATCGGACAACTCGTATTCATGGGAATGCCAAGACTGCTTCTTCGCCGTGCACCGCGATCAGCTGATCGATGTAGCGCAGCATGTTGTCGCGCCGCGCGATGATCGCGGAGAGCTCTCTGTCGTCGAGCAACGGCGCCAACCCGTCATCTTCACCGGCGTGGATCGCACCCGCGACGGCCTCGGGTGTGAGCGCGCGGATGCGCTCGACGAGTCCCTTGGGAAACACCTGGCTTCGACGGAGCGTGAGCAGGTTCATGCGGTGGCCAAAGCCGAACCGCGAGAACGACATCGTGTTGTCCATGAAGTAGAGCGTCTTGCCGTCGGGCGACATGACCGTGTTCGCACCCGTCCAGCGATCCGGGTTGTCGATCAGCACGTCGAACAAGATCACGGCGCTGATCTGCGCCACGAAGTCCCGCTGCTCGGGCGTGAGCTTCGCGCCGATCTGCAGCGCAGCGTTCCACGCGGCCTTGCCCTCTTTCTCGTCGATGCGGTGCGGACCGAGCTTCGCGAGCTTGATGTCGGGCACCCACCACGAGAGCTCGCCGCGCAGGATGCCGCCCTTCTTGATCAGCGACTCCTCGGCGAGCCGCGATTGAATGTACGAGCGATGGCTCGGCTCCGCGGCCGCGAGCAGATCGGCGACGGTCACCGTGAATGACCTCGCGGGTGGAACGCGCCCGATCTTCAGCAAGCGATCGAGCCGATACGCGGCGATCTCTCGACGAGGATCGGACTGCGGATGGATCTGCTCGGGCTTGAACGACGCGCGCCCGCCGCTCTCGAAGTCCACGCGCAGCGACAGGGACGTGCCGCCATGGTTCAGCTTGATCTTCGTGACCTTGCCCTGCCCGACCGGAGCGAGCAGCTCTGCATCGGGAGCGCCATACACGCTCTCGATCACGCGCTCGATCCCGCGCTCGGCGGGTGGCGATGGCGGCGGCTCCACGAACACCGCGCGCGGCATCGCGATCTCGACGGACGCGGCGACGCTCGTCGCGGGGGCGGCCTCGGCGGGACGCATCTCGAGGTACTCGCCGGCGGCGTCGCGCGCGAAGGACACGCCGAGTACGACGCCGCCCATGCAGCTCGCCACCACGGCGAGCTCGAGCGCGATGCACGTCCCTAGTCGCACGAATAAAACGGTATCACGCGCCGGATTTCGGTCGCAAAACTGCGCTACTTCGCGGCGTCGTCCGTGGCTCGCTCTTCCACCACGTAGGCGGCCTTACGGTGCCGAGCGGTGGGGACGTGCTTCTGCCAGCACGCGACGGTGCAAAAGCGCAGCTTGAGCCGTCCCGTATTGCACGAAGCGACCGTGCACCGGATGGCCGATGTCCCCATCGGAATCAACTTGCGGCACGTGGCGCAGACCAGGCTGGCCATGCCCACGTCGTAGCACGAGGCGACGATCCGGCACTACCGCACGCCGCTTCGATAACTAGTTCCGGATCTCCTTACCGCCCACCGCGATCGAGAGTGACTCCACATCTTCCGTGATCTTGCTGGTCCCGCCTCGATAGACGAACCGCACGACGCCCTCGCGATCGATCACCACGGTGTGTGGAATCGTGGACACGCCATAGCGAGACGACACCTGACCGTCGTCCGCGACGAGCGTCATTCGATACCCGCCTTCATCGAACATCTTCCGCGCCTTCGCGAAGTCGTCGAGGTTCACCGCGATGACCTCGACCTGCCCCGCGTAGCGACGCGACAGAGACTCGAGCTTGGGCATCGCGCGAATACACGGCCCACACCACGTCGCCCAGAAATCGACGACGACGACCTTGCCTGCGTGCTGCGCGAGCGTGACCTGCGCGCCGAGCGCACCGTCCTTCGCGATCAGCGGGAGCGCGAACGCAGGCGCGCGATCACCGTCGGTCATCGGGCGCATCTCCTCCATGTTGTTCGCGAGCCAGCCGAGCTGCACGGCGACGCCGATCGTGGCGACCGCGAGGATCGCGATGCCCGCGCGCGCACCGATCTTCGCCGGCACCGACGCTGCCGCGGTGATCACCGCGCCTTTGCGCGCGGGACGAATCGCGAGCGCGATCAGCGCGCCGGCCCACGCGTACGACGCGCCCGACAACACGAAGCTCGCTTCGCGCGGCAGATCGACGTGACCGCCCACGAGATCGATCGCGCGCACGACCACCGTCGCCGCCAGCGCGACGAGGAACATCGGCAACGCGGCCACGCACGCGAGGTCGAACGCGCGGCCGAGGTTGCGACGCTTGCCGCCCGCCGCGAAGAGCACGAGCGCCGCCACGACGAGGAAGCCGAGCTCCACGGTGAGTGTTCGCGACAGCACCTGGATCGCCGCGCGCACGCCGATGCCCACGTCCACCGCGGTCGCGAGCCATGCCGCACCGACGAGCCCGCGCAGCTGCGTCGCGAGCACGACGAGCAAGATCACGCTCAGTAGATCCGTGCCCGAGCGGCCCGCGTTCTTGCGATCGGCGGCCACCGCGAGCGCCCATGCCGGACGCACGACGGCGAGGCCGATGCGCGCGAGGAAGCTTACTTCTTGTCCCCGCCGCGCCGCTGCATGATCAGCTTTCGTGCTTGCGACACCACCGCCGACGGCACGCCCCTCGACTTGCTGATGTTGGTCAGATCCTTCTCGCGAAGGAACGGCAGCAGCTTCGTCGACTCGGGAATCGGGGTCTTCGGGTTGCGGCACAGCGATACCTTCACTCCGTACAACTTGGTCCACTCTCGCTTCTGCGAGATGTAGCGAATGACCTCTTCGGCCAGAGACGCGTTGGCAGCGTAGCGCGCGGCCTCGCTATCGGTTACCGCCGGGCTCTTGATCGCCGCGACGGCCACGATCTTGAGCGGATCGCGGATCAGCTGAGCGCGCATCGGTCCGTCGCCGAGCGTCGCCATGCGGATCTTTGCGGGGACGGACGCTTTGTCGAGAGGAACCTTGGCCTTGGCCGCGGCCTTCTCGATCGCAGCGGCGGCTTCCTCCTCGGAGATCACGGCGTCGGCGTCGCCCTGCATGAGCGCTGCGTCGTCGCTGTACTCCGACGTGGCGCCCGCCACGAGCGCGTCGTCGTCGGGGCTGCTCGGTCCGTCCGAGAGCAGCGCGCGCGCGATCTCGTCCCAGCACGCGATGCCCGGCACCTTCACCTCGTTGCGCACGGCGAGCTCGACGACGCGATCGATCGTCGACATGCGCGCTTTGCGGTTCATGTACATCGCCGCGATGATCTCGGGATGGCGTAGGAGCGCTTGCTCGTTCTGCGCGATCTGATCCACCTCGCGCGCTCCACCCTTCTGCGCGAGCACGGCGATCGTTTGATCCGCGATCGTCGGGTTCAGGACGATCGCGTCGAACACGGCCGGCCTGTCGGCGAACATGCCGGCAAAGAAGTGCAGCACGCGCGGATCGAGCGTGGTGTCCGCGAGCGTTCCGACGAGGAGCTTCTCGGGAAGCGAGTTCGCCGTGGCCTTCGCGGCGCCGCTGATCGAGATATCCCCGTCGAGCGACAGCTGATAGAGGACCGCGACCTGATCGGCGGGCGGCAGCGGCAACATGCCCTTGCTCGCCATCATCCGTCCGGGACCTGGACCGAGGGCACGCTGCGCCGCGGCCGAGAGCGACTGCGGATCGAGAGGAGTGAGCTCGAGAGACATGGTTAGCTCGCGTTGCGGTGATACAGGATCTTGAGCCCTTTGAGCGTCAATAGATCGTCGGTTGCCTCGATCGTCCTTGTCTCTGTCGCGATGAGCGGCGCGAGGCCCCCCGTAGCGACGCAGCGCGCGGGCCAATCGACCTCGTTGCGAATGCGCTCCACGAGCGCGTCGACCATGCCCGCGTATCCATAGACGAGCCCCGCCTGCATCGAGGAAACAGTGTTTCTCGCGACGACCTTGCCGGGCTTCGCGAGCTCTACGCGAGGCAGCTTCGCCGCGTGCTCGTAGAGCGCTTCGGCGCTGATCTGGATGCCGGGCGCGATCACGCCGCCGAGGTACTCGCCCTTGGGGTTCACGACATCCCACGTCGTCGCGGTTCCAAAATCGACCACGACGAGACCCGACTTGTACTCTTCATAGGCGGCGACCGCGTTGACGATGCGATCCGCGCCGACCTCGCGCGGGTTCTCGTAGAGGATCGGCATGCCCGTCTTGATGCCCGGCCCGACGAGGAGCGCCGGCCCGCCGCAGTACGTCTTGAAGAAGCGCTGGAGGCCGAACACCGCCGGAGGAACGACGCTCGAGATGATGCCGGCGTCGATCGACTTCCAGGGGAAGCCTTCCATATCGAGCAGCGTCTTCAGGAGCACCGCGTACTCGTCGGAGGTGCGCGCGGCCACGGTCTGGATTCGCCAGCTCGCCGCGAGCTCCGAGTCGCGAAACACGCCGAGAACGGTGTTCGTGTTGCCGACATCGACGGCGAGGAGGACGGTCATGGGATCTGTGCCCGATGGTAGCTCGCCGTTTCCGGGCGTAGTAGGCTCGGCTCCACCTATGCGCCTATTCGGAAAGCTGATCGCGGTCAGTGTGTTCGTGCTCTCTGCATGCGGTGGTCCCGACGACTCGCCACCGGGCCCGCTCGCCAAGCACTTCGACGACATGTTCATTGCTGACGTCGATCCGGGGCAGCAGACTGGGGTTCTGGCCGCGCAGACCGAGTGGTCCAAGGCCAAGCTCGAGAACAACAAGGCGCAGGCCGATTTCGACGAGGCCACCGCGAACCTCGCGAACGTGCGGAACGATCAGAAGGGCGCGCAGCTCACCATCGACACCGCTCTCAACAACAAGAAGCAGGCCGATGCATCGGCGGACAACAACCGCATCAACGAGGCGTCCAAAGCGCTCCACGCCGCCGAGTCGCTGAAGAAGGCGGCCGATGCGCGCGTGAAGTACTACGAGGCGTATCGCGGCTACCTCGCCAAGCACCTGCGTTGGACGCAAGAGAACATGTACTGGAAGGAAGCCCAGTACGAGCTCGCGAAGTCCGAGGTCGCGAAGCGCAACAACAAGAGCCCGAAGGGCATCGACTACAACTGGTTCCCCAAGCAGGTCGAGGAGCGCGGCAAGCGCACCGAGAAGGCGCGCGGCAAGGCGGACGCCGAGAAGCAGCGTGCGGTCGCCGCGCGTGACAACTGGCTCAAGGCGCAGCAGACGGCAGATCAAGAGAACGGTCGGCCGAGCGCGCTCCCCGATCCGATGGCGCCCAAGGCGGCTCCCGTGGCGCCGCTGCCCGCGGCGGATCCCGCGTCGTAAGGTTTCCGCATGGGTCAGGCGACGGCAGAGGTCGGTAGCGAAGCCTCGAGCGAGGCTGCCCGGATCCTCGTCGTCGATGACGAGCGCGTGATCCGCGAGATCCTCGCAGAGTTCCTCGCGCTCGAAGGTTTCAGCGTTCACACCGTCGAGGACGGCGAGAAGGCGCTGACCGAGTTGCGGCTGCGTCCGTACGATCTGCTGATCACGGATCTGAAGATGCCGCGGCTGTCCGGCCTGCAGCTGCTCGAGCGCATCGAGCAAGAGCGGCTCGGCGTGTTGACGGTGCTCATGACGGGCTTCGGCACGGTCGAGACCGCGATCGAGGCGATGAAGAAGGGCGCGTACGACTACCTCCTGAAGCCGTTCAAGGTCGAGGAGGTCATTCACGTTGTCGAGCGCGCGCTGTATCGCCAGCGTCTTCAGGCCGAGAACATCCGCCTGCGCGAAGCGCTCACGATCTACAAGGTGTCCGAAGCGATCGCGCTCTCGCACGATATCGAGCACATCCTCGACGTCGTGTTGCGCGCCGCGCTCGACGAGGTGAACGGTGATGTCGCGACGCTGCACCTTCGCGATCCCAGGTCCGGCAGCTACGAAGAGCGCGTGAAGATCGTCAGCGCGCAAGGACCGGGCGGCGTATCGACGGGCCTGCCCTCGCCCGCGTTCGGCGTGATCAGCGAGCAGTTCGCGCTCGGCGTTCCGATCCTCGCGCACGGCGGAAAGGCCGGGCGGTTCTTCACCGAGCACGCGGCACCAGCGGAGCTCTCGTCGTTCATCGCGGTGCCGCTGCAGGTGCGCGCGAACATGGTCGGCATGCTGAACGTGTTCTCGTTCACGCCGGGCAAGAAGTTCGACGAAGGTCATCGCAAGATGCTCGCGGTGCTCGCGTCACGTGCGGCGAGCGCGATCGACAACGCTCGGCTCTATGGCGAGCTGCGCTCCACGAACGACGACCTCGTCAAAGCGAACCTCTCCCTCGAGGAGATGTTCCAGCAGACGGTGGCGGGCTTCGCGCAGGCACTCGAAGAGAGCGACATGTACACGCGCGGTCACTCCGAGCGCGTCGCGGTGTACTCGGAGATCTTGGCGCGCGGGCTCACGATGTCCGACGTGGAGATCCGCAACATCGTGCAAGCGGGCGTGATGCACGACGTCGGCAAGATCGGCGTGCGCTACGACATGCTCAACAAGCCCGGCAAGCTCACGCCGGAAGAGGTCGCCGTGTTCCGCGAGCACCCCGCCAAGGGCAAGCGCATCCTCGAGCCGGTGCCGTGTCTGCACGGCCTCATCGATGGATGCTGGTGCCATCACGAGTGGTGGGATGGCGGCGGCTATCCGCGCGGCCTCTCCGGTCACAACATTCCGATCGTCGGGCGCATCGTCGCGATCGCCGACGCGTACGACGCGATGACCTCGGATCGCGCCTACCGCCGCGCGCTTCCTCACGAGGTCGCGGTTGGCGAGATCGAACGCTGCGCTGGTTCGCAGTTCGATCCGGAGCTCGCCGAAGCGTTCGTCCGCTTCCTCGAGACGTGGCGCAAGCAGATGCGCGAGCGCGGCCAAGACTCGTTGCTCCCCAAGTAGCGCTGCCGCGATCTGCGGCATCATAGCGGCATGGCTCTGGCGCGCGATTCGTTCTGCTCCTACTGCGGTACCAAGTACGACCAACCTCACGCGTACCCGCGCACGTGTCCGGGCTGCAAGTACCAGACATGGGCCAACCCGATTCCGGTGGGCGTGACGCTCGTTCCGGTGGTCGACGGGCACCGGACCGGCGTGCTCGTCGTTCGTCGCGCCATCCCGCCCGCGATCGGAAAGCTCGCCCTTCCGGGCGGGTTTCTCGAGGAGCACGAGGCATGGAACGTCGGCGCCGCGCGCGAAGTCCGCGAGGAGACCGGCGTCGTCATCGACGAGGATCTCGAGCAGCTCGCGTGGCGCTCGAGCCGCCCGCGACCGAACCGCCTCCTCTTGTTCGCGATGTCCAAGCCGGTCGACGTGTCGGCGTTTCCCGCATGGGAGCCCGATGCCGAGACCCAGGAACGCGGGGTGATCTATGGCCCCGACGGGCTCGACGAGGAGTTCGCGTTCGATCTGCACGTCGAGGCGGCGAAGAAGTTCTTCGCGTCTCGTGGCGTGACAGGTGCCCACGCGTTCGCGCGTCGCTGACAACTACGATATCGTCGGGATCTCGATGGCAGGGGTCCTGGGCAAGTACCAGCTGGACCACCGACTCGGCGGTGGCGGTATGGCCGAGGTGTTCATCGCGCACACCGTCGGCGCGGAGGGCTTCTCGCGCAAAGTCGCGATCAAGCGCGTGCTCCCCGGCTTCTCGGACAATCCCGCGTTCGCGAAGATGTTCGTCGACGAAGCGCGGATCAGCGCGCGCCTCCAACACCCGAACGTGGTGTCGGTGCTCGACTTCGATCGCGACTACGAGGGCCGCTTGTTCCTCGTCATGGAGTTCATCGAGGGCAAGGACCTCGACGCGCTCATGTCGACGGGGCTGTTGCCGTTCCCCGTCGCGATCTTCGTGACCACCGAGATCCTGCGCGGGCTCGGCTACGCCCACGATCTCCCGATCACCGCCGGTCAGCCCGGCCACGACGGCATGCGCGGCATCGTCCATCGCGATGTGTCACCGCACAACGTGCTGCTGTCGTGGGAGGGCGCGCTGAAGGTCAGCGACTTCGGCATCGCGAAGGCGCGCTCGGCGAGCGACGCGACCGCGTCGGAGTTCATCAAGGGCAAGCCCGCGTACATGAGCCCCGAGCAAGCGAACGGCGAGCGCCTCGACGGGCGCAGCGATCTGTTCGCGGTCGGCGTGATGCTGTGGGAGATGCTGTGCGGACGTCGCTTGTTCGTCGGCGAGGACACGCGCACCACGCTCGCTGCCGTGCTGTTCGGCACGATCCCGCGCCCTCGCTCGATCCGCCCCGACGTTCCCAAGGATCTCGAGAAGGTCGTGATGAAGCTGCTCGAGCGCGATCTGCCCGCGCGCTATCGCACCGCCGAGCTCGCGATCGCTGATCTGCTCGAGTGCCACAACGCACCGAAGTCGGGACGCGAGCAGCTGATCCGCCTGATGACCGAGCGGTTCCCGCACGACGCGCCGTTTCGACAGAGCCGCAGCAATCCGGGGCTCACGCCTGTCTCGACGCACGTCGCGCACGCGGCGACCATCGTCGGTCACCTGCCGCAGTCGGGACAGCACGCGATGGGCATCGCGCAGCCAGCCGCGAGCATCGGCGCGATGCGTAGCGCCAAGACGGGAACGCTCGGGCCAGCGGGCGGGATATCGCTCGGCAAGAAGATCGGCCTCGCTCTCGCGGTGGTCGCCATCGCCACCGCGGTCGCCTTCACGATCGTCACACTCGCATCCACGAAGAAGGACGCGACTCCCGCCGCGGGGAGCGCCATCGCGAGCGCACCGCTCGACGCGGGCGATGCGGCCGATGCGACTACGACCGATGCTGCCGCGCTGGCTCCGCCACCCGTGGATGCTGCCGTCGCCTCGTCGCCGATCGACGCGAGTGCACCGCCCGTCGACGGCGCCTCGTCAACCTCCCCCGTGGACGCGGCCGGTCCCTCGTCGGGTAGCGCTCAGGTCCGACCGGTGGCGAAGAAGTACGGGTTCCTCGAGATCATCACGCACCCGGTGATGACGGCCACCCTCGACGATGGACGTTCGCAGGACACGCCGGTTCGCAACCCCCCGTGGAAGGTCACGGTCGGAAAACACAAGGTGAAGTTCTCGAACGGAGAAACGCGTTCCGTCGTGATCCACGAGGGGAAAACGGCGAAGATCGAGATCCTTCCGTGAGAACCCTTTGCGTTGCCCTGCTCGTCCTTGGTCTCGCGCGTTCTGCGCATGCGGATGGGGTTGGTGTCGTCGTCACCGGTGATGCGGCGATCCAACCGCAGCTCGCCGCGCAGATCGAAGATTGGTTACGCCAGCGCGGTCACACCCTCGTCGCCGCGCCGCTGCGCCCGGACGGACTCGGTCAGTTGATCGATTGCCTCGTGATCGAGGATCTCAAGTGCGCGCGGCGCATCGTCGAGACCGAAGGGCACTCGCCGCGCATCATGTTCGCGAAGGCGGAGCTCGTCGAGACCGGCTCGGTGCGTGACGTGACGCTGACCGCGTACTGGTTCGCGAGAGGATCGGAGCCGATGGCCGCGCGGCGAACGTGCTCCGCGTGCACCGACACGAACATGCACGAGACGATCGACGACGTGATGACCACGCTCGCGGGCAAGGCGCGCGTCGATGTCGGAGCGCTCGAGCTGTCGGTCGTGCCTGCCAGCGCCACGATCCGCATCGACGGCACCGACGGCGCTGCCGGTGCCTCGTTGCCCGTCGGCGAGCACGTCGTCGAGATCAGCGCAGCCGGCTATCAGACCGAGCGACGCACCGTCACCATCAAAGGTGGCGACAAGGTCGCGCTCTCGGTGCAGCTCGTGCCCGAACGCGCTCGCAACAAGCTAGCGCTCGTCGGCGTGGGAGCTGGCGTCGCGCTCGCCGCGGTCGGCGTGGCGCTGATCGTCACGAGCGAAGACGACACCGGGGAGAAGCCCGAGTACCGCGACACGCGCCTCGGTGGCATCGCGCTGACCAGCATCGGCGTCGCTGCCATCGCCGCGAGCGCGTGGTGGTACCTGCGCAGCGGAGCTGTGCCCGACTCGTCTCCTACGGTCGCGGTGGTTCCCGGCGGAGCGACCCTCGGATGGGTGCGGGCATTCTGATGACTCGATCGGAGGCTGCCATGAAGCTCGTCCTTCTCCTGACCGTTCTGCTGGTCGTTGCGGGTGGCTGCATGAAGCAGAGCGAGAAGTACTGCGCGATGCATCCCGAGGACACCGTGAACTGCGGCGGCGATGGCGGCGCGGGCTGCCTCGACAACAGCGACTGCGTGGCGATCGATCCCGACAGGCCCGTGTGCAGCGAGGAGAGCCGCTGCGTCGAGTGCACGATCGACGACGCCGCCCAGTGCACCGGCGGTCTCGTGTGCAACAGCGATCACACGTGTGGCGCTTGTACGGATCACGCCGAGTGCGCCTCGTCGGTGTGTCGCGCAGACGGGCGCTGCGCCGATACTGCCGATGTCGCGTACGCGGCAGCGGGAGGCTCGGGCACGCAGTGCACGCGCGATATGCCGTGCGGCGATCTCGCGAGGGCGCGAGACACCATGCGTCCGATCATCAAGGTCAGTGGTGCGCTGCGCAACATGGACATCGTGCGGTTCGCGGCGCGCTCGACGGAGATCTACGGCGACTCGGGCGCGAGCGTGACGCGGATGCAGCTCGGCCCCATCCTCGAGGTCGCGGGCGACGGCACCGAGCTCTCGATCTATGGCCTGCGCATCACCGGCGCGGAGGGCGCCGCCAGCTCGGGGCACGGCATCGTGATGGCGGGCAACCCCTCGCTCGCGAAGCTCACGCTCGATCGCGTGATCATCGACGAGAACGAGGGCTCGGCGGTCCGCGCCGCCGATGGCGGGGACGTGACGATCACGCGCTCGGTGATCGCGAACAACACGGGAAATCACGGGCTCTACCTCGCCAACGGGAGCTTCTCGATCACCAACACGATCATCGTGGCGAACGGCAGGATCAGCGCGGCAAACGGAGCCGGCGTCTACGTGGCGCCGATGACGGCGTCGCGCTTCGAGTTCAACACCGTCGCGAACAACGTCTCGACGCTCGTGAACGGCAACTACCGCGGCGTCACGTGCGGAACGCCTGGCTTCGCTATCTCCAACAACATCATCACCGACAACGACACCTCGCAGTGCGACGTGACGTATTCGTTCTTCACGCCGGGTGACGAGCCGCCGTCCGGAACCGGAAACCTCTCGGGCGATCCGATGTTCAAGTCGACCGCGATGCCCGCGAGCCCCACGTTCTATCGGCTCACACCGAGCAGCCCGGCGAAGGACAAGGCCGATCCGGCAGCGACGCTCTCCGATGACATCGACGGCAACACGCGCCCCGTCGATGGCCGCAGTGACATGGGCGCGGACGAGGTCATCCCGTAGCATGCGTGTCTGGTGGTTGGTGGCGTTTCTGTTCGTGTGGGTTCCGGAGGCAAGCGCGCGAGACGGCATCGTCCTCGAGTCGTACGAAGGTCCGCGTCCCCCGAACGCGGACAAGCTGCTCGAACCGCTGTTGCAGGAGCTCGCGCAGTACGGCTTCGAAGCGGGCAACAACCTCGGCCTCCTCTGGGAAGGCCAGGTCTCGCAGCCGAGCCGCGAAGACTTGCCCGCGAGCTTCGCGAAGCAACTCCTCGACGGACAGCAGGAGTACATCAGAGGCAACTACGCGGCCGCGGTCGAGAAGCTGCAGCCGCTCATCGATGCCGCGCACGCGAGCTCGGCCGCCTTCGCGAAGAACCAAGCGCTGCGGCAGACCATGCTCGACGCGCTGATCGCTCTCGCGCTCGCGCTCGATCGCAACGGCGATCCCAAGGGTTCGCGCGCGACCTTCGAGGAGCTCGCGCGGAGCTTTCCGGTCGCGACGGTTCCGGCGAAGACGTGGGGCCCCGCAGCGGCGAAGCAGTTCGACGCCGTGCAGAAGGATCTCGCGGCACAGGCGCGTGGCCAGTTGATCGTGAAGGCCTCTGCGGGCGCCGAGATCTATATCAACGAGGCGCTCGAGCCACAGAACGGCACCGTCGTGAAGGTGCTCGCTCCTGGCGAGTACCGCGTGTTCGCCCGCGACGGCGTGAAGCAATCGCGCACGTATCGCGTCAAGGTGCGCTCCGTCGTCGACGCGAGCGTGACGATCGATCTCGATCTCGACGACGCGTTGCACACGACCCGGTGGACCGGCCTCGCATACAGGTCGGCGAGTGATCGCCAGCGCTTCGAGGCAAAGCACGCCGCGGCGTTCGCGCAGCGGCTGCAAGAAGGCGGGGTCGTCGTCGTCGGCATCGACGGCTCCGGCGTGATCTTCGCGGCGCTCGTCGATCTGTCGGGCAAAGACAAGCTGCGCGGCATCGTCGAGGCGAGCGGCGGCGCGTCGAGGCTGCGCCAGCTCGCAGCCTTCATCGCAGGGCAACCCGCGACCGAGGGCATCAAGGTGATCACGGGGCCCGGCGCCCCCGGCAACACCAAGGTGATCGACGATGCACCGCCACATGCACGCGGGACCAAGACTCGATGGGGCGGCTGGCCGATCATTACGGGCCTCGCGACGCTCGGTGCGGCGGGCGCGGCGGTGTACTTCCTCGCGGAGGATGGCTCGTGCGCTGACGGCAGCAACGATCCGCGCTGCGCGGATCTGAAGGAGCGCTCGCCGCACGCGTACGTATCGTTCGGCGCCGGCGCGGTGCTCGCAGGCCTCACGATCTATCTGATCGTCACGCGCTCGTCGTCGTCGTCGGACAGGACCGCATACATCGTGCCCACGAGCGACGGCGCGATGGCCGGAATGTCACTTCGCTTCTAGCGACGCGCGAATCGTGTCGAGTACGCCCGACGGCGCGCGCACCTTGAACGTGGTGCCGTCGTCGCCGTGCTCCTCCGACAGCACGGTGGTGCGCTCGTGGATCTCGTGCGAGACCTTGCCGGCGAGCGCCCACGGGACGACGAGGTCTGCTTCCTCGAGCGCGCCGATGAAGTGCTCGATCAACCGATCGCGCAGCGCGGCGACGTCTGTCTTGTCGCGCGACGACAGCTGGATCGCGCGCGGATAGCGATCGCGCAGCAACGCGCGGCCTTCCTCGTCGACGCGATCGATCTTGTTGAGCAAGAGCCACGTGGTGACGTCGTCATCGCCGAGGACCTCGCCGAGCACCTCGCGCGTGACGGCGATCTGCTCGGGAAGCGCTGGATCCGATGCGTCGAGGACGTGCAGGAGAAGGTCGGCCTCGCCGGCTTCGTCGAGCGTGGAGCGGAACGACGCGACGAGATCGTGCGGCAGCTTCTTGATGAAGCCGACGGTGTCGGTGACGAGGATCGGCGGATCCGTCGGCGGCAGCAGGCGCCGTACCGTGGTGTCGAGCGTGGCGAACAGCTTGTCCGCGACGTACACGTCCGACGACGTCAGCGCGCGCATGAGCGACGACTTGCCAGCGTTGGTGTAGCCGACGAGCGCCACGGTGGGCAGCTCGCTGCGACGGCCGCGCCGCGTCTTGGCTCCGCCCTCGATCTGCGCGAGCTCGTGGCGGAGCTCGGCGATGCGATCGCGAATGCGACGGCGATCGAGCTCGAGCGAGCTCTCGCCGGCGCCCTTGCCGCCGATTCCACCGCGTACGCGATCACCGCCGCCGCCGCTCTCGCGGAGCCGCGGCGCGAGGTACTTGAGGCGCGCGATCTCCACCTGCAGCCGTGCCTCACGTGTCTTCGCGTGGCGATGAAAGATCTCCAGGATGACGCTCGTGCGATCGAGGACATCGACGCCCGTCGCCTTCTCGAGGTTGCGCTGCTGCGTAGGCCCGAGATCGTGATCGACGAGGACGACCTTCGCGCGTCCCTTCGCGGCGCTCTCGTCGCCATCGACGTCGTTTGGATCTGGCTCGTCGTCCCCGAGGTCGTCGCCGCTCGCGTCGATCTCGTCGATCTCGGCGTCCGCGGCGTCGTGCGCCTTCCGAGATCCGGGCTTGGTGTACGCCTCGATCTTGCCGGTGCCTCCGGTCCACGTCGCGAGCTCGGCGAGCTTTCCCTCACCGAGGACGACACCCGATGCGAGCTTTCCGCGACGCTGGGTCACACGTCCGATCACGTCGAGACCGAGCGTGGTGGCCAAGCGCTCGAGCTCGGCCAGCGAGCTCTCGAGCTCTTCGTCGGTGATTCCGGGAAGCTGCACCGCGACGACCACGGCGGGTGGTCGCTCGTCGCCCGTGGTTGGGATGCGAGAACCGAGGTCGAACGCCATAAGGGCGCGCACCCTAGCGCACGAGCAGGCCGGTGTCGCGTCCGAATGCGATCAGTAGCTCGCCGAACTTCTTGTGCGCTTCGGCGTGCATCATGTGCCCAGCGCCCGCGAGGATCTCGAGCCGTGCGTTTGGCAGCGCCGCGAGCAGCGCGTCGAGCGTGGGGCGAAAGTAGGCGGCCGATCGCTCCCCACCGACGAGGAGGACGGGCGTTCGCACGTCGGCGAGCTCCGCGTAGCGTGGGCGATACGCGACCAGAGCGGCAGAGTCCGCGCGGATCTGCGCGGACATCGACTTGCTGCGATCCTGATACGCCTTGGGCATCCTCTCGTACGCGGCGTCCCCGAGGACCGCGCGCAAGAACAGCTCCGCCGCGGCTTCGTCCCCCTGCTCGTCTCGGCGTCGATCGAACTCCACGAGCAGCTCGCGCTGCTCTGGCGCCACCGTGTCCGTCGGAGCCATGGGCGGCTCGAGGAGCACCGCGCCAGCGAAGCGCGAGGCATAGCGGCGAACGGCATCGAGCGCGACGACGGCACCGAACGAGGAGCCGCACACGAGCACTGGCGTCTCGTCGATCTCGAAACCGGGGCCGAGGTGCGCGATGGCATCGTCGGCGTGCTCCTCCACGGTCGTCAGCTCGCGCCGGCGGTCGTAGGCGATCAGCGTGAAGTGTTCGCGCAGCTCCTCGCCGAGCTTGCTCGCGACCTGGATCGACCACGTCGAGTGGTCTGCGGCGCTGCCATGGATCAGCAGGATCCGCGGCTTGGTGGTCGACATGAGGCTATGATTGCCACAGATGGCCCGCCCCGAGGACGACGATGCGTTGGCGCAGACCGTCGCTCCCAAGCGAAAGCTGACCGAGATGGAGTCGGACCAGACGATGGCCGCGCCCGTCGTCGGAGATCTTCCGACGCTGCCGACGGTGCCTCACTCCGTCTACAAGGGCGACAAAGAGATCGCGCGTGGCGGCATGGGGCGCATCGTTGCCGTCGAAGATCAGCGACTGCGCCGGCCGGTCGCGCTCAAGGAGCTGCTCGATCCATCGCCCGATCAGCTCGGACGCTTCCAACGCGAGGCCCTGATCACCGCGCGCTTGCAGCACCCCGGCATCGTGCCGGTGTACGAGGCGGGACAGTGGCCCTCGGGCGAGCCGTTCTTCGCGATGAAGATGGTCTCGGGCCGCCCGCTCGACAACGTCATCGCCGAGCTGCGCACGCTCGACGAGCGCATCGCGCTCTTGCCGCGCATCGCCGCGGCGGCAGACGCCATGGCGTACGCGCACAGCCAGCGCGTGATCCATCGCGACCTCAAGCCGGCGAACGTGCTGATCGGCGACTTCGGGGAGACCGTCGTGATCGACTGGGGACTCGCGAAGGATCTCGACGCCAGCGATGGCCTCGCGTCGGAGGAACGTGCGCCGCGATCCGCGTCGGAGAAGAGCGACAAGAAGCGAAAGCCGGTCACCGACACGTCGTCGACGCTGACCATCGCCGGCGCGGTGATGGGAACGCCCGCGTACATGGCGCCGGAGCAAGCGCGCGGCGAGCCCGTCGATACGCGCGCGGATGTGTTCGCGCTCGGCGCGATGCTCTATCACTTGCTCGCGGGCGTGCCGCCGTACAACGCGCGCACCGCGACCGACGTGATCGCCGCCGCGGCCCTCGGCCGTGTGGTTCCACTCGAAGACCGCTCGGGCGCCGAACGCGACGCGCCCAAGGATCTCGTCGCGATCGTGAACCGCGCGATGGCGCAGGATCCGGACAAGCGCTACGCGCACGCGGGCGAGCTCGCCGACGAGCTCCGCCGCTTCATGACGGGTCAGCTCGTCGGAGCGCATCACTACACGGTGTGGCAGCGGATGGGTCGCTTCGTGAAGAAGCACCGCGCGGCGGTCACCATCTCCGCGCTGTCGATCGTCGCGTTCGCCGTGTTCGGTACGCTCGCGATCCGGCAGATCGTCGAGCAGCGCGACCTCGCGAACGAGCAGCGCACGATCGCGGAGAGCCGGCGCGTCGCGGCCGAGAAGCTGATCGACAAGATGTTGACCGACGTGAAGGATCGGCTCCAGCAGATCGGCCGGCTCGACGTGCTGTCGAACCTCGGCGGCGAGATCCGCGATTACTACACGACGATCGAGAAGATCGTCGGACGCATGCCAGAGACCGACGGTGACCGCATGGCGAAGGCCGTCGACATCGTGGGCCTCGCGGAGCGCGACTCTGGCCAGCTCGACCGTGCGCTCGCCACGTGGAGCGAAGCGCGCGACAAGCTCGCGCGGCAGATGGCCTCCGACAAGACGAGCGGTCCGGCGGACACGCGCTTTCGCCGCATGATGCTCGCGCGCTTCGACTTCGAGATCGGCACGATCCATCAAGCGCGCGGCAAGGTGCCCGCCGCGATCACCTCGTTCACCGACGCGAAGAAGCAGTTCGACACGCTGCGCGAGGAAGCGCCGCGCGAGCGCCAGATCCTCCTCGGTGCAGCGGAGACGCACGACAAGCTCGGCGACCTCCTGCGCAACCAGGGCAAGATCGATGCGGCGCTCGAGGAGTACCTCGAGGCCAAGAGCGAGCGCGAGCTCGCGGGATCGAGCGGTGCGTCGCGTCCGCCCGAGGACATCCTCGCGTTGTCCACGAGCCACCTGAAGCTCGGCTCGGTGTACCTCGCACGCGGCGAGTCCTCGGCAGCGCTGCAATCGTTCAAGTCAGCGCTGCACCTGCGCGAGACGCTGCTCGAGACACAGCCCGACAACGTCGAGGTGCTCAAGGAGGTCATCTCGGTGCAAACGGAGCTCGCCGACGTGCAGCGCCAGCTCGGTGACGACAAGGGCGCGATCCAGACGTACCGCGCGATGATGCCGACGAGCGATCAACTCGCGCGCCGCGATCCATCGAACACCGTGTGGCATCGAGATCGCGGCAATCTGCAATCGAACCTCGGCTTCGCGCTCCTCGATGTCGGCGACTTCGCCGAGGGGCTCCAGCACCTCGAGCTCGCGATCGAGACGCAGAAAGCGCTCGTGACCAAGGATGACAAAGCGCTCGCGTGGCAGGGCGATCTGTCGCGCTCGTATCTGCGAAGCGGCGACGGCTACATCTACTCGGGCGACATCGCCAAGGCGATCCGCTACTACGAGCTGTCCCTCGAGATCCGCCTGAGGCTGTCCGCGACGGATCCCAAGAGCGCGCCGTATCGCCGCTCGATCGCGTGGGCGCACACGAAGCTCGGAAACGCGTACGCGCTGCAGGGTAGAACCGATGCGGCGATCGAAGCGCACGAGAAAGCGCTCGTCCTTCGCGAACGGCTCGCGAGCGACGCGACCGCGCACACCGGCTTTCGCAACGAGCTCGCATCCACCGAGTTCGCGCTCGCGCGGCTCCTCGCGCCGCGCGATGCCAAGCGAGCCGATGCTCTCGTCGAGCGCGCGCTCGTCCGCGCCCGGCAGCTCGTCGACGACGACGCCGTCAACGTCGAGTGGAAAGAGACGCTGACGCAGGGTCTCCTCGCCAAAGCCGAGGTGCTCCGCGTGACCGGCGATCGCGCAGGTCGCACCTCCGCACTCGAGGAAGCGCGCGTGCTCGCCGATGCTGCGGTCGCGCGCGCGCCACAAAACGCGCATTGGCCCGGCTACGTCGCCGAGATCTATGCGGGGCTCGCCGAAGCGGCGCTGGATGCAAAGACGGCGGCCGCCGAGTGGAAGCGCGCGCGTGACACGCTCGAGCCGCTCGCACAAGCGAAGCGATTGCCCGCGACGCGCAAGGCGCTCCTCGAGCGCGCACGCGCGAACGCGCGCTGACTACTTTGCGGCGCCTTTGGTCAGGCGGGTCGCCGGAACGAGGACATCGAAGTTCGTGAGCCGGACCATCTCCTCGTCGTCGATCGTGATGCCGCGCGCCTCGAGCGTCGCGAGCACCTCGGCCGTGGGGCGACCGTCGAACTCCGCGAGCGCGCCGACGAGGTTCGGATCGAGATCGATCGAATCGGTCGTGCTGAACGTGCGCAGCCGCACGCGGCGACCGACCTGCGTCGCCTGGTACCCGTTGAGCCGCAGCGCGCTCGGAATCTCCGTCGACTCGTGCGTGGCGACCGCGGCCACCACGCGACGCGCCTGCATGCGAACCCCAGGACCGCCGATCGCGAGCACGTCCTTCCACGTCAGCGCCGACACCTTCTCCCAGCACGCCGTGTAGAACTCGGCCTCGCGACCGAGCCACGTGCCCCACATCGCTTTGAGCGGCGCCGCGTCGACGGTGCCGTCGAGCGCGTGATGACCGAGCGGCTGCGGCGGCTTGTCGAGGGCGTCGAGCGCAGCGTCGCCGGGGTCGAGCTCGATCACGCACCACAGCGCGAGCGCCTTCTCGATCTCGATGAACAGCGAGCGCAGCGCTTGCCACATCAGCGCGCCCTTGCGTCCTCGATCGAACTTGCAGTGATAGAAGAAGCACGTCGCCTCGCGATACGCCCAGATGCCACACCGGAGGTCGGGCGTCTGGAACGGACACTTCAGCGACATCGCACGACCGAACGCGTCGCCGTGCTTCGTCGTCTGCATCAGCACTTGGTAGACGGGCGGGCGCGCCATGCCCATCGGCGTGAGGCCCGAGCCCGACTTGAAGCGCTTGGAGACCTCGACCTGGCCGTACGAGTCGTCGTCCGAGATGATCGCGCCGACGGTGTAGTTCGGCAGCTCGGGATAGAACGTGCAGCACTTCACGCGCGGATCGAACGTGGGCGACTCGCCTTTGCCGGGTCCCATCGCGCAGTCGTCACAGGTCGCGCGCTTCTCCGTCGAGATCGGCGTCGACAGCAGCTCCTTCATCCACCCGTCGTAGAGAGGCGGCAGCACTAGACGCTCTTCCTCATGCCGTACATCAGCAGCAGGGCGAAGACGACGATCGGGAGGATATAGGGGATCACGACGACGCCACCGAGGGCCAACTTGTTCCAGCCGATGATCACCTCGAACCAGACGACGGCTCCGCTGATCAAGAATGCGCCGATCGCCTCGGGCCAATCGGTCTCCATCTTGAGGCCGAGCCAGAACACGATCGCCCCTGCGAGGAACATGATCGTCGCGAGTGACCAGCTCGGGAGACCGAAGAAGCTCTTCATGCCGGCCGAGGCCGCGCCGGGATTGATCCAGATGAGGTTGACCGCGACGGCGACGCTGACGAGCACCACCATCAAGATCAGGTAGGTCCAGATCTTCGATCGGCCCTTGCCCATGAACTCGCGTTCGACCACTTCCGCCATAGGCTCGCCAGCGTATCACCTGGGAGCCCGGACGACCGCGCAAGCTCGGCCCTAGCGCGTGAGCAACGGGACGAGGTCGGCGGCCGTCGTCACGGGTGGCGCGCACGTAGGCCCCGTGCACACGAAGGCTCGCGCGGCGCCGTCCGTGCTCGTCTTGCCGTCGAGCACCGACGAGCTCGCCCACGGTCCGGCGATCGAGAGCGTCGGGGAGTACGTGCGTCGCGCGGCTGCGATCAATGCATCTCGATCCGGACCATCGGTAACGACGACCACCTTGGAGTGAAGGTAGTAGTCGAGCGCGGCGAACAATGCGCTGTTCGCGAACGCATTGGGCGCGACGCTGCCGCCCAAGCGCTGCACGAGGTACTTCTCGGCGAGCGAGAGCGCCGCGTCGTCACCGCCGACGAGTCCGAGGCGCAAGAGCGCCATCGTGAACCACGCGGCGCCCGATGGAATCGCACCGTCTTGATGCGACTCGGGGCGATGCACGAGCAGGTCGTCGCCGGCGGCCGACAGGTAGAACACGAGCACGCCATCTTCGTCGGATACGAACTTCGCGCGCGCGGTGGCCACGAGCGTTTGCCCGAGGTCCCACCACGCTCGCTCGCCCGTCGCCTCCGCCAGATCGAAGAACGCGACCGCACAGAACGCGTAGTCCTCGAGCGTCCCGTCGAGAGGCTTGGTCACGCCTTGGTGAAACACGCGCGCGATGGAGGCGCCGTCGATCATGCGATCGCGCACGAAGCTCGCGACGCGCAGCGCGAGCTCGAGCGCGCGATCCTGTCCCGTCGCCTTCCACGCGGCGACGAGCCCGACGATCGCGAGGCCGTTCCATCCCGCGAGCACCTTGTCGTCGGAGCCCGGCCGGTTGCGGTGCGAGCGCACCTCGAACAGCTTCGCGCGCGCCTCGGCGAGCTGCTCCTCCTCGAGCGGGGACGTGCGCGGCGCGATGCGCGAGAGCACGCAGGTCGGCGTGTCCTCGAAGTTGCCGCGCGCGGTGACGCCGTACGCCTGCGCGAAGACGAGTCCGTTCACCTTGCCGAGCTGCGCCAGCACGTCGTCGAGCGTCCACACATAGAACTTGCCTTCCTCGCCGTCGGAGTCCGCGTCGAGGGACGACCAGAGGCCACCCGCAGCGTCCGAGAGCTCGCGCTCGAGGAACGCGATCGTCTCGGCGATGACCTCGTTGGCGCGCGCGGCGAACGGTCCGCCCTTCGCGACGACAGCTGCATAGATCGAGAGCAGCTGCGCTTGGTCGTACAGCATCTTCTCGAAGTGCGGCACGAGCCACTTCTCGTCGACGGAGTAGCGCGCGAAGCCACCGCCGAGGTGATCGTAGATCCCGCCCTCGGCCATGCCCTTGGCCCACTCCGCAAACGCGGTGTTTGCCTTCTCGCCGAACGAGAACCGGCCCGCACGCGCGAGAAGATCGTGTGTCGAGCTGGACGGAAACTTCGGCTTGCCGCCGAGTCCGCCGTACGTGGGATCCGCGCGCTCCGCGAGCTGCTGTCCTGCCGTGACGATCAGCGACGCAGCGAGGGCAGACGCCTGTGCATCACGAGCGCCGCGTCGATAGTGCGCGTCGACGCGGTGCAGCCCGTCGACGAGCGCGAGCGCGTTGTCCTCGGCGTCCGAACGCTTCGTGCGATACGCGTCGGCCATCGCGGTGAGTAGCTGCGGAAAGCTCGGCCGCCCGAAGCGCGGCGCTGGCGGAAAGTAGGTGCCGAGAAAGTACGGTCGACCGTCCGGCAAGCAGAACGCCGAGAGCGGCCAACCGCCGCCCTCACCTTGCACCATGATCGCATTCATGAAGATCGCGTCGACATCGGGACGCTCTTCGCGATCGACTTTGATGTTGATGAACTTCTCGTTCATGAGACGAGCGATGTCGTCGTCCTCGAACGACTCGTGCGCCATCACGTGGCACCAATGGCACGCTGCGTATCCGATCGATACGAAGACGGGTTTGTCGGTGCGTTTTGCCTCGGCAAACGCATCGGGTCCCCACGGCCACCAGTCGACGGGGTTGTCTGCATGCTGTCGCAAGTACGGCGAGCTTTCGCTGGCGAGCCGATTGGGCATGACAGCTGGTTACCCCAAAAAGTCCTTACCGAAGTGCGATCAAGGTTGCCTGATCAGTGGATCTTGGAGATTTGGTCGCGATACCAATTCAATATGATGCGCTTGTCTCCATCGACCATAGCTGCGATGTCCTGCAGCGCCATCGTAGCTTCCTCGTCGTTAGCCGCTGCCAACGTCGAGATCGGTGGCACCGCGGGCGTACACTTCTTCAACGAGAACAACGAGCTCGGCGTGAAGGACTATCCCCTTTCGCCGCATCAGCGCACCTCGGTGCTTCTCGGACTTCGCGTCGGCGTGTTCTTTGCGGATGTGATCGGCGTCGAAGGTGAGATCGGCGTGATCCCGACGGTGGTGAAGGGCAAGGCGGGCCAAGCGCTCGACTACTCGTCGACCGATATCACGTATCGCGCGCACCTCGTGGCGCAGCTTCGCGCGCGTAACCCGGAGAACAAGTTCATCCCGTTCGTGTTCGTGGGCGGCGGCGGCTTCACGGTCGTGCAGACCAATAACGAAGCGCAGGGGACCGATCCGGCGCGCGTGCTCACCGAGGATACCGACGCCGCGTTCTATTTCGGACTCGGTTTCAAGTACCGCATCACGCCGCGCATGGGACTCCGGCTCGACGGTCGACTCCTGCTCGTGCCGAGCAGCGAGAACGCCACGCCGCCGGATCCGCCGGACCCGGATATCAAGAAGGTCACGACCGACTTCGAAGCCCTCGCTTCGTTCTACCTGTCGTTCGGCGATAGCAAGTCGGTCGTCGTTCGCGAACAGCCCGAGGATGACGATCCGGACGGCGACGGCATCCGTGGCGCTGCCGATCAGTGCCCGACCGATCCCGAGGACAAGGACGGCTTCCAGGACGACGATGGTTGCTCGGAGCCCGACAACGACGGCGACGGTCTGCTCGACGCCGTCGACAAGTGCCCGACGGACCCCGAGGACAAGGACGGGTTCCAAGACGACGACGGCTGCCCCGATCCGGACAACGACGGCGACGGTATTAACGATCAGCAGGACAAGTGCCCGGCCGAGCCCGAGGACAAGGACGGCTTCCAAGACGACGACGGTTGCCCCGACCTCGACAACGACGGTGACGGCGTGCTCGACGCGCAGGACAAGTGCATCGACCAGCCCGAGACCAAGAACGGCTATCAGGACGAGGATGGCTGCCCCGACGAGGTTCCGGAGAAGATCCGCAAGTTCACGGGTGCGATCCAAGGCATCAACTTCCGCGTGAACTCCGACGCGCTGCTCGCGACGTCGAACAAGACGCTCGACAAGGCCGTCGCGATCCTCAAGGAGTTCCCGGATCTCAAGCTCGAGATCCAGGGCCACACCGATGACCAGCCGCTCAAGGCAAAGAAGGGCGCGAAGTTCGCCGACAACCTCGAGCTGTCGCAAGGCCGCGCCGAGAGCGTCCGCGCGTACTTCATCAAGAAGGGCATCGACGAGAGCCGACTCTCGGCGAAGGGCTTCGGCGACTCGAACCCGGTGGTGCCGATCGAAGGCCTCAAGGGTGCGAAGCTGACCACGGCGCGCTCGAAGAACCGCCGTGTCGAGTTCCAGCTGGTCAGCGCGCTCGGTTCGGCGCCCGCGCCCGCAGCCGGCGGCGACGCTCCGCTCGACTAAGCAGCAGCGCGAACCGTTTGGTGCACGGCTCCCTCGCGAGGGGGCCGTTGTCGTTTCGGACGGTCGGTTTCGGACGGTCGGGTTCGGACGGTCGGGTTCGGACGGTCGGGTTCGGACGATCCTAGGTCTCGGGCTCGCCGTCGTCCGCGGCATCCGCGGTATCCGCGGCGGTGTCTTCGCCCTCGCCCTCGTCCTCGCCCTCGTCGGCCTCGTCGGTCTCGAGATCCTCGTTGGGGATCGTGTCGCCGTCTTCGATGGCTTCGATCGGCGCGCCCTCGGCGATGCCGCTCTCCTCGCCCGGATCGGCGAGGCGCTCGATCGCGGCGACCTTCTCGCCGTCATCGACGCGCATGAGGCGAACGCCCTGCGTGGCGCGGCCCTGCGTGGAGATGTCGCGCACGCGGAGGCGAATGAGCTTGCCGCGGTCGCTGATCAAGATGACGTGATCCTCGTCGGTCACGATGCGCACCGCCGCGACCAGGCCGTTGCGTGCGGTGGTCTTGATCGCGATGACGCCCTTGCCAGCGCGGTTCTTGGTCGGGTAATCGCCGACCGCGGTGCGCTTGCCGTAGCCGCGCTCGCACACCGTGATGAGCGTGGCCGCTTGGTCGCGCGCGAACGTGACCATGCCCACGAGGCGATCGCCCTCGCGCAGCGTGATGCCGCGTACGCCACCGGCGGTGCGGCCCATGGGACGGACCTTGTCCTCGGTGAAACGCACGGCGTAGCCCTTGGCCGACGTCAGCAGTACGTCGTCCACCGTGGTGGTCAACGCGACACCGACGAGGCGGTCGCCCTCGTCGATCGTGATCGCGCGAATACCGTTCTGGCGGACGTTCTCGAACGCGGACAGCTCCGTCTTCTTGACGGTGCCGGACTGCGTCGCGAAGAACACGCACGTGTCGTCGCGGAACTCCTTGAACGGCAGCATCGCGACGACCTGCTCGCCCTCTTGCAGCTCGAGCACGTTGACGAGCGCGCGCCCCTTGGCGGTGCGCGCTCCCTCGGGCAGCTCGTACACCTTCTTGTAGTAGGCGCGGCCCTTGTCGGTGAACAGCAGCGTGTGGTCGTGGGTCGACGCGGCGAACATGTCGACGATGAAGTCGTCGTCGTTGGACGCAGCGCCCGTGATACCGCGACCGCCGCGGCCCTGCGCTTCGTACTCGCTGACCTTGGTGCGCTTGATGTACCCGAGGTGCGTGCGAGTGACGACCATGTCCTCCTCGTCGATCAGCTCCTCGGTCATGATCTCGCCCTGCGCGTCGACGATCTTCGTGCGGCGCTCGTCGGCGAAGTCTTCGCGGATCTGCTTCAGCTCGCCGACGATGGCGGCCATCAGCTTCTTCTCGTCGGCCAAGAGGCCCTCGAGGTAATCGGTCAGCTCCCAGAGATCCTTGTACTCGGCTTCGAGCTTCTCGCGCTCGAGGCCGGTCAAGCGACCGAGGCGCATGTCGAGGATCGCTTGCGCTTGCCGGGCGGTGAGGAGGATGAAGCCGGCGGTCTTGGCCGCGGCCACCTCCTCGGCGGGACGACCCGCGCGCTCGAGGAAGCCGTCGAGGCCGCCGAGCTTCTCGGACATGAGTCGCTCTTTGGCGATGTCGGTGTCCTTGGACGAGCGGATGATCTCGATCACGCGATCGATGTTCATCACCGCGAGGCCCAAGCCCTCGACGATCTCGCGGCGCAGGCGTGCTTCCCGCAGATCGTACAGCGTGCGGCGCGTGACGACGTCGCGGCGGTGCTCGATGAACACCTGGAGCGCGCGCTTGAGCGACAGCAGCACCGGGCGCTGGTCGACGATCGCGAGCATGTTCACGGAGAACGAGCTCTGCAGCGACGTGTACTTGTACAGGTTGGCGAGGACGACCTGATCGCTCGCGTCCTTCTTGAGCTCGAACACGACGCGAATGCCGGTGCGATCGCTCTCGTCGCGAATGTCGCTGATGCCCTCGAGCTTCTTGTCGCGGACCATCTCGGCCGCGGTCTCGATCCACCGCGCCTTGTTCACCATGAACGGCAGCTCGGTCACGATGATCGCCTGGCGGTCCTTGCGGACCTCCTCGACGTGCGCGACGCCGCGGATCTGGATGGCGCCGCGCCCCGTCTTGTACGCGCTCAGGATGCCGACGCGGCCCTGGATGGTGCCGCCGGTCGGGAAGTCCGGGCCCGGCACGATCTTGATGAGGTCATCGTCAGAGATGCCCGGCTTTTCGATGATCGCGAGCACGCCATCGATGATCTCGCCGATGTTGTGCGGCGGGATGTTGGTCGCCATGCCGACGGCGATGCCGGACGCGCCATTGATGAGAAGGTTGGGAACCTTGGTCGGAAGGACCGTCGGTTCCTCTTCTTTGTCATCGTAGTTGGGCTGCCAATCGACAGTCTCCTTCTCGATGTCCGCCAGCATCTCCGAGGAGACCTTGGACATCCGGCACTCCGTGTAGCGCATGGCCGCCGGCGGATCGCCGTCGACGCTACCGAAGTTGCCCTGCCCGTCGACGAGCATGTAGCGCATGGAAAAATCCTGCGCCATGCGGACGAGCGCGTCGTACACGCTCGCGTCACCGTGCGGGAGATACTTACCGATCACGTCGCCGACGATGCGCGCGCACTTGAGGTACGGCCGGTTCCAGACGTTATTGAGACCGCGCTGAGCAAACAAGATGCGCCGGTGGACCGGCTTGAGCCCATCTCGCGCGTCGGGCAACGCACGCGAGACGATGACGCTCATGGCGTAATCCATGAACGAGCTCTTCATCTCGTGTTCGATCGAGATCGGCGTGATGTTCGAGGCTGGAACGTCCGTCATCGAGAGGCAGACTTTGTAGCGCGCACGGGCGGTTTTCGGGTGCCGATCGCTCCCGAAAATCGACGAGAAATTGCATACTCATCCGCGATGGGTGCGGACGAGCTTGTCTCGTTGCTGGTGCGTCTCGTGAACGCACCGGGCGATGCGGATTCGCGTCGAAAAGCGATCGATGCTCTCGACGCGCGTGGCATGCGCGCCGAGGCTGCTTCGCTTCTCGGTGGATTTGTTAACTTCACCGGACACGAGGACGCGTCACCGCTCCCCTGCCTGTGCAAAGCGTGCGTCTCGCGCGCGCCCGATACCGCCACCGCCGATGGCGTCCCGTTCTCCCGCGCATTCGTCGTCTCCGGCACGCGCGTCCTGCACTTCTGGTTGCCCGACGAGCTCGCAGGCGATCACACCGAGCTCAAGCGTGCGGTCGGCGAGCAGCTGCGCGCGCGCCTCTCCCGCCAGCGCCGAAAGGTGCGGTCATGAGCCTGTTGTCATTTGTCGCCGTCGAGGCCTACGTGCGCCGCCGCGCTGTCGAGGAGCTCACTCCCACCGAGCTCGCCGATCCCGCCGTCGTCTACGGCCTGCGCCGGCTGCTCGCCTCGGACGCCGACGTCGCCGTGCGCGCGCTTGCCGCCGGTGCGCTCGGCAGCGTGCGCCCGCCTCGCACGCACGAGAGTGCCCTGCCCGATCCCGAGCCATGGCTCGTCGACGCGCTCTCGGACGTCTCGCCCGTCGTGCGCGACGCTGCGATCCGCGCGCTCGCTCGCCGCGCATCTCTCGCGGTCCCGGCGGCGGTCCCCCTCGCCGCCTACACGCGCCTGTGCACGCTCGCGCACACGGACACCACGTGGTGGGTTCGCCGCGCCGCTCTCTACGCGCTCGGTGTCCTCGGCACGCACTCGTCCGCCGACCCGATCGCGCCCGCGCGCGCCGCCCTCACCGATCCGTTCTGGCGCGTGCGCCACGCCGCGATTCAAGTCCTCACGATCTATGGCAACCGCTCTCCCGATCGTCGCCCCGAGATCCTCGCGGACATCGAAGGCGGCACCGCCCAGTACCTGAGCGCGCTGTGGGGGCCGACCCTTGTCGACTCCACGCGCGAGCCCGTCGCATCGCGGCTGTCGCCCGCGCTCCTCGATCGCGATCCCGCGGTCGTCACCGCGCGGCTCGCCGAGATGGAGTCGCCTCCGCTCTCGATCGTCGAGCTGCTCTGCGATCCGCACGTCCCGCTCCGCACGCTCGCCGCAGCGCGACTGATCGAGGCCAACGATCCGTCCGCCTTCGCCGACGCGCTGCGCTGGCTGGACGAGCCACGCATCCCGCACGTCGCCGCGACCGTCACCACCATGCTCGACTCGCTGGGCGACGCTGCGCGCGACCTCGCGACGAGCGTGCTGTCCTCACCCGCGCGTCCCGGCGCCTCGCGCTGGGCGATCGGGTGGGTCATCGCCACGCGCTATCTCGACCTCGCGCCCCTGGCGTGGGCCCGCGCGGTCGAGCTGGATGCGCTCGCCACGATCTCGGCGAGCGCGCGCGCGATCGCGATGCCTGTCGCGCCGATCGCGGGCCTCGTCGACGCGCTTCGCTCCGACGACGTCGACCTCGCGATCGCCGCGGTCGACGAGCTCGCGCTGCGTCCCGCGCGCGTGCGCCAGGAGG
>JAEYYV010000382.1 GCA_023428295.1 Pseudomonadota bacterium
CCGGTGGGCCGAAGAAGGCCTGCACGCGGTTGCGCATGTCCTGCGCGTAGTGGAAGCGCACGCTCTCGTCGCGGATGCGGTTCGTCAGTTCGCGCAGGGTCTTCTCCAGCTCGGCGCGACGCTCCGGCGTCTCGAAGGCGCCGCCCGAGGTCTCGCGCATCCAGATCAGGTCCGACAGCGGCCGGGCGTCGGCCAGCACCGCGGAAAAGGCGGCCGCCCCTTCGGCGCGCACGAGGTCGTCGGGGTCCTTGCCTTCCGGCAGCAGGGCGAAGCGGGCGGTGCGGCCGGGCTGGATCGACGGCAGGACCAGGTCGGCGGCCCGCCAGGCGGCGCGCAGGCCGGCCTGGTCGCCGTCGAAGCAGAGCACCGGCTCGGGCGAGACCCGCCAGAGCAGTTCCATCTGGTTCTCGGTGAGCGCGGTGCCGAGCGGCGCCACGGCGTTGCCGAACCCGGCCTGCGCCAGGGCGATCACGTCCATGTAGCCCTCGACGGCGATCAGCGCCTGCTCCTTGCCGAGGGCGGCGCGCGCGCGGGCGAAATTGTAGAGCACGTCACCCTTGTGGAAGAGTTCGGTATCCGGCGAGTTCATGTACTTCGCGGCCACCTCCGGCGACATCGCCCGGCCGCCGAAGGCGATCACCCGCCCGCGCCGGTCCTCGATCGGGAACATGATGCGGTCGCGGAACCAGTCGTAGGAAACCGGGATGTCGTCTCCGTGGCGCACCAGCCCGCAGGCTTCGATCTGTTCCTTGCCGACCCCCCTGGAGGCGAGATGCTCCTTCAGCGCATTGCGGCTTTCGGGCGCGTAGCCCAGCCGGAAGGTCTGTTGCGTGGCGGCGGTCAGCCCGCGCTCGCGCAGATAGGCGCGTGCCTTCGCGCCGCCGGGCGCCTGAAGCTGCGCCTGGAAGAAGGCCGTCGCCATCTCCATCACGTCATGCAGGCTGGCCCGCTGGCGCTCGCGTTTCTCCTCGGCGGCATCGCGCGCGGGCATCGGCACGCCGGCCATGTCGGCGACCCGCTCCACCGCTTCGGGGAAGCTCAGCCCGTCGAGTTCGGTGAGGAAGCGGAAGTGGTCGCCCGAAACCCCGCAGCCGAAGCAGTGGTAGCGGCCCTTCCTGTCCTCGCAGTGGAACGATGGCGACTTTTCGCCATGGAACGGACAGCAGGCCCAGTAGTCGCCCTTGGCGGAGCTGGTCTTGCGCCGGTCCCACGTCACACGCGTACCGATCAGCGCCGAAATCGGCACCCGGTCGCGGATCTCGGTGAGGAAGGAGTCGGAAAAACGCATGGGTAGAGGGCTCGTTCCCGCCTCATATAGAGGCAGGTGGCGGAAGAAGCGATTGCGATTTGGCCGCTTGTGGCGGGAGACGGCCGATTGTATATACGTCTGTAGTTTTTGGCTTGTGCCGCATGTCCGAAGCCGCCGACAATGGCAGTGACGAAACTCTGGTCGTGAAAGTCCACGTCTGTATTGTCGTCTCGGGCCAAATTTCGGGGGCATATGGTGCGCCGAGTCTACGCGATCGCGTTTCCTGCGTTCGAGTGGGATCCGGACAAGAGACTCCGCAATCTTCGAAAAAGCGGCATCGACTTTCCGGATGCTGCGTTGGCACTGCTCGAACCGCATCTGCAACAACGCTCTGACAGAGGAGGCGAAGCCCGTACGAAGGCGATCTGCAAATCTTCCGGCCGGATCATCGTCGTGATCTTCACGATCCGGGACGCTAAATGCCGCATCATTTCGTCGTGGCCCGCGGTCAAGAATGAGCAAAGAGAATTTCGTTCGGTATCCGGCGGATGAGATCCGCGCGATGGTCGCCCGCGGCGAGTCCAAGTCCGAATGGGCGCGCGTCGACGCCATGACCGACGCGGATATCGAGGCGGCCATGCGCGACGATCCCGACTGGGCCGCTTTCCGCGACATCGACTGGTCGAAGGTCGTCGCCGTCTATCCGATTGCCAAGGGCGCGATTTCCATCCGCCTCGACAAGGACGTGATCGACTTCTTCAAGGCGACGGGCAAGGGCTACCAGACCCGCATCAACGCGGTGCTGCGCCACTATATGGAAGAGATGTTGAAGAAGGCCGGATAGCGCCTTGTTCGCGCCATCCGGACGTCGTCTTCCGCGCGATTTTCACGCACGCGAGGGTCAGAACTCGAAGTCGTCCATGCCGCCGCCCATGTCGAAGCCGCCGTCGTCGGCGGAGGCGTCGTCCATGCCGGCATCGTCGGCCGGGGCACTGTCCGCCGCCTGGGCCTCGCCGCCGCCGCCGAACAGGCCGGCCAGGGCGTTGCCCAGCAAGAGGCCGCCAGCGACACCCATCGCCGTTTGCGCGGCTCCGACCAGGAACCCGCCGCCGCCACGGCCGACAGCAGCATTGTCCGTCGCGGCGCGCCCGATGGTCGGCACGGAACCGCGGCGCGTCCCGCGCTCGGCCGGTTGGTCGCGCTCGCGGCCGAACGGCATGCGGAAGCCGCCGCGCGGCTCCTCGGCCTTGCTGGCCTCCAGCTCTTCAATGCGCGCCTGCGCTGCCGCCAGCGCCTGCTCCTGCACGACAATCGTCTGTGCCATGTAGTAGGGCGCGCCGGGCTGTCCGGCGATCTGGCCGGCAATGAAGGCTTCCGCTTCCGGGTCGCGCGGCGGAGCGCGTCCCTCGACCTCGCCCAGCTTCACGAAAAGGTCCTCGATGGCCTGCCGGTCGTTTCTGTCCATTGCCGTCTCCCGAATCTACTACGTTTTCCTACAGCTATATGGCAGCCCGCGGCAAAGGCTCCAACGCCGCTCGCGCCGATGTGATCGACACGGACCACGAG